>NZ_JBVVPS010000003.1:109790-221265 GCF_055811355.1 Bradyrhizobium sp. WSM4873 | reverse complement strand
TCCCCCCCCCCCCCTGCCCCGCGGCCCCCCCCCCCAACCTTTTTAATCCGGCCCCCCCCCCCCCCCCCCCCCCCCCCCCCCCCCCCCCCCCCCCCGGGCGCCCCCCGCCTGTCTGTGCTGATCGCGGTTGTCTACCTGCTCGCGGGAGCGCTGCATGGCCTGCACGACATCGACGTGACCACGCCCGGTGGCGGCTCGGAGATCAGCGCGGTCCTCGACAGCTCCACAGATCACAACGACCACAAGGCCGTCGGCGGGCATCATTGCCATGGCTGCTTCTCGGTGACGGTGGCGCAGCCGTCGCCACCGGCCGCATCGATCGGGCTCGTGTCCGCATCGCGCCCGCAACGCGCACCCCGGCTCGCTGGCATTGTCCCCGATACCGACTCCCCGCCTCCCAAAGATATGGCCTGAACGGATTGGTCGGGCGCCACGCGCGCCCATTGGGTTCATCCTTTACAGGTCGGTTTCATGTTTTGCAGGGGAATGGCCGCGCGCCTGGCGTGCGCGGCAGCGTGTCTGATTGCCGGATTGGCGCTTGCGCCGTCTCACGCCCAGACACTGACGATGCGGAGCGCGCTCTCGCGCGCGCTGGCCACGAGCCCGCGGCTGACCGCGGCGGAGCGCGATGTCGGCATCGCCACGGGCCAGCGCATCCAGGCAGGTGCGCTTCTCAATCCGGAACTGACCTACGAACAGGACAATTCATTCGGGTCCGGCATCTATCGCGGCACGCGATCGGCCGAGACCACGCTCCAGATCAGCCAGGCCTTCGAGCTGTTCGGCAAGCGCGACGCGCGGATTGCAGCGGGTGTCGCCGGGATCGAGGTCGCCGCGATCCAGCGCAAGGCCGTCAGGCTGGAGGTGCTGTCGGAGACCGCGATCGCTTTCCTCAGCGTGCTCGGCGCACAGCGGCGCATCCAGATCCTCGACGAGCAGATCACCGCTATTGACCGGCTGACGCCGCTCTTGCGCCGCCGCGTCGAGGCCGGTGCCTCCTCGCCGGCCGAGACCGGCCGCGCGGAAGTGGCTTCCGCCCTGGTGAAGGCCGACCGCGAGCGCTTCAAGGCGACGCTGGCCAGCGCCCGGCGCGAGCTTGCAGTCCTGATGGGCGACGCGGCACCGAAATTCAGCGAGGTCTCCGGACGGCTCGACACCATGGGCCGGCCGCCGACATTCCAGTCGGTCGTCGCCGCGATCGATGCCAATCCGCAGCTGGTGCGCTGGACCGCGATCTATGCCCAGCGCAACGCCGAGCTGTTGCTGGCGCGGCTGCGGCCCTATCCCGACGTGCGGATCGCCGCCGGCTGGCGCCATTTCAACGAGACCAATGATGACGCAGCACGCCTCACCGTCTCGGTGCCGATCCCCGTGTTTGACCAGAACCAGGGCAATATCCTTTCGGCGCAGGAAAGCCTCGCCAAGACCAAGGCCGAGCGCGAGGCCAACCGCAACACGCTGATCGTGGTCGCAGGTCGCGCCTACGACTCGCTCCAGGGCTCGCTGCGCGAGCTCGCGGTGCTGCGCGAGAGCGCCATTCCCAAAGCCACCGAAGCCTCGGACGCCATCGCTCAAGGCTACGGCCAGGGCCGCTTCAGCCTGCTCGAAGTGCTCGATGCCCAGGCCAGCCTCACCCAGGCGCGGCTGCGCGAGCAGGAGGCGCTGCAGAATTTCCACGCGGGGGTGGCGACCATCGAAGGCCTCGTCGGCAATCCCTTCACGCTGGCGCGGGAGAGCGCACGATGAAGACGTCCTCCACCATCCTCGTCGCAATCGTTGCCAGCGCACTTGGCGCTTACGGCTATTCCCTGCTCGGTCCGTCCAGGGTCGAGCAGGCCGAACACGCCGCAGACAAGAAGCCGGAGAAGCCGAACGACCATGTCGAGCAGGACGAGCACGGCGCCGACCGGATCCGCATCTCCGACGTCAAGCTCGCAGCCGCGGGCGTGACGCTGGCGGAAGCCGGGAGCGTCACGCTGACCGACACGCTTGCCTTCAACGGCATCCTGCGCGCCAACCAGGAAGCCGTGGTGCAGGTGACGCCGCGCTTTCCCGGCGTCGCCAAATCGATCCAGAAGCGCATCGGCGATAGGGTCGGCAAGGACGATCTGCTCGCCGCGATCGAGAGCAACCAGAGCCTCACCGTCTACGAGCTTAAGGCGCCGCTTGCCGGCACCATCATCGAGCGGCAGATCTCGCTCGGCGAATACGCCTCCGAGCAGAAGCCCGCTTTCGTCGTCGCCGACCTCACCACCATCTGGGTCGATCTGTCCATCTATCGCCAGGATCTGCGGCGCGTCCGCCTCAACGACGAGGTGCTGATCGATCCCGACGACGGCCGCGGCGAGATCAAGGGCACCATCTCCTACATGGCCCCGATCGGCTCGAGCGAGACCCAGACCGCGCTGGCGCGCGTGGTGCTGGCAAATCCGGACGGACGCTTGCGTCCCGGCCTGTTCGTCACGGCACGGCTGATCCTCGCCGCGCGCGACGTCGCGGTCGCCGTGCGCAAAAGCGCGATCCAGACGCTGGAGAACAGGACCATCGTGTTCGTCCGCGAGGATGGCGACAAGATCGAGGCGCGCCCGGTGGAGCTTGGAGATTCCGATCCGCGCCATGTCGAGATCAGGGCCGGCCTTTCGGCCGGCGAGCATTACGTCGCGGAAAACAGCTTCGTCGTGAAGGCGGAGATGGGCAAGGGCGAGGCCGAGCATGATTGAGCGCCTCATCGCCGTCTCGCTGCAGCAGCGCTGGCTGGTCCTGCTGCTCGCGCTTGGCGCCGTCGCTTTCGGAGCCTGGAATTTCCAGCGCCTTCCGATCGACGCCGTCCCTGACATCACCAACGTCCAGGTCCAGATCAACACCCGCGCCCCCGGTTATTCGCCGCTGGAAACCGAACAGCGCATCACCTTCCCGGTGGAGACCGCCATGGGCGGCCTGCCGAAACTCGACTACACCCGCTCGCTGTCGCGCTACGGCCTGAGCCAGGTGACGGTCGTCTTCAAGGACGGCACCGACATCTATTTTGCCCGCCAGCTCGTCGGCGAACGGATCAGCCAAGTGAAGGACCAGCTTCCGGCCGGCGTCGAGGTCGCGATGGGACCGGTCTCGACCGGGCTCGGCGAAATCTTCATGTACACCGTCGAGGCCAAGGCGGGCGCGAAGACCCAAGGCGGCCACGACTATTCGCTGACCGATTTGCGCACCGTGCAGGACTGGATCATCAAGCCGCAGCTTCGCAACGTGCCGGGGGTGATCGAGGTCAACACCATCGGCGGCTTCGAGCGGCAATTCCATGTGCTTCCCGATCCCGGCAAGCTGATGGCCTACCGGCTCGGCTTTCGCGACGTCATGACGGCGCTCGCCGCCAACAATACCAACGTCGGCGCCGGCTATATCGAGCGCAACGGCGAGCAGTATCTGGTTCGCTCGCCGGGCCAGGTCGGCAATGTCGGCGAAATCAGGGACATCGTCATCGGCTCGCGCGGCGGCAATCCCGTCAGGATCAGGGATATCGCGACCGTCACCGAAGGTCGCGACCTGCGCACCGGAGCCGCGACGCGCGATGGCGACGAAACCGTGCTCGGCACCGCCATGCTGTTGATCGGCGAGAACAGCCGCACCGTGGCGCGCCGTGTCGCGGCCCGGCTTGAGGAGATCGCTAAATCGCTGCCCGACGGCGTCGTGACGCGGACCGTCTACGACCGCACCGATCTGGTCGAAGCCACCATCCGCACCGTCGAGAACAATCTGGTGGAGGGCGCGGCCCTGGTCGTGGCCGTGCTGTTCCTGATCCTCGGCAACATCCGCGCCGCGCTCGTGGTGGCCTGCGTCATTCCGCTGTCGATGGCCATGACGGTCACCGGCATGGTCGAGACCAAGGTCAGCGCGAACCTGATGAGCCTGGGTGCGATCGATTTCGGCATCATCGTCGACGGCGCCGTGATCATCGTCGAGAATTGCCTGCGCATGCTGGCCGAGGCCCAGCGCGAGAAAGGCGGGCTGCTCACGATCTCCGAACGGCTGCGCGCGATCCGGCGGGGGTCGCGCGAGGTCATCAAGCCGAGCCTGTTCGGAACGCTGATCATCGCGGTGGTCTACCTGCCGGTGCTGACGCTGACCGGCGTCGAAGGCAAAATGTTCACGCCGATGGCGCTGACGGTGCTGATGGCGCTGGGTGCAGCGGTGCTGTTCTCCATCACCTTCGTGCCGGCGGCGGTCGCGATCTTCGTCACCGGCAAGGTATCGGAACACGAAAACCTGTTCATGCGGCTGGCGAAGCGCGCCTACCTCCCCCTGCTCCGGCTTGCGATCGACCATAGCCTCAGCGTCGCAATCATGGCCGCCATCATCGTGGTTGCAAGCTGCGTTGCGGCCGCGCGCATGGGCGGTGAGTTCATTCCGAGCCTGGACGAAGGCGACGTCGCGCTGGCTTCGATCCGGATTCCCGGCACCAGCCTGACACAGTCGCTGGACCTGCAAAAGGCGCTGGAAAAACGCATCAAGCAGATTCCGGAGGTGAAGGAGTTCTTCACCCGCATCGGCACAGCGGAGATCGCAACCGACCCGATGTCGCCGGCACAGACCGACGGCTACATTATGCTGAAGCCGCGCGCCGAATGGCCCGACCCGGGCAGGTCCAAGTCGGACGTGATCGAGGCCATCGACCGTGCCGCCGACGACATCCCCGGCAGCGCTTATGAAATCTCCCAGCCGATCCAGTTCCGTGTCAACGAGCTGATCTCCGGCGTCCGCAGCGATGTCGGCGTCAAGATCTTCGGCGACGACCTCGACATCCTGCAAGGCGCGGCGAAACAGGTGGAGGCCGCGATCCGCGGCATACGCGGCGCCAGCGACGTCAAGATTGAGCAGGTCTCGGGCCTGCCGATCCTCACCGTCCGTCTCGACCGCCAGGCGCTCGCCCGGTACGGGCTCAGCATCAGCGAGGTGCAGGGCATCGTCGAGATCGCGGTGGGTGGCAAGTCGGCCGGCAAGCTGTTCGAGGGCGACCGCCGCTTCGACATTGTCGTGCGCCTGCCGGAACATCTGCGCGGCAATCTCGAGGCCATCCGGGCGATCCCGATCCCGCTGCCGCCGGGTGAGGAAGCAACAATCGGTGCGCCGATCCGGACGGCACTGCCCGGCTCCCTCCTCGCCCAGATGCGCTATGTGCCGCTGTCGTCGGTTGCCACCGTCGATGCGACGCCCGGCCCCAACCAGATCAGCCGCGAGAACGGCAAGCGGCGCATCGTCGTCACCGCCAACGTCCGCGCACGCGATCTCGGCTCCTTCGTCACCGAGGCCGAGGCAGCGGCCGCGGAGAAGGTCAAGCTGCCACCGGGCTACTGGATCGCCTGGGGCGGACAGTTCGAGCAACTGGTCTCGGCGACCAAGCGGCTGACGCTGGTGGTGCCGGTGGCGCTGCTGCTGGTGTTCCTGCTGCTGTTCATGGGCATGGGATCGGCGGCGGATGCGGCGCTCGTGTTCTCCGGCGTGCCGCTGGCGCTGACCGGCGGCGTTATGGCGCTGCTGCTTCGCGGCATCCCGCTGTCGATCAGCGCCGGCGTCGGTTTCATCGCCCTGTCGGGCGTCGCCGTGCTCAACGGCCTCGTGATCATCGCCTTCATCGAGCGGCTGCGCAGCGAGGGGCACCCCGTCGCCGACGCGGTGCGCGAGGGTGCGCTGACACGCCTACGTCCGGTGCTGATGACGGCGCTGGTGGCGTCCCTCGGCTTCGTGCCGATGGCCCTTGCCACCGGGGCCGGGGCCGAGGTGCAGCGGCCGCTTGCGACCGTGGTGATCGGCGGCATCATCTCCGCGACCGTGCTGACGCTGCTGGTGCTGCCGGCGCTCTACGTGCTGTTCCGCCGTGACGTGGCAAACGAAACGCCTACAATGGCGCCTGATTTGGCAGCGTCCGGGGAGCGGTAGAGGTGGGCAGCCACGACCATCACGGCCATCATCACCATGATCATAGCCACGGCCATGATCACGATCATGGTGGCCACGCGCATGTCCATGCCCCCGCCAGCTTCGGCAGGGCGTTTGCGATCGGCATCTCGCTCAACACCGCGCTGGTCGTGGCCGAGGCCGTCTACGGCTATATCGGCAACTCCACTGCCCTGCTTGCGGACGCCGGCCATAATCTTAGCGACGTGCTCGGCCTGGTCGTGGCCTGGTGCGCATCGATCGCGGCGCGGCGCGCGCCGAGCGGCCGCTTCACTTATGGCTTGCGCGCCTCCACCATCCTGGCGGCGCTGGCGAACGCGGTATTCCTGCTGGTCGCGACCGGCGCGATCGGCTGGGAAGCGTTCTTGCGCCTGCGTGAGCCGGAGCCGGTCGCCGGCATCACCGTGATGGTGGTCGCCGGCATCGGCATCCTCATCAATGGTTTCACCGCCATGCTGTTCGCGCGCGGACGCAAGGACGACATCAACATCGAAGGGGCCTATCTGCACATGGCGGCCGACGCCGCGGTCTCGCTTGGCGTCGTGGTCTCGGCGGCGCTGATCATCTGGACCGGCTGGCTCTGGCTCGATCCCGTCACCAGCCTCATCATCTGCGTCACAATCCTCTGGAGCACCACCAGCCTGCTCCGCGGCTCCATCGACATGTCGATGGCAGCGGCTCCCAAAGGCACCGACATTGCCGCGATCAGGGTGTTCCTGCTGGCACGTCCCGGTGTGTCCGCGATCCACGATCTCCACGTCTGGCCGATCTCGACCACCGAGACGGCGCTGACCTGCCACCTCGTCATGCCCACCGGCGCCGGCGATGCATTCCTGATGGAGACGGCGCAAATGCTGAAGCGCTCCCACCGCATCGGCCACACCACCCTTCAGGTCGAGACCCATCCCGACAATGGCTGCGCTTTGGCGCCGGATGATGTGGTGTGAGGTAGTTGCGTGCGGGCTCCAATCTCCGGTGTCGTCCCGGACAAGCGCAGCGAAGCGGAGCGCTGATCCGAGACCCATAACCACAGGGAGTAGTTTAACGAAGGCTCGTGATTATCAGCCTCGTGCCGCACTTCTCCCTAGGGTTATGGGTCCCGGCCCCCGTGCGCAATTGCGCACTAGGCCCGGACGACACTGACTGTTTGGCGCGGGGACGCGTGAACAGCGACGCCTACGCCGCCTTCGCCGTCACAATCCAGATCGCGCCCTGCAGCGCGACCGACTGCCCCTTCAGGAACGGCGCGAGCATTTCGCGGATCGAGGCTTTTGCCGCGGCATACGTCTCCGGCGGATGGCCCTGCAGCGCGCGGCTGGCGGGGCCGATCTGGAGCGAGCCCTCGACCGCGGCATCGAGCCCGCCGCCGATCGCGACATCCATCGCGAGATTGTGCGGCTCCATCGCGACGTCGACGAAGCCGGCGCCTTTCAGGATGCGCGTCACGCGCTCTTCCGAGGCAAAGGCGAACGGGCCCGGCTCGTCCGGCCCGACCGGCGGCATCTTGGGCACGTGTTTGTAGACGGCCATCAACGGCGCCATCATCCACGGATTTTCCTTCGGTTCGCGCCAGCAGGCAAACGCCAGCCGCCCCGTCGGCTTCAGCGCGCGGCGGAGGTTGGTGAAAGATGCGATCGGATCGGCGAAGAACATCACGCCGAACCGCGAGGCCAGCAGGTCAAAGCTCGCCGGCTCGAACGCATGCACCGTCGCATCCGCCAGCGCGAAATCCAGCGGCAGGCCTTTTGGCGCAAACGCGCGCGCCTGCGACAGCATCGGCTCGGAGACGTCGAGCCCGAGCGCGAAGCCATCAGGCGCGACAGCCTTCGCGAATGCGAACGTCGTCGCGCCGGAGCCGCAGCCGACATCGAGAACGCGCTCGCCCGGCTTCGGCCTGGCGCGGTCAATCAGCACATCGGCAATGGGTCCAAGCAGGCTCTCCTGCGCCGCATGGCGATCGGCCCAGCGCTGCCCGCTGGGGCCGTTCCAGTAAGCGATCTGATCGGCGTTTTGTTCGTGTCCGCTTGGTTGTTGCATCAGGGCCTCTGTGTCTCGGTATTGCCCGCCTGCGCCTATCGGCTTCTGCGCGGCAGCCTTCGTTCGCTTCGCGCCAATAACGTGTGAGGCTGGCTCGCCGAGCCGAAGCTCGCGAAGCGAGCAAAGGCTGGTGGGCGGTGAGAGATTCGAACTCCCGACCCTCTCGGTGTAAACGAGATGCTCTAACCAGCTGAGCTAACCGCCCCTCGCCGCTTCTTTATCCCCACCTGCCCCGAACGGGCAAGCGCGGAACTGCACTTCCTCGGCCTCAATCCCCCGGCCGTCCCGGCAGCAGTGGCACCGCGTCGATCCACACCGCCGCCGACTGGCACCAGATCTGCCTGACGGGCCGCAATTTATCGCGCTGGCGGATGCTGCCCCAGCGGATGCCCCAATCGTCCTCCTGGTCGCCCTCGCCGCTCGTGAACAGCGGGGAACCGCACTCGGCGCAGAAGTGCTGGAAGCGCATCCGACCGTTGTCGCCGCGCTTGCCGTAGATCCTGGGCGTGCCGGCGGTCAGCTTGACGTCGGCCTTGGTGCAGATCGCCGTCACCCGGAACGGCGACCCCGTTAGGGTCTGGCAGTCCCGGCAATGGCAGACCGACACCGTCTCCGGGTCGATCTCGGCTTCAAAGGTGATCTCGCCGCAATGGCATTGCCCGTCGATGTGCATCGTCGTCATCCGCTGCCCAAAACAAAATGCCCCACAATAAAAACGGCGCCCGAAGGCGCCGTTTTATCATCTTTTCGAGCTGCGATCTCAGTGAGCGGTCAGGCCGCCGGCGGCTTCGTCGCCGTCCGGCTTCACCGTCACCTTGGTGTCCTCTTCCCAGACGATCGGCACCGGCTTCTTGACCAGCGCCTTGGCGACGACATCGTCGAGGCGCGAGACCGGGATGATCTCCATGCCGCCCTTGATCGCATCGGAAATCTCCGTGAGATCCTTGGCGTTGTCCTCGGGGATCAGCACCGTCTTGATGCCGCCGCGGGCAGCAGCCAGCAGCTTCTCCTTCAGGCCGCCGATCGGCAGCACGCGGCCGCGCAGCGTGATCTCGCCGGTCATCGCGACATCGTGGCGGACCGGGATGCCGGTCATGACCGAGATGATCGCGGTGGCCATCGCCACGCCCGCCGACGGACCGTCCTTCGGCGTCGCGCCTTCCGGCACGTGCACGTGGATGTCGCGGCGGTCGAACAGCGGTGGCTCGATGCCGTAGACGATCGCGCGCGAGCGGACGTAGGACGCCGCCGCCGAGATCGATTCCTTCATGACGTCACGCAGATTGCCCGTGACGGTCATCTTGCCCTTGCCGGGCATCATGACGCCTTCGATCGTCAGCAACTCACCGCCGACATCGGTCCAGGCAAGGCCGGTGACGATACCGACCTGCGGCTCGCTCTCAATCTCGCCGAAGCGGTACTTCGGCACGCCGAGCAACTCTTCCAGAGTCTTCTCGGTGACCTTGACCGACTTCTTCTTGGAGATCATCAGCTCCTTCACCGCCTTGCGGGCGAGTGTGGAGAGCTCACGCTCCAAATTGCGCACGCCCGCTTCGCGGGTGTAGCGGCGGATCAAAAGCAGCAGCGCGTCGTCGTCGATCGAGAACTCCTTGGAGTCCAGACCGTGCTTGGACACCGCGTTCGGGATCAGGTGCTTGCGCGCGATCTCGACCTTCTCGTTCTCGGTGTAGCCAGCGATCCGGATGATCTCCATGCGGTCCATCAGCGGGCCGGGAATATTCAGCGTATTCGCGGTCGTGATGAACATCACGTTGGACAGATCGTAGTCGACCTCGAGATAGTGGTCGTTGAAGGTCGCGTTCTGCTCGGGGTCGAGGACCTCGAGCAGCGCCGAGGACGGATCGCCGCGGAAATCGGCGCCCATCTTGTCGATCTCGTCCAGCAGGAACAGCGGATTCGACGACTTCGCCTTCCGCATCGACTGGATGATCTTGCCGGGCATCGAGCCGATATAGGTGCGGCGGTGACCGCGGATCTCGGCCTCGTCGCGCACGCCGCCGAGCGAGACGCGCACGAACTCACGCCCGGTCGCCTTCGCGATCGACTTGCCGAGCGAGGTCTTGCCGACACCGGGAGGGCCGACAAGGCACAGGATCGGGCCGGTCAGCTTGTTGGCGCGCGACTGCACGGCGAGATACTCGACGATGCGGTCCTTGACCTTCTCCAGCCCGTAGTGATCCGCGTCCAGAACCGCCTGCGCGGCTTCCAGATCCTTCTTCACCTTGGACTTCTTGTTCCACGGGATCGACAGCAGCCAATCCAGATAGTTGCGCACGACGGTCGCTTCTGCGGACATCGGCGACATCTGGCGCAGCTTCTTCAATTCATGCTGCGCCTTCTCGCGCGCTTCCTTGGAGAGCTTGGTCTTGGAGATCTTCTCTTCGAGATCGGCGAGCTCGTCGCGACCGTCGTCGTCGCCGAGCTCCTTCTGGATCGCCTTCATCTGCTCGTTGAGATAGTACTCGCGCTGGGTCTTCTCCATCTGGCGCTTGACGCGCGAGCGGATGCGCTTCTCGACCTGGAGCACCGAGATCTCGCTCTCCATCAGGCCCAGCACCTTCTCCAGGCGCTGCGTGACCGACAGCGTCTCCAGGATGCCCTGGCGATCCGCGATCTTGACGGCGAGATGCGAGGCGACGGTGTCGGCGAGCTTGGCGAAATCGGTGATCGCCTGCACGACGCCGACGACCTCGGCCGAGATCTTCTTGTTGAGCTTCACATAGCTCTCGAAGTCGGACACGACCGAGCGCGCCATGGCCTCGGCCTCGACCGACTTCGCATCGGTGTCGGCGAGCGCAACCGCGGTCGCTTCGTAATAGTCGGCGCGATCGGTGTACTTCTGCACGCGCGCACGCTCGAGCCCTTCGACCAGCACCTTCACGGTGCCGTCGGGAAGCTTCAAGAGCTGAAGCACGCTGGCAAGCGTACCGGTCTCGTAAATGGAATCGGGTGCCGGATCATCGTCGGACGCGTTCTTCTGGGTCGCGAGCATGATCAGCGCGTCGTTCTTCATCACCTCTTCGAGCGCGCGGATCGACTTCTCGCGGCCGACGAAGAGCGGAACGATCATGTGCGGGAAGACGACGATGTCGCGCAGCGGCAGCACAGGATAGGCGTGCGTTTCGCCATGAACGATGGCTGGCCTGGGTTTTGGATTGGTCATGGCCTTTTCCTTTTGCTTTGCCCCCTTGCACGCAGCCCGCCATGCTCATGCGCAACCGCCACAAGGTGCCGAGGTGATCCGCTAAACCGGTCGGTCCTTTTGAGGTTGGACCGGCCTGCCGGATCGGAACTGAGGCGAATCTTGAAGAGAATTTTTGCTCGCCGCCGACATTAGGTGGCTATCGACTGGGGGGGTGTCAAGTCATTGAAAGACGCGCGCCATCAGGCGCTTACGCACGCGAATAAAGCGACGCAACACCGGCTGCGGAGATACCTTCCGCAGCCTTGCTTGAGGAGACGATTGGAGCGTTCCAGCGCCGAAATCAGGCGCTGGCGTTCTCGACGGCGCGATCGGACCGATCGGCGTAGATGTAGAGCGGACGCGCCGTTCCTTCCACGACTTCGCGGGAAATCACGACTTCTTCCACACCTTCGAGGCCCGGCAGGTCGAACATGGTCTCGAGCAGGATCGCCTCCAGGATCGAGCGCAGTCCGCGCGCACCGGTCTTGCGCTCGATCGCCCTGCGGGCAACCGCGCCAAGCGCCTCGTCGGCGAAGGTCAGCTCGATGTTCTCCATCTCGAACAGCCGCTGGTACTGCTTCACCAGCGCGTTCTTCGGCTCGACCAAGATCTTCTTGAGCGAAGCCTCGTCCAGATCCTCCAGCGTCGCCACGACGGGCAGACGGCCGACGAACTCAGGGATCAGGCCGTACTTCAGGAGATCCTCCGGCTCGACGTGACGGAAGATTTCGCCGGTACGGCGGTCTTCCGGCGCGAGCACCTGAGCGGCGAAACCGATCGAGGTCGACCGACCGCGTGCCGAGATGATCTTTTCGAGGCCCGAGAACGCACCACCGCAGATGAACAGGATGTTGGTGGTGTCCACCTGCAGGAATTCCTGCTGCGGATGCTTGCGGCCGCCCTGCGGCGGGACCGAAGCCACCGTGCCTTCCATGATCTTGAGCAATGCCTGCTGCACGCCCTCACCCGACACGTCGCGCGTGATCGAGGGATTGTCGGACTTGCGGCTGATCTTGTCGATTTCGTCGATATAGACGATGCCGCGCTGGGCACGCTCGACATTGTAGTCGGCGGCCTGGAGCAGCTTCAGGATGATGTTCTCGACGTCCTCGCCGACATAGCCGGCTTCGGTCAGCGTCGTCGCATCCGCCATCGTGAACGGAACGTCCAGGATGCGGGCGAGCGTCTGCGCGAGCAGCGTCTTGCCCGAGCCGGTCGGACCGATCAGCAGGATGTTCGACTTCGCAAGCTCAACGTCGTTGTGCTTGGTCTGGTGGTTGAGGCGCTTGTAGTGATTGTGCACCGCGACCGAGAGGACCTTCTTCGCATGGTTCTGGCCGATCACGTAATCGTCCAGCACCTTGCAGATTTCCTTCGGCGTCGGAATCCCGTCGCGCGACTTCACCAGCGAGGATTTGTTCTCCTCGCGAATGATGTCCATGCAGAGCTCGACGCACTCGTCGCAAATGAAGACCGTGGGACCCGCGATCAGTTTGCGAACTTCGTGCTGGCTCTTGCCGCAGAACGAGCAATACAGCGTGTTCTTGGAGTCGCTCGTGCCGACCTTACTCATTCATGTCTCCGTCCGCGGTTCGATCCCGTCCGCTCGATCGCCCTATTCCGGCACGACAGCCGGTACAGTCCTTCAAATAGAGCAAATTCCGTACCAAAAAAGACCCTACGTTGCATGCCGTGCGAATCACGGTCACTCGATTCCCCGCGATCATAGCCGATCAGTCGTAGCGAACCATGCTGTCACCCGACTATCAAGAATTCGCTAATCGGGGGTCGCCGGCTACCCGTGACAATACCGTGATTTCCGGTCTTGGCACGGGCGAAGTGATCGAAATCACCCCGGCGTTGCTGGATTGCCACGAAAAACAAGCACGAAAGCGGAACTTTCTGCCTGTCGCAGGGCGCAAAACTACGTTTTGCGACGCGCGCACGTGTCCTTAACGTGAACGCTCCCTGATGGCGCCGGCGAGCCCGAAGGTTCGCCGCCGCAGTAGTGCTACGGAGTCTTCGGCGCCGCGGTTTCCTCGGCGCGCTTGTCGATGACCTTGTCGACCAGGCCGAACTCCTTGGCGTCGCTCGCGGTCAGGAACTTGTCGCGTTCCAGCGCGTCCTCGATCGCCTTGTAGGTCTGGCCGGTGTGCTTCACGTAGATCTCGTTGAGGCGCTTCTTCAGGTTCAGGATTTCCTGGGCGTGCAGCATGATGTCGGTGGCCTGGCCCTGGAAGCCGCCGGAGGGCTGATGCACCATGATGCGCGCGTTCGGCAGCGAGAAGCGCATGTCCTTCTCGCCGGCGCAGAGCAGCAGCGAGCCCATCGAGGCAGCCTGGCCCGTGCACAGTGTCGAGACCGGCGGACGAATGAACTGCATGGTGTCGTAGATCGCAAGGCCCGACGTCACCACGCCGCCCGGCGAGTTGATGTACATCGAGATTTCCTTCTTCGGATTTTCCGCCTCAAGGAACAACAGCTGCGCGACGATGAGCGTCGACATGCCGTCCTCGACCGGCCCGGTCAGGAAGATGATGCGCTCTTTCAGAAGGCGCGAGAAAATGTCGTAGGCGCGCTCGCCACGGTTGGTCTGCTCGACCACCATGGGCACGAGGTTCATGTAGGTTTCAACCGGATCGCGCATGAGTCACCTAGGTTTTGAAGAGGCGGACATCGCCAGGCCCGGCTGCCAGTCGGAGCTGGATCTGCCGGAAGGCCGATGGACGTCCCGTGATGCAGGAACTTGATAGTAGAAGAGCTTGGTAGAAGCAGAAGGCGTAGCGACAGATATAGCCCAATTCGCGCCTGACAAGTGCGGAGCGAATTAAGGCTTAATCCGTGAGGCAGTTGAAGCTGATTCGTACAAAGAGGCCCAGCCGGCCAACTGGCTAGCTCGACCTCTTCGCTGATCATCCTTAATGCAAGGCTATCCCAAAGGCTCTCCTAAAGGCTCTTCGGGAGCCCTCAGGCGGCGGTCTTTTCCGCCTCGTCGTCCTTGTAGAGATCGTCGCGCGAGACCTTCTTCTCGGTCACCTTGGCAAGCTCGAGGATGAAGTCGACGACCTTGTCCTCATAGATCGGTGCACGAAGCTGGGCCAACGCTTGGGCGTTGCTGCGGTAATAGTCCCAGACCTCCTTCTCGCGGCCCGGCATCGAGCGCGCCCGCTCGATCACGGCGCGGCCGACCTCGTCGTCGGTCACGGAGATCTTGTTCTTCTCGCCGATCTCGGAGAGCACGAGGCCGAGCCGCACGCGGCGGTCGGCGATCTTGCGGTACTCTTCCTTGGCGGCGTCTTCAGTGGTGTCTTCGTCGGCGAAGGTCTTGCCGGCGGAGTCCATCTCGGCCTTCACCGAGTTCCACATCAGATTGAACTCCTCGTCGACCAGCGAGGGCGGGGCTTCGAAGCGATGGGCCTCGTCGAGGCGGTCGAGCAGCGCGCGCTTGACGCGCTGGCGCGTCGCGGTCGCGAACTCGGCGACCAGCCGCTCGCGCGCCGCTTCCTTCAGCTTGTCCAGCGATTCGAGGCCGAGCGTCTTGGCGAACTCGTCGTCGATCGCGAGATCCTGCGGCGCCTCGATCAGCGTCGCGGTGGTCTCGAACTCGGCTGGCTGGCCGGCGAGCTTTTCGTTCATGTAGTTCTTGGGGAACGCCACCTTCAGCGTGCGGGTCTCGCCCGCGCCGATGCCGATGAGCTGCTCTTCGAAGCCGGGGATGAAGGTGTTGGATCCGATCACCACCTGGATGCCCTCGCCGGCGCCGCCCTCGAAGGCTTCGCCGTTGATGGTGCCCTTGAAGGCGACGGTGACGCGATCACCCGACTCGGCCTTGGCGCCCTCGTCCTTCGCGGCATAGCCGCGGTTCGAATCGGCGATGCGCTTGATCGCCTCGTCGACGTCGGCGTCGGTGACTTCGGCGACGGGCTTCTCGACCTCGAAGGTCTTGAAGTCGGCGAGCGCGATCGACGGCACCACCTCGATCGCAACAGTGTAGGTCAGATCGGTTTTGCCGTTGAGCAGCTCCTCGACCTCGGCCTGCTCGGTCGGCATGGTGATCTTCGGTTCGGTCGCAAGGCGGAAGCCGCGCTCGGAGAACAGCTGCGTGTTGGTGTCGCGGATGGTCTGGTCGATGGTCTCGGCCATCACCGAGCGGCCATAGACCTTCTTGAGGTGCGTGACCGGCACCTTGCCGGGACGGAAGCCGTTGATGCGAACCTTGTCCTTGAGATCGACGAGCTTGGCACCGGCCTTGGCGTCGAGATCAGACGCGGGAACGCTGATCTTGAACTCGCGCTTCAAACCTTCCGAGAGGGTTTCTGTGACCTGCATGGTGTCCAATCTTCTTTTCGTTCGGTCCCGGCGCGCATGCGTCGGGACGCTGTCATTAATCGATCCGGCGCGAGGCGAACGCCTCAACGCCGGTGGTTCATCGGACCGGCTTCCGGCGGACAAACATCCGCGCGGGAGCAGATCGCGTTATCCGTGCAAACGCTGAAAGCGCTTGGTGCGGGCGGAGGGACTCGAACCCCCACAACTTTCGTCACTGGAACCTAAATCCAGCGCGTCTACCAGTTCCGCCACGCCCGCGTAAATTTGCATCAAGACCGGCCGCGATGCCGCGGGCGGCGGGCTTATAGCATGTGCCCGCCTGTTCGCAGCAAAAAAATGGCCCGATAGAGGCAGGCTTCAACTAGGCACGACGGCTGGACTTATCCAGCTCGGCGTGGTCCGGATCGGCCATGAAAACGCGGATCTTCGACCCGACGAGGCGCGAGGTTTTGGCCGGACTTGGCGCCGGACTTGGCGCCTCTGCGGCCGGGCTGATGGCGGGCGGCGCAGTCCCGGCCATGACCGCCCAGCTCGCCCTTCAGGCAAGGCCGGCGACGCTGGCTCTGAGGCCGGGGCAGCCGGCTACACCCATCTGGGAGCTGGCCGCCGTAAGCCACCTCGGGGATGTCCGTCTCAAACGTGGCGACCGCTGCGAGGTGGTCTTCCGCAACGGCCTGCCTGTACCGCTTGCACCAGTCTGGTACGGCCTCAACGGCCCGGCCGCCGCCGACCCGCTTCGGGGACGCGCCCCGACGGCCCCGGAAGCGACGGAAACATCAATCGTTTCAGTGCCAAACGCGGGAACCCTGCTGGCCGACTTCCGGCTGTTCGAGGACGGCCTGAAGCAGCCCGCCCGCCCGCTTCCGATCATCGCCACCGAGACCAACGCGGTCGCCGCCGATCGCGACGTGGTGCTCTTGATCGAGGAATGGCGGCTGCGGCCGGATGGGACCGCGCTTACCCCGGGCCGGGACCCGAAGGACACATCCCCGCTCTTTACCATCAACGGAACGACTTCATTCGAACTCTCAGCTTCGGCGAATGAGCGGCTGCGGCTGCGCTTTATCAACGGCTCGCAACGTTCTGTTCTGGCGATCAAATTGGAAGGTCACGAGGTCCAGGTGCTGGCCCTGGACGGACAGCCGGCCGAGCCGTTTCCGGCTCGCAACGGCGCGCTGGTGCTGGCTCCCGGCGCACGCGCCGACGCCTTCGTGGATGCGGCCACATCGGCCCCATTCCTGCTGCATGACGGCCAGGAGGCGCGCCAGGTCGGCCGCCTGACCGTCTCCGGCAAGCTTGAGCGGCGCGCGCCGCTGTCGCCGCCGCAGCCGCTCCCTCCGAATGACCTGCCCGACCGGCTCGATCTGAGGGGCGCCCTGCGATTTGATGTCGCGCTCGGGGCGGCCGACGCCGGGTGGGTACGGCCCGCAAATTTCTCGACGTCCTCCGCCCCCGTCTTTCGCACCAAGGCCGGCCGCACCGTCGTGTTGGCCCTCAAGAACCCCGCCCCCGTCGCCACCGTCTTCCATCTCCACGGCCACCATTTCCGCCTGCTCGACAAGCTCGACGACGGCTGGAAGCCCTATTGGCTCGACACGCTCGCGATCGAACCCGGCCAGACCCAGCGCATCGCGTTCGCTGCGGCCTCCCCCGGGCGGTGGCTGATCGAATCCGTCGTAACCGATTGGGCCGCGCCGCGGTTGGTGCGCTGGTACGGGGTGGAGTGAGCTATCGGCCTGGACGCATCCAAAGATAGCGAGCGTCCGGTTCTTTCTCCTCGTTTCGGGTCCCGTCGGTCTGCTCGATCAGCGTGAAGCCGCGCGCTTCATAGAAGCGCCGCGCCAACGCGTTGCGCTGGAAGGTCCAGAGCTCCAGCCGTTCGCAGGCGCCTTTGGCGACCTCGAGGAGTTCGGTGCCAGTCCCACCCCCTTGAACAGCAGGAAGCACGTAAAGCTGCTCGACCCAGCCGTCACGGAACGCGATGATCCCGCTCAATACATCGCCGTGGAAGCGTCCCCACACGCGGCACGTCGCGAAGACACGCTCGCGGTAGAACCAGCGATCCTCGTCCGGCGTATGCAGCCCAGCGAGCCAGGGCATCGCATTGTCGAATGCGGCCCGGTGAACCTGCGCCGCCGCGCCCATATCGGTGAGCGCGAGCTGCCTGAGCATCAGTATTCGATCCCCAGCGCACTATAGATTCGCCGGTGCACGGCCGGCAGCGTCTCGGTGAGATCTTCTGCGATCAGCCCCGGCCCCGCCTCGCTCCCGGCTTCGCCATGCATCCACACGGCGATGCTGGCGGCCTCGAACGCCGGGACGCCTTGCGCCAGCAGCCCTGCGATGATGCCGGCGAGCACGTCGCCGGCACCCGCGGTGGCGAGCCAGGGCGGTGCGTTGGCGGCGAGGGTGGCGCGGCCGTCGGGCGCGGCAATCGTGGTGTCCGCGCCCTTCAGCAGCACGACCGCGCCGGAGCGCTCGGCGGCGGCGCGCACGCGCTCGATCTTCGAGCGCCCCGGATGCTTATTGCTGAGGTCGGAGAACAGCCGCGGGAACTCGCCCTCGTGCGGCGTCAGCACCACCGCCTTGTCCTGCGACGTCCTGATCGATTCGAACAGGCGCTCGGGATTGGCGGCAAAGCTCGTCAGCGCATCCGCGTCGAGCACCAGGCGCCGCTGCGCATTGAGCGCCGTGTGAACGAGATCGCAGGTGCGCTCGCCGACCCCCGCGCCGGGGCCGATGATGCAGGTGTTGTAACGCTTGTCGCCGAGCAGCTCGCCGAACTCGATGGCGGTATCGACGGGGCGAACCATCACCGCGGTGAGCGCAGCCGCATTGATGGCCAGCGCATCACGCGGCGTGGCCAGAGTCACCAGGCCCGCGCCGGCGCGCAGCGCCCCGCGCGCGGCGAGCCGCGCGGCACCGGTCGCCGCCGCATCGCCCGAGACCGCCAGCACATGGCCGCGCGCGTATTTGTGTCCGTCGATGCGCGGCACCGGAAAGGCCACGCCCCAGAAGTCCGGATCGTTTTCGAATATCTGCGGCGCGATCTCGTCCAGCACCTGCGGGTCGATGCCGATGTCGGCGACGCGGACGTGGCCGCAATGCATCCGCCCCGGCAGCAGCAGATGCGCCGGCTTCTTGCGGAAGAAGGTGACGGTCTCGGTGGCGTTCACCGCCACGCCCAGCACGGCCGCGCTGGTGCCGTTGATGCCGCTCGGCAGGTCGACCGCGAGCACCGGCGCACCGTTGGCGTTGATTGCCTCGATCATCTCACGCGCCTCGCCCTCGACCGGACGGCTCAGGCCCGCGCCGAAGAGCGCATCGACGATCAGCGCCGGTCGCCCGATCGCCTGCGGGTTGAACGGGAGCACCGGGTGTTTCCAGCCCCGCGCGGCCGAGGCCGCATCGCCCTGGAGCTGGTCGCGCTCGCACATCAGGATCACCGAGACCTCGCGGCCTTGCGCGGCGAGCTCGGCGGCTGCGACAAAACCGTCCCCGCCATTGTTGCCGGGGCCGGCCACGATCAGGATCGGCCCCTGCTCCACCAGCGCGTTGGCGGCCTCGGCGACCGCCTGGCCGGCACTGAGCATCAGCTTGAAGCCGGGGGTGCCTGCCGCAATGCTGAGCTGGTCGGCACGCTGCATTTCGGCGTTGGTCAGAACTTCCATGCCACTTCCCTGTCCAAAAGCCTTCTCAACAGGCACGTTCCGCGCCGGCCCATGCACCGGAACAACGATCTGCACAGATATTGAACCGTTTGCCTATTTCGTAGTCTGCGGTATTTTGTGCGGGTCGGCGTCACCTATCAGAGCTGCACGTTAAAAGGCTGATAACGCTCCAATAATCAGGGCATTTGCAACTTGGCATAGACCCTGCTTTCGCGGAAGTCGCTTCGGTTCGTCGTGCTCACTGGCATTTATCAGGGTGTGGCCGGCCGTTGTTGCCGGACTGGTCAGGGATCCCGGCATAGCGAAGACAAGATCGTGCGTCATGAAAAGCGCATCCTGACGAAGACGTTGCTATTTGTTCGAAAGGCCGGGAGGCGCGCAGTGAAGAAAATCGAAGCCATCATCAAGCCATTCAAGCTCGACGAGGTGAAGGAAGCGCTTCAGGAAGTCGGCCTTCAGGGCATCACCGTCACCGAAGCCAAGGGCTTCGGCCGGCAGAAGGGTCACGCCGAGCTGTACCGCGGCGCAGAATACATCGTCGACTTCCTGCCCAAGGTGAAGATCGAGATCGTGATCGGCGACGATCTGGTCGAGCGCGCCATCGACGCAATCCGCCGCGCCGCGCAAACCGGGCGCATCGGCGACGGCAAGATCTTCGTCTCCAACATCGAAGAGGCGATCCGCATCCGAACCGGCGAATCCGGGCTGGACGCTATCTGAGCCGGGTGCTATCCCGCATTTTGCGACATTCTGACAAGAAATAGGCTGCTTCGGCGGCCTCATTTTGTTTGTGCCTCGCGCGCCTCAAGAAGCGTGAACACGGTCGCTCGAAGTTTGGAAACCGACCCGCAGAGCCAAAAGGGGTATGCATGAAGACCGCCAAAGACGTCCTGAAATCGATCAAGGACAACGACGTCAAATACGTCGACCTGCGCTTCACCGATCCGCGCGGCAAGTGGCAGCACGTCACCTTCGACATCAGCATGATCGATGAGGACATTTTCGCCGAAGGCACGATGTTCGACGGCTCCTCGATCGCCGGCTGGAAGGCGATCAACGAGTCCGACATGTGCCTGATGCCCGATCCGGTGACCGCGACGATCGATCCGTTCTTCGCCGAGACCACCATGGTCATCACCTGCGACGTGCTCGAGCCGACCACCGGCGAGCCCTACAACCGCGATCCCCGCGGCATCGCCAAGAAGGCCGAGGCGATGGTGAAGTCGATGGGCGTTGGCGACACCGTGTTCGTCGGCCCCGAAGCCGAGTTCTTCGTGTTCGACGACGTGCGCTTCTCCGCCAATCCCTACAGCACCGGCTTCCGCCTCGACTCCTCGGAGCTGCCGACCAACTCCGACACCGAATACGAAGGCGGCAATCTCGGCCATCGTGTCCGTACCAAGGGCGGCTACTTCCCGGTGCCGCCGCAGGATTCCGTGCAGGACATGCGCTCGGAGATGCTCGGCGCCATGGCCAAGATGGGCGTCAAGGTCGAGAAGCATCATCACGAAGTCGCCTCCGCCCAGCACGAGCTCGGCATGAAGTTCGACACGCTGACCTTGATGGCCGACCACATGCAGATCTACAAATACTGCATCCACCAGGTCGCGCACATCTACGGCAAGACCGCCACCTTCATGCCGAAGCCGGTCTTCGGCGACAATGGCTCGGGCATGCACGTGCACCAGTCGATCTGGAAGGACGGCAAGCCGGTGTTCGCCGGCAACAAATACGCCGACCTGTCGGAGACCTGCCTCCACTACATCGGCGGCATCATCAAGCACGCCAAGGCGATCAACGCCTTCACCAACCCGTCGACCAACTCCTACAAGCGTCTGGTTCCGGGCTATGAGGCCCCCGTGCTGCTCGCCTATTCCGCGCGCAACCGCTCGGCCTCCTGCCGCATCCCCTACACCGCTTCGCCGAAGGCCAAGCGCGTCGAGGTGCGTTTCCCCGATCCGCTCGCCAATCCCTATCTCGGCTTCGCCGCGATGCTGATGGCCGGCCTCGACGGCATCAAAAACAAGATCGATCCGGGTCCGGCGATGGACAAGGACCTCTACGATCTGCCGAAGGAAGAACTGAAGCAGATCCCGACCGTGTGCGGCAGCTTGCGCGAGGCGCTCGAAAACCTCGACAAGGACCGCGGCTTCCTGAAAAACGGCGGCGTGTTCGACGACGACTTCATCGACGCTTACATCGAGCTGAAGATGACCGAAGTCGCCCGCTTCGAAATGACCCCGCATCCGGTCGAGTTCGAAATGTACTATTCGGGCTAAGCGGCCGGAACGACTACCATGCACGAAAGGCGCCCCTCGGGGCGCCTTTTTTGTGGTCATCAAGTTTCGTTCTGCGTCTGACTCCACTTCGTTCTCAAAGAACGAATCGGAATCGAGAAAACCGGCGCGCACCATTTCTTGATAGCTGGTTTATTCCGCCCGAGAGATCGAGGTCGCCTTCACGCCGTCACCCGACAGCGACTGGATTTGCTTCGCTGCGCTCACGATGACGATGGTTATAGGCCTCGGCGCGCCCTGCAGCTACGCCGCCGCGCGCTGCTTCGCCACCATGGCCTCGCCAAACGCCTCGAACAGTTTTCGGTTGATCGGATTGTGCTGCGGATCGTACTCGGCGTGCCATTGCACGCCGAGCGCAAAGGCCTTGGCTTCCGCGATGCGGATCGCCTCGATGGTGCCGTCCTCGGCAATGCCCTCGATCAGCACGCGCTTGCCGGGATCGAGGATGCCCTGGCCGTGCAGCGAATTCACCCTGATCTTGTTACAGCCGAGCAATTCTGCGAACGCGCCGCCCGGCGTCAGATCGACGTCGTGACGATCGGCGAACACCACTGTCGGATCGGGGTGGATCTCACCGTTCTCAAGCCTCGGCATGCGATGGTTCATGCGGCCCGGGATTTCGCGGATCTCGGGATGCAGCGAGCCGCCGAAGGCGACGTTCATCTCCTGGAGGCCCCGGCAGATGCCGAACAGCGGGATACCGCGGGCAACGCAGGCGACCGAGAGCGCCAGCGCCACCTCGTCGCGGTGGATGTCGTAGGGCTCGTGCGCCTCACACGGATCGACGTTGAAACGGGTCGGGTGGACGTTGGCCCGGGCGCCGGTGAGCACGACGCCGTCGACGGTATCGAGCAGCGCGCCGATATCCGTGATGTCGGGCGACCCCGCGAACATCACCGGCAGGCCGCCGGACACCTCGGCCACCGCGCGCAGATTACGCTCGCCGACCATCTGGACCTGAAATCGATTTTCAACGCGATGGGCGTTCCCGATCACGCCGACGACCGGCTTTCTCATCTCCCGTTCAGACCTCTCGCCGAAGACGATTCTCCAAACATGCCCTTGGGGTGGAACAAATTCAACAGAAGGGTACGCGGGACGGCAATGCTATTTTCGCGCAAATGCCTCCCGGGCCTCGATCGCGCCGCCGAGGGGCAGGCCGGCGGCCTTCAGCGCGGTCGCCGCCGCGTCTCCCGGCGTGGCCAGCCAGGGCAGTTTCGTCTCGATTCCGCGCGTCACGGACTCCCCGAGCACGCCACCGAAATCAATCGGCCAGAGCCCGTTGGGCACCATTTCGGCGGTAAGGCCATGGAGTGCATAGCCGTCGCCCAGGACCGCCTCCGCACGGTCGCCGGCGACCAGGCGCGCCGTCGCGGGGTCGAGGGGATCGCCAAAGCTCACGAGCACGGGCATTAGGTCCCCCTGCACCGCGACGACGCCGGTCTGCCGGTTGAGCTCGTTGAACGAGACGCGGTTGCCGCGCGCGGCGCCATAAGCGCGGAGCGCGACATAGTTGATGTCATCGAGATCGAGCTTCGCGCCCTGCTGATGCGCGAGCAATGCCACCACATTCTTTCCCCGGCCGAGTTCGACGAACACAGCCTCGCCGCGCATCGTGGTGCGTCCGCCCCGGCTATAGCCGCGATCGGGCACGACGGACAGAATGCCCGCCCCGGTCTTGATCCCGTCAGGCGTCGTCACCGCGACCGTGAGGCGATATTTGTGACCGGGCCGGTTGATCCGGATCTGGTCGCCGACCACGAGCACGGCGACAAGGCCGAGCAGACCGGCCCACTTGCTGATGAAACTCAAGCGCCCTCACCTGTTCTTTCCTCATCGCTCTGCACCGTTCACGCGCCAGCGTCAAACCAGCGCGTTGACGCGGTCTTGATCCGGATCGCGTTTATCGAAAGAGTGCGGTGCGCACCGCGCTGAAAAGGAGCCGATGTGACCATTCCCGCAGATGAGCGACCCCGGACCCGCGCTGATCTGGCCTGGGCGATCTCGGTCGGGGGCATTGGCATCGTGCTGTTCACGGCAATGCTGGTCTTCACCTGGTATTTTGCCGCCACCCTGCTCCTGATCTTCACCGGAATGCTGCTCGGCGTCGGCCTCAACGCGCTGACCAACGCGCTCGGCCGCCGCGTGCACCTGCCCCACGCGGTCCGGCTCGCGATCGTCTGTGCCGCGCTGGCCGTGATGCTTGCGGGCGTTGCCTATCTCGGCGGCGCCACCATTGCCGAGCAGGCCTCGCTGCTGAGCAAGACGATCAAGTCGCAGATCACCAACGTCCGGTCCTTCCTCGAAAACCATGGGATCGACACCAGCGTCTTCGATCTCGGCAACGCCGCACCCGCTGCCTCCACCGATGCGACGCCGGCGCCGGCCCCGAACTCGGGCTCGCACGGCGGATTGCCGGGCGCTGGCGCGCTGGCCTCGAGCGGCGGGGCGATCGTGAGCCAGACCTTCAAGCTGCTGCTCGGCACCATCAGCGCGGTCGGCAACATCTTCATCGTGCTGTTCCTGGGGCTCGCCTTCGCCGCCCAGCCCGGCGTCTATCATGACGGCCTGTTGTTTCTCGCGCCGGCCAGGCATCGTACTCGCGTAGCCCTGATCATCGACCGAATCGGCGAGACGCTGGAGCGCTGGCTGATCGCGCAGATCGTCGTGATGCTTGCGGTGGGAGTCGTGACCTGGATCGGACTCGTCACCATCGGCATTCCCGGCTCGTTCATCCTCGGGATCCAGGCAGGCCTGCTCGCCTTCATTCCGACCGTCGGCGCTATCATAGCCGGCGTCGTGGTCGTGCTGGCGAGCCTCGCCTCAGGATGGATTCCGGCGCTGTCGGCCTTTCTCCTTTTCATGGGCGTGCACGCCATGGAGAGCTATGTGCTGACGCCGATCCTTCAGCGGCAGGCACTGGACATTCCGCCGGCCACGCTGTTCGCGTTCCAGATCCTGCTCGGCGTCGTGTTCGGAATCTGGGGCCTGGCGCTGGCGCTACCACTGGTCGCCATCGCCAAAGTCATGATCGACCACTTCAAGACGTATGAAGCACCGCCTCTGGCTGAGGCGGCCTGAGCCGCCTCAGGTGGTGAGCACCGTTTCGGTGTGCTCGACCTCGGGGGGTGCCGCAAAATACTGGCCGACAAGGCCGCGCCATTCGGTGAAATTCTCGGAGCCGCGGAAGTCGACGGTGTGGTTCTCCAGCGTCTCCCACTTCACCATCAGGCGATAGCGCTGCGGCTTCTCGATCGACTTGTGCAGCTCGAAACCATGAAACCCCTTGGAGCGGCCGAAAGCGGCCTTGGCCTTGGCGACGGCGGCCTCAAAATCCTTCTCGCTGCCCGGCTTGACGTCGATTTGCGCGATCTCGGTGATCATCTGTTTCCACCCATTTTTGTTCGATGGGCGTGTCTACCGCAGCCCGCGACAAAGAAAAAGGCGCCGAAACGGCGCCCTGCCCGGTCCAGACATGCAGATCACTCAGGTGAGCAGCAGAACGGTGCCGGCCACCGTCAGCGCACAACCGGCGAACAGGGCGAGCGGCCAGTAGCTGCGGCCTTGCGTGTAACGCCCCTGGGCGCGGCGCTCGGTGATCAGCGCGCTCTCGTATTCGTCCGCGGTCGAGAACAGGCAGGCGAAGCCGCCGCGTGCCGAAGTCGCAGCGGCTTCGAGCGACATCAAGGCGGCCTGCGGATTCTGTCGACGGATCGATTCCATGTCCGCAATGGTAGGGATCGAATGGTAAACAGGGGCTTACCGCGAGGCCTCCTTAGCCTAAGCGGTCGCCGGTTGTGTCTTGGATTGCGTGTTGGGCATGCCGATCCGCGCCGCGCTCTGGCGGCGCCAGTTCTCCAGCGACAGTGGCAGCTCCTCCGCCGACTCGACGCGGTTTCGGCCGCCGCGCTTGGCCTGGTAGAGCGCGGTGTCGGCCGAAGCCAGCAGCACTTCGAGCTCGGTGCCGGCCGGACCGCCGGCGACGCCGATGCTGACGGTGGTGTCGACCGGGCCCTCGTCGACGACGACGCCGGAGGTCTCGAAGGCCTCGCGCACGCGCTCGGCGACCAGCACGCCCTCCTCCAGCGAACACGGCAGGAGCGCTGCGAACTCCTCGCCGCCGATGCGACCCGACATGTCGCTGATGCGCAGATTGCTGACGACGACGGTCGAGAACAATTTCAGCATCTCGTCGCCGGCGGGATGGCCGAAGCGGTCGTTGATCGACTTGAAATGGTCGATGTCGAAGATCATCACGGTCACGGGACGGCCGGCCTTGGCCTCGCGCTCGATCACGCGTCCGCAGGCTTCCGAGAAGCCGCGGCGGTTGAGCATTCCGGTCAGCGGATCGGTGGAGGCGGCGGTCCGGTGCGCGGTGACGGTGCGCTCGGACACCAGCATGAAGATCACGAACACGGTGCCGACGGCATAAAGCACGAGTTCGACCGCGAACACGGTGACCCAGATGCTGTTGGCAAAACCTGCATCGTGCGGGCGCAGGAAGCTGCCGAGCAGGATCGGCAGCATCAACACGCAGCCGTGCATCACCGGGACCACGAAGGCCGGCCAGCGCCGTTGCAGGCTCTTGCGCCGCTCGACCCAGAGCTCGCTCGCGGTCAGCGCCGCGTAGATCGAGACGATGCCGGCGCCAACGATCATGCGCAGCATGGACGCGGAGGGATCGAGCAGCGTGGCGGCAGCGGCCCAGGCAAGCGCGCCGATCAGGAGACCCGGCCAGTTCGGCTTGCGACCATGAAAGACGCGCGCCGCGTTCCACACCATGCCGCAGGCGACGAAGCCGACCGCGTTCAGCGCAAGGTAAAGATGCGGCCCCAGTCTGTCGCCGGCCGCCGTCCAGAGCGCCACCGATGCAGCGCCGAGCAGATACGCGGTGCCCCACCATTTCAGCGCAGCGCTATTCTCCTGCCTTCCGAAAAACACCATCATGGCGCCGAGCAGTGCGGCAACCATGGTGGCGACCAAATAGAGCGTGATGCTATCGAGCGACATCATGTCGGCCCCCTTCTAGACATAGCAGTTACGCGATCGGCTCAGCCGATTTGCGCGCCCTTCCAAATGCGACGCTATGTCCAGCGGGTTCCATTCAGGTTTTCATGCGAGCCCAAGTTTTCAGGAAACACGCCATCAATTTGCATACAAACGAACAGCAAAAAGGGCGCTGAAATCAGCGCCCTTTTGCATCTCATTGAAGCCGCTTTCGCGGCGAATGCGACCGAAGCGATTAACGCTTCGAGAACTGGAAGGACCGGCGGGCCTTGGCCTTGCCGTACTTCTTGCGCTCGACCACGCGCGAGTCGCGGGTGAGGAAGCCGCCCTTCTTGAGCACGGTGCGCAGCTCCGGCTCGAAATAGGTCAGCGCCTTGGAGATGCCGTGACGGACGGCACCGGCCTGGCCGGACAGACCGCCGCCGGCGACGGTGCAGATCACGTCATACTGGCCGGACCGCGCGGCCACGGAGAACGGCTGCTCGATCATCATACGCAGCACCGGACGGGCGAAATAGACCTCGACCTCGCGCGCATTGACCGTGACCTTGCCGGCGCCCGGCTTGATCCAGACGCGGGCGACCGCGTCCTTGCGCTTGCCGGTGGCGTAGGCGCGGTTGAACTTGTCGACCTTCTTCTCGTGCTTGGGCGCGTCGGGCGCGGCCGCCGTCTTGAGCTGCGAGAGCTGGTCGAGCGACTGGATGGATTCGGCCATGTTATGCGGCCCTCGTGTTCTTGCGGTTCAACTTGGCGATGTCGATCTTCTCGGGCGTCTGGGCCTCGTGCGGATGATCGGCGCCGCCATAGACGCGGAGATTGCCCATCTGGACGCGACCGAGCGGGCCACGCGGGATCATGCGCTCGACGGCCTTCTCGAGCACGCGCTCGGGATGCTTGCCCTCGAGGATCTGGCGCGCGGTGCGCTCCTTGACGTGGCCGACGTAACCGGTGTGCTTGTAATAGGTCTTCTGCTCGCGCTTGCGGCCGGTGAGAACCGCATGCTGCGCGTTGATGATGATGATGTTGTCGCCGCAATCAACGTGCGGGGTATAGGTCGGGAGGTGCTTGCCGCGCAGGCGCATGGCGACGATGGTGGCGAGACGGCCGACGACCAGACCTTTGGCGTCGATCAGTACCCACTTCTTCGTCACCTCAGCCGGCTTTGCCGAAAAGGTTTTCATGTCAGAGTTTCCGTGGACGGGGAGCATCGGCGCGAACACCGCACCGGACTGGGCGGATTTCTAGAGAACGGGGGCGCCGCGGTCAATGCCCAAAGGCGGAATTTACATGTGCAATATCAATTGGTTAGAAATATGGTATTAAAGTACCCTCAAAAAGCTCAAACGTTTGGAATGGAATAGGTCGAGGTGACATGGGCAATCGGATCGGGCGAGGTACCGGACAGCAGCTTCACCTCGCCGACTGCAAGGCGCTTGCCGAGCTTGAGCAGCCGCGCCTCCGCCAGCACGTCCTGCCCGGGTTGCCCCTTGCGCAGGAAGTTGATGTTGAGATTGGTGGTCACGGCGAGCCCGATCGGCCCGATCGCGGACAACAGCACCACGTACATCGCGAAATCGGCCAGCGCCATCAGGGTGGGGCCGGACACGGTTCCGCCCGGCCGCAGCATCCTTTCGCTGTAGCGCTGACGCAAAAGGCAGGCCTGACCGTCCGCGCTCTCGATGGTGATGTCGTCGCCGCTGAAGGCCTGGGGAAACTCGTTGCGGAGGAACTGCTCGAGCTCCGCCACGCTCATTTTCGCTAACGCCATGCTACCCCTCACCCTCGCTTCACGTCCCCTGTTACATTAAGTTATCTGCGTCATCCAATCGCAATAATCCAACCGGAAACGCTTTGATGTCCGTCCTGGCCGCCCGCGTCCCCTCCCCGCAACCACCGATCCTGCTGCGCGAGACCGTGGGCCCCATTGCGGTCCTGACCCTCAACCGCCCGGCCGCCCGCAACAGCCTGTCGGCGACGATGATCGCAAGCCTGCATGCCGAGCTCAACGAGATCCGGGACGACAAGGCCATCCGCGGTGTCGTGATCGCGGCCAACGGTCCCGCCTTCTCCGCCGGCCACGACATGAAGGAGCTGACCGCGCGCCGCACCGACCCGGACCGTGGCCGTGCCTTCTTCGCCGAGATGATGACCGCCTGCAGCGCGATGATGCAGGCGATCGTGCGCCTGCCCAAGCCCGTGGTCGCATCCGTCCAGGGCATCGCCACCGCCGCCGGCTGCCAGCTCGTTGCAAGCTGCGATCTGGCGATCGCCTCGGAAGCAGCACACTTCGCCACTCCCGGTGTCGACATCGGCCTGTTCTGCTCGACGCCGATGGTGGCGCTGTCGCGCAACGTCCCGCGCAAGCAGGCGATGGAGATGCTGCTGACGGGCGAGCCGATCCCGGCCGCGCGCGCCCGCGAGATCGGGCTCGTCAATCGTGTCGTCGCCGCCGGCACCGAGCGCGACGCCGCCATTGCGCTGGCCGAACAGGTCGCACTGAAATCCGCCTACACCGTCAAGCTCGGCAAGGAGGCGTTCTATCGCCAGGCCGAGATGAGCCTTGCAGACGCCTATCGCTATGCGGCAGAGGTGATGACCGAGAACATGATGGCGCGAGACGCCGAGGAAGGCATCGGCGCCTTCATCGAGAAACGCAAGCCGACATGGCGGGACGAGTAGTCAACTCCTCGTCCTGAGGAGCCGCGGAACGCGGTGTCTCGAAGGATAGAGGCCCGACTGCGGCTCCATGGTTCGAGACGCGCGTGCCGCGCTCCTCACCATGAGGGTCAGAGAAAGAAGAAGATGAACCACGACGCCTATCCCGACAATTACATCCGGAGCATCCTCAACAACGTGAAATCGATCGCGATGGTCGGCGCTTCGCCTGCCAACGTGCGACCGAGCTATTTCGCGTTCAAATATCTGGCCCAGCGCGGCTACGACATGATTCCGGTCAATCCCGGCCATGTCGGCAAGGAGCTGCTCGGAAACCCCTTCGTCGCCTCGCTGTCCGACATCGGCCGTCCCGTCGACATGATCGACATTTTCCGCAACTCCAGTCACATCATGCCGGTGGTCGAGGAAGCCCTCACGCTCGATCCGCTGCCGATGGTGATCTGGATGCAGTTGGGGGCGCGCGACGATGCGGCGGCGCTGAAGGCGGAATCGGTCGGTATCAAGGTGGTGATGAACCGCTGCCCCAAGATCGAATATGGCCGCCTGTCCTCGGAGATCTCCTGGATGGGCGTCAATTCACGCACGCTGAGCTCCAAACGCGCCCCGGTGCCGACGCAGGGCATGCGCTTATCCCTCAATCGGATGAGTGTCGGCGGCGGCGACACCGCGGCATCGGACCGCGCCGCCAAGAACAAGAGCGAGCAAAGCTGACGCAGTTGCGAAGGTTTCATTTCGCGAACGCGACAATGCGTAGCACGATCGTTCCGATGTGAAGCCGCGCCTTGACGGCAGCCGCGGCGCCAATCAGCATGCCGCGCGATTTCAGACCACGAGAACAGGACGCCCTCAATGAGCGATCGCCTTCCGGGATTTTCGACCCTCGCCGTGCATGCCGGTGCACAGCCCGATCCCACCACCGGTGCGCGCGCGACTCCGATCTATCAAACGACGTCGTTCGTCTTCAACGACGCCGACCACGCCGCCTCTCTGTTCGGCCTGCAGGCATTCGGCAACATCTATACCCGCATCGGCAATCCCACCAACGCCGTGCTGGAAGAGCGCGTCGCGGCCCTCGAAGGCGGCACAGCCGCGCTTGCGGTGGCCTCGGGCCACGCCGCGCAGGTCGTGGTGCTGCAGCAGTTGCTCCAGCCCGGCGACGAGTTCATCGCCGCGCGAAAGCTCTATGGCGGCTCCATCAACCAGTTCACGCACGCGTTCAAGAGCTTCGGCTGGAACGTGGTGTGGGCCGATCCCGACGATATCGCGAGCTTCGAGCGCGCGGTCACGCCGCGCACGAAAGCGATCTTCATCGAGTCGATCGCCAATCCTGCCGGCAGCATCACCGACATCGAGGCGATCTCGACGGTGGCGCGCAAGGCGGGCGTCCCGCTGATCGTCGACAACACGCTGGCCTCGCCCTATCTGATCCGTCCCATCGACCACGGTGCCGACATCGTCGTGCACTCGCTGACGAAGTTTCTCGGCGGCCACGGCAATTCGATCGGCGGCATCATCGTCGATGCCGGCACCTTCGACTGGTCGACCGGCGGCAAATATCCGATGCTCTCCGAGCCGCGGCCCGAATATCACGGCATCCGGCTCCAGGAGACGTTTGGCAATTTCGCCTTCGCGATCGCCTGCCGCGTGCTCGGCCTGCGCGACCTCGGACCGGCGCTGTCGCCGTTCAACGCCTTCATGATCCTCACCGGCATCGAGACATTGCCGCTGCGCATGCAGAAGCACTGCGACAACGCGAAAGCAGTCGCCGAATTCCTCGCCGGCCATCCAGCGGTCGCCGCGGTGAACTATGCGGGCCTTGCAAGCGACAAGTACAACCAACTCGCGCGCAAATACGCGCCGAAGGGTGCCGGCGCCGTGTTCACCTTCAGTCTGAAGGGCGGCTACGATGCCGGCGTCAGCCTGGTGTCGAAGTTGCAGCTGTTTTCGCATCTCGCCAATGTCGGCGATACCCGCTCGCTGGTCATCCATCCGGCCTCGACCACGCACAGCCAGCTCGACGACGCCGCCAAGATCAAGTCCGGCGCCGGCCCCGACGTGGTGCGGCTCTCGATCGGCATCGAGGACAAGGAAGACTTGATCGCCGATCTGGAACAGGCGCTGGGCGCGTAATTCTTGTCATTCCGGGGCGCGCGACAGCGCGAACCCGGAATCTCGACGTGGCATAATTATCTCTAGATTCCGGGTTCGGTGCTTCGCACCGCCCCGGAATGACGATCGCAGTTAACAGTCATTAACCATATCTGCCGCATACATCGTCACTGGATCGCCCTCTTTGATTCGGAGCCGAAGATGCTGCGCTGGATAGTGCCTGCCCTTGCGGCAATGCTGATGGTCTCGGCGGCGATGGCCGCCGATTTGCCGGCCAGGCCGAAGCGGCAGGCCGCCGCTCCGCCGCATGTCTATGTCGAGAAGGATCCGGATGCGTTGATCTCGCCGGCCTACGGCATCGGCAGCTACGTCAGCAACTTGCCAGGTACGCCGCTGCTGCCCGGCTCCCACACGCTGCCGGGCTATTATGGCCGCCCATGGGACTATGATTATCAGGGCGCGTATTACGGCGGGGCGCAGGTCGATTATTTCTGGCGCCTCCCCTACTCGTGCGGCATCTACGGCTATTGCTGAAGAGCTGATCCGATCAGCCGGCCTGACCGACGGGAACCGCGCGCGGCTGCGCTTCGGTCGAATGCCGTGGAGCGAGCCGCTCCATCTGCATCACCGCAAGCGTCAGCACCACGATCGCGACCGCCTGATGTGCGAGCGCGAGATCGATCGGCACCTGGTTGAGCAGCGTGAGGATGCCGAGCACGCCTTGCAGGCTCACCGCGCCCAACAGCAAAAGCGCCCCGCTCGCCGCGGAACCCGCGCGTGAACGGACCGCGTCGAACGCGTGCAACGCCGCCAGCGCGAACAGCGCATAGGCCGTCATGCGGTGCTCGAACTGCACTGTCAGCACATTGTCGAACATGTTGCGCCACCACGGCGTCTCGAACCACAGCCGCTCCCCTGAGGGAATGAACGCACCGTCGATCTGCGGCCAGGTGTTGTAGGCGCGGCCGGCGCGCAGGCCCGCAACCAGCGCACCGAAATAGATCTGGATAAAGGTCACGACGAGGAGCAAGGCGCTCACGAAGCGCAGCCGCGACGACGCCGCGATCTGCGGACGCCCGGCGAGCCGCCGCACCGTCCAGACGATGCCGGCGAAGATCAATAGCGCGAGCACAAGATGCGTCGCCAGCCGATATTGCGACACCTCGACGCGTTCCGTCAGGCCTGAGGCCACCATCCACCAGCCTACCGCGCCCTGGAGGCCGCCGAGCCCGAACAACAGCCACAGCCGCCGCTTCAACTCACCGGACAGGCCGCCGCGCCAGAGGAAGAACAGGAACGGCAAAAGATAAGCGACGCCGATGAAACGGCCGAGCAGCCGGTGGCTCCATTCCCACCAGAAGATCTCCTTGAACTCGGACAGGCTCATGCCAGCGTTGTGCTCGCGATATTGCGGGATCTTCTTGTAGGCCTCGAAGGCCGCCGTCCACTGGGCGTCCGAGAGTGGCGGCACGCTGCCCGTGACCGGCTTCCATTCGACGATCGAGAGCCCGGATTCCGTCAGCCGCGTCGCGCCGCCGACCAGCACCATCAGCGCGATCAGCGCAGCCACTGAGATCAGCCACCAGCGCACGGCGCGATACGGCTCGGACGGGGCGGAAATCGTCGTCATTCGAGGCAAAACCAGAGCTTGAACCGGCAAGGCTTGAACCAAACTGCGTGCCCCTTATAGTCCCCCGCTCCCGCAGCGCAAGTTACGCGAAAGCCGCGATATTCCGTCATGACGATCCGCACCCGCAAGTTCCTCGGCACCATCCTGCTCCTGGTGCTCGCCACCGTCTGGGCCCTGCTCGGCATGGCGCTGGCGCAGATGCCGTGGATCGCCGAGTCCGGCTGGCGGCAGGCGATCTATTACGTGGTGGTCGGCATGGGCTGGGTGCTGCCGGCGATGCCGATCGTGAGCTGGATGCAGCGGCCGGACCGGGCGAAAACTAGTTCGTAGTTCCGCCCGTCGGCTTCACCGGCGCAAAAGCAACCCCCGACACCAGCACCCGCATGATGCGCAGCGAGCGCACCCGGCCATCCCAGGAAATGCGCGGCAGCGCGCGCAGATTGGTGCGCCCTTCCGCATCCACGACGCCCGGGATCGTCGTCACCGCGCTGGCAAAGCCGGCCTCCTCCGCCATGATGACATGGCTGCGCCGGAACGAGGCGCGATCGCCGAACGGAAAGGCGAGATGCCGGATATCGCGATCGAAGGCCGCTTCCGCCACCGCCTTGCCCATCGTCATCTCGCGCAGCGCCGCTGCATCCTTCATGTTGGCGAGAACGGGATAGTTCACGGTCGCACTGCCGATCGTCACCAGCGGATCGGCCGCAAGCCTCGCCAGATCCTCCCAATTCATCGATGCCTCGCGCGAGAGCGCGGCAAGGTCGACCCGGTAGCGCGTGCAGAGATCTGCGATCGCAGCCGACACATCCGCCGGCGGCAGCGAGCGCAGCCAGGCCTCGAGGAACGAAAACAGCGCCTGCTTCTCGGCGTTGCCAGTCACAGTGAAGCGCTGCTCCTTGTCGCCCATCATCAGGCTGACACGGCTCTCGCGCGCGATCACCTGTTCGAGTCCGAGCCACCAGGCCTCACCGACGCCGTCGGGAAACGCCGTGGGCACATAGATCGTGAAGGGCACGGCGTGGCGCGCCAGCACCGGATAGGCAAAGTCGATCAGATCCTTGCCGGCGCCGTCGAAGGTGAGGGCCACGAAGCGCCGGTGTTCCGACAGCGTCACCGCACGCCGGCAGACCTCGTCCATGCCGAGAAAATCATACTTCCACCGCTTCAGCGCGCGAACGGCGCGATCGAGGAAATGCGGCGTGATCTCGTTATCGCGCAGCGGCTGAAAGCCGCCGCGCCGCCGCGGCCGCACATGCGCAAAGCGCAGGATGGCGCCGGCACCGCGACTACGCAGCGCGGCCTGGCCCGTGAGCCAGGTCAGCTCGAGGCGCAGCCGTTCCAGCCATCTGTCGTCGGATGCCAATATCCCACCTCGCGCCCGTCGGCGGCCGCTCCCTACCCTATAGTCATTACCCTTTGTTGACATTTCTTTGCAAAGGTCGGCCACAGGCCGAATTACGCATATTTTTGATTTCTCGACAGGTTCGCGAATGACCATGGCTGCGGCGATGCAAAGCCGGACGGCAGAATTGCCAGCACGGTCGAAAGCGGGCCGTATCACGCATGTCGATATCGTCACAGATCTCGGCGCGGCCGAGGCCGTCTGGCGCGCCTTCGAGCAGCCCGGTCACCTGTTCACGCCCTATCAGCGATTTGATCTGCTCAGTCCCTGGCAGCGTCTGGTCGGCGAGCACGAACGCGCCCGCCCTTTCATCGTCGTTGCCCGCGACTCCGAGCATCAGCCGCTGCTGCTGCTGCCGCTCTCGCTGCGTCAGAACCATGGCGTGCGCACGGCCTGCTTCATGGGCGGCAAGCATACGACCTTCAACATGGGCCTGTGGAACGCCGAATTCGCAGCGCAGGTCGCCATCGGCGATCTCGACGCGCTGTTTGCGCCGCTTAGCGAACATGCCGACGTGCTCGCACTGACGCAGCAGCCGCTGCACTGGAACGACCAGCAGAACCCGTTCGTGCATTTGCCACGCCAGAGCGCGATCAACGGCTGCCCGCTGCTCACGATGGAACCGGGCGGTCTGCCGGCATCGCGGATCAGCAACTCCTTCCGCCGCCGCCTCAAGAGCAAGGAGAAGAAGCTCCAGGCGCTCGCCGGCTATCGCTATCATTTGGCGACCACCGACGCGGACATCACCCGCCTGCTCGACTGGTTCTTCCGCGTCAAGCCGGCGCGGATGGCCGAACAGAAGCTCCCCAACGTCTTCGCCGAGCCCGGCGTCGAGCCATTCGTCCGCAGCGCCTGCCTTGCGCCACGCGCTGACGGCCGCGTCATCGACATCCACGCGCTCGAATGCGACGACGAGGTGATCGCGATCTTCGCCGGCGTCGCCGACTGCCAGCGCTTCTCGATGATGTTCAACACCTACACGATGTCCGAGCACGCCCGCTACAGCCCCGGGCTGATCCTGATGCGCTACATCATCGATCGCTGCGCCGAGCGCGGCTATCGCTCGCTCGACCTCGGCATCGGCTCGGACGAGTACAAGCGGATGTTCTGCAAAGACGACCAGGACATCTTCGACAGTTTTGTTCCGCTAACGTCACGCGGAAAGCTCGCGGCAATGGCGATGTCCTCGCTGAGCCACGGCAAGCGGCTGGTGAAACAGAACCAGATGCTGTTCGACCTGGCGCAGCGGCTGCGGCGAGCGTTCGGGTAAGTTCTCGCCATTTGCATGACTGCCCTCCCTTCTCCCCTTGTGGGAGAAGGTGGCGCGAAGCGCCGGATGAGGGGTTGTATCAGCAAATCAAAATGCGAGAGCCACGCGCGGAGAGAGACCCCTCACCCGTCTCGCCGCTATCGCGGCGAGCCACCCTCTCCCACAGGGGGAGAGGGTAAGAAACGCCTACGCCGCCACGACCCGCGGCGCGTCCCTCGCATCCGACGGCTGCACGGACCTGCGCAGCATCGTCACTTCGCTGAAGCCGACGGCGCCGAGTTGCTCGCACATCAGCGCGCGCGCATCCGGCGTCATCGACGCCTCGGGCACCACGACGGCGCGGGCATTCGCCGTCAGGAGCTCGGCGGGAAGGTCGGAAGCACTGCCGGCATCGAGCAGCACGTGGTCGTAGGCGCGCAGCAGCGCGTCGATCGCGAGCGTCACGCGGGGTGACTGCAACAGGCTGCGATCGAAGCCGGGACGGCCGGCCATGACCAGATGCAACCGCGAGAGCTTGTCCCGGGTGATGATCTGCGCGAAGGACGCCTCACCCTGCATCAGTTCGGCAAGGCCGGGTGCGGAGGCATCGACGGACACGGCGGCCATGGTCGGCGACGACGCGGCGAGATCGACCACGACCACCCGCGCATCGCGCGCCAGGTGCCGGGCCAATGTCAGCGTCGACAGCGTGATGGCTTCGCCGCTCGCAGTGCCAAGCACCGTGACTTTCTTGGCCATGGCCCCGGCGGCGCGCAGGCGCTCGGCCAGATTCTCGATCTCTGCGAATTCGGTGACATCGGCATCGGCCGTCATCTCCGGCTGCAGCGGCGCGGGTTCTGCCATGACTGGATCGACGACCGGATCGACGAAGGGCTCGGCAACCACCGGCTGGACGATCTGTTCCTGGCGAGCCGACGCCCGCGTGAGCGCTGGCGTGAACACCGCGACCGCGCGGGGCGCTGTCTGGCGCAACAGCTCTCCGGTGACGACGACGCCGGACGAGAGCAGCAGTGTCGCGATCGTCGCGATCAGCACGATCGGCAGCTTCTTCGGATAGGCCGGTGTGTTCGAGACCACGGCGCGCGAGATGATGCGGCCGTCCGTCGGCGCAGTGTCGATGGTCTCGCGGGTGTTGGCTTCGCGGTACTTCGCGAGATAGGTTTCGAGCAGGTCGCGCTGCGCCTTGGCCTCACGCTCGAGGGCGCGGAGCTGCACGTCCTGGCCATTGGTGGCCGTCGCCTGCTTCTTGAGCTGCTCGAGGCTCGCCGACAATTCCAGAACGCGCCCGCTGGCGGCGCGCGCATCGTTTTCGAGCGTGCGGGCGAGCTTGGCGGCCTCGTCGCGGATCTGGGTGTCGAGGTCGGCGAGCTGCGCCTTCAATTCCTTGATGCGTGGATGGTTGCCGAGCAGCGTCGACGATTGCTCGGCCAGCTGCGCCCGCAACGCCACGCGCTGCTGCGAAGGCGTGCGCATCGATTCCGAGTTCAGCACTTCCGACGATTCGATCGGCTTGCCGCTCTGGATCATCTCGCGGATCAGGCGCGCCTTGGACTCGGCATCGGCCTTGAGCGCGCGCGCATTGTTGAGCTGGGTGTTGACCTCGCCCATCTGCTGGTTCGACAGCGTCGTGTTGTTGGTGCCGACGAACAGGCTCGACTTGGAGCGGAAGTCCTCGGCTTTCGCTTCGGCCTCGGAGACATTCCGTCGCAGCTCGTCGATCCTGCCGGCATACCACTGACTGGCGTTTCGGGCCTGATCCTGGCGCGCATCCTGCTGGAGCACGAGATAGCCGTCGGCGATCGAATTGGCGACGCGCACGGCGAGATCGGGATCGGCAGACTGGAATTCGATTACGATGACACGCGACTTGTCGACGGCGTAGGCCTGGAGGCGCTCGTAATAGGCGTCCAGCACGCGCTCTTCGGGCGTCATCGAGAACGGATCGCGGCCGATACCGATCAGCGCCGCAAGCGACTTCAGCGGCGAGATGCCTTGCAGCACGGGATCGAATTCGGGCCGCTCCGCAAGCTTGTTCTTCTTGATGATCTCGCGCGCGAGATCGCGCGACAGCACGAGCTGCACCTGGCTGGTGACGGCCTCAGCATCGAGCGCCTGCCGTTCCTCGGCGCGATCGCTGTTGGGCCGCAGGAACACGTTCTCGCGGCCGTCGATCAGGATGCGGGATTCAGACTTGTAGCGCGGCGTGATGAGATTGACGATCGCGATGGACGTGACGAGCGCCAGCACCGTCGGCACGATGATCCAGCCACGCTTGCGCGCCAATGCCGCGCCGAGCGCGTGCAAGTCGATGTCGCCGGACTCGACTGGCGCCGGCCTCGGAGCGATGGGCGCAGGCTTTGTTTCAATTCGGGGCTCAAGTTCGGCCCGCTTGGCTGCGGCCTTCGAGACAGCCCGCTCGACCACCGCCTTGTCCTTGCCGGCACGCCAGAACGCTAAACGCATCGAACACTCCCGCAGGCGCAACGCCACGAACCTACCTCAACCGGGGCGATTACACTCCATTAAGGTTGCCGCTGGGTTAATCGCGGCGTGCAGCAGCTCGCGCGTGCACGTCCGTCACCGTTTGTTAACCACGAGGGCTCTTAATCCGTCTCGATATTTCGTCAGATTGTTCGAGCATTCGCCGTCGAGCGCTGGTTTTGATCATGCCCCCCTCTCCCGACCAGCCGCTTCGCATCCTGCACGCCGTACGCGCTCCGGTCGGCGGCATCTTCCGCCACATCCTCGACGTCGCCAACGGCCAGGTCGATCGTGGCCATCATGTCGGCATCCTCGCCGACAGTCTCACCGGCGGTGAGCGTGCCGACAAGGCCCTTGCCGAGCTCGCGCCGCGGCTGAAACTCGGCGTGCACCGGATGGCGATCCGCCGCGAACCGTCGCCTGACGATCTCCTGGTCTGGTTCCGCTTGCGGCGCCTGATCGCCACGCTCAAGCCCGACGTCATGCATGGCCACGGCGCCAAGGCCGGCGCTTTTATCCGCATGCGGCGACGATCCGACGACACCATCCGCATCTACACCCCGCATGGCGGCTCGTTGCATTATCCCCTCAACACCCTCAAGGGCGAGTTTTACGCGCGGCTCGAGCGTACGCTGATGGACGCTACCGACCTGTTCCTGTTCGAAAGCGCGTTTGCCCGCGACACCTATCAGCGCATCGTCGGCAAGCCGAAGGGCGTGGTGCATTGCGTCTTCAACGGCGTGACGCCGGAGGAATTCGAACCTGTCGTCATGGCCGACGACGCCACCGACCTCGCTTATGTCGGTGAGTTCAGGCACATCAAGGGCGCCGATCTGCTGGTCGACGCGGTGGCGCGCCTGCACGAGGGCGGCAAGAAGGTCACACTGACGCTCGGCGGCGACGGCGAGGAGACCGCGGCGCTGAAAGCGCAGGTCGAGAGGCTCGGCCTCTCGGGTGCCATCCGCTTCATCGGTCACGTCAAGGCACGCTACGGCTTCTCCAAGGGGCGGCTGCTGGTCGTTCCCTCGCGTGGCGATTCCATGCCCTATGTCGTGATCGAGGCCGGTGCCGCCGGCATTCCGATGATCGCGTCCAAGATTGGCGGCATTCCCGAGATTTTCGGCGCGGAGAACCCGGCGCTGTTTGCGCCGAGCAACGCGGAAGCCATGGCGGAGGCGATTGCGGCCGCGCTCGACAATCCGCTGGGAACAGCGCAGCGCGCCTCGTCGCTTCGCGAGCGCATCTCCGCGCATTTCTCCCAGCAGGCGATGGTCGAGGGCGTCCTCGCGGGCTATCGCGACGCGTTTACCAACCACTAACCATTCTTAAGGCCGGCTTTAGAGAATCTTCCGATTTGTCCGATAATCCAAGGCCCAGGGGATGCTCGCCCGGGGGCAAGGACGCGGTCCGCGGGTTTTTGGAATGGACGTGGACGCCCGTGGAACCGCTCAACGCACGCTCGATGCTCGATGCCGCGACCAGCGCCGCGGCGAAGCCGGCTGACCGGCCCTTTGTGGAGCGCCGCCAGCGGCTCTCGCCCGCCGCGCTCGACGTCGTCAACCAGAAGGTCGCCCGCGCCTATTCACCGATCGTGATCGCCGGCTTCGTACGGCTCGCCGATTTCGCGCTGCTGAGCCTCGTCGGCATCGTGCTCTATCTCGGCTATGTTATGCCGCACGCCGGCTCCTTCAGCTGGATCTATCCCGCGCAGGTCATCGCCGTCGCGGTTTCCGCCGTGGTCTGCTTCCAGGCCGCCGACATCTATCAGGTGCAGCTGTTCCGCGGTCAGCTCCGGCAGATGACGCGGATGATCTCGTCCTGGTCGTTCGTCTTCCTGCTGTTCATCGGCATCTCCTTCTTCGCCAAGTTCGGCAGCGAAATATCGCGGCTATGGCTTGCCGCCTTTTACGTCCTCGGGCTCGCCGCGCTCCTCTGCGAGCGTCTGGTGCTGCGCTCGCTGGTGCGCGCCTGGGGGCGCGAGGGCCGGCTCGACCGCCGCACCATCATCGTCGGCTCCGACCGCAACGGCGAACAATTGGTCGAGGCGCTGAAGGAGCAGGAGGATTCCGACATCCACGTGCTCGGCGTATTCGACGACCGCAACGACAGCCGCGCGCTCGACACCTGTGCCGGCGCGCGCAAGCTCGGCAAGGTCGACGACATCGTCGAGTTCGCCCGCCGCACCCGCGTCGATCTCGTGCTGTTCGCTCTGCCGATCTCCGCCGAGACGCGCATCCTGGAGATGCTGAAGAAACTCTGGGTGCTGCCAGTGGACATCCGCCTCTCCGCACACACCAACAAGCTGCGCTTCCGCCCCCGCTCCTATTCCTATATCGGCGAGGTGCCGACGCTGGACGTGTTCGAGGCGCCGATCACCGACTGGGACCTGGTGATGAAATGGCTGTTCGACCGCGTTGTCGGCACCCTCGCGCTGCTCGTGGCCTTGCCGGTGATGGGATTGGTGGCGTTGGCCGTGAAGCTCGACAGCCCCGGCCCCGTGCTGTTCCGCCAAAAGCGCTTCGGCTTCAACAACGAGCGCATCGACGTCTACAAGTTCCGCTCGATGTACCATCATCAAGCCGATCCGACGGCCTCGAAGGTCGTGACCAAGAACGACTCGCGCGTCACCCGCGTCGGCCGCTTCATCCGCAAGACCAGCCTCGACGAGCTGCCGCAGCTCTTCAACGTGGTCTTCTCCGGCGATCTCTCTTTGGTCGGCCCGCGCCCACATGCGGTGCAGGGCAAGCTGCAGAGCCGCCTGTTCGACGAAGCCGTCGACGGCTATTTCGCCCGCCACCGGGTCAAGCCCGGCATCACTGGGTGGGCCCAGATCAACGGCTGGCGCGGCGAGATCGACAATGAAGAGAAGATCCAGAAGCGCGTCGAGTTCGACCTCTATTACATCGAGAACTGGTCGGTGCTGTTCGATCTCGTCATTCTGCTGAAGACGCCGATCTCGCTGCTGACCAAGAACGAGAACGCGTATTGAGTTTGTCGTGCCCGAGCCACGCTGTCATCGCCCGGCTCGACCGGGCGATCCAGTAATCACCGGCAGCGGAAAATGCCACGAACGGCTCGGAGTACTGGATGCCCCGCCTTCGCGGGGCATGACGGCGGAAGTTGTATTTGTGGCGTACCGGTAGCGTGAGCGTGTGATGGCGTATGCGGCAACAGCCGGGGAGATGAATGCAGCGGTTCGCGCTGCGCCCGGCGTGCTGGCCCTCCAGCGCGCGCTGGTATGGCTGGTCGGCGCCTCCGGCGCGATCGTCTTCATCGAGCCGAGCCCCTACGAGATCGCGACGCTGCTGGCCACCGTCACCTTCTTCGCTACGGGCCTGCGTCTGCGGCTTGCTTTGATGCCACTGGTGCTGATGCTGGTCCTGCTCAATATCGGCTACACCATCAGTGCGATCCCCCTGTTCGAGCAGTCCGAGGTGGTGAGCTGGATTGCGACATCCTGGTACATGGCGGTGACGGTCGTGTTCTTCGCCATGGTCACGTCGGAGGACACCGCGGCCCGGCTCGACATGCTGCGCCGCGGGCTCGTGGTCGGCGCGATGATCGCCTCGCTCCTGGCGGTCGCCGGCTACTTCCACCTGATTCCCGGCGGCGACGACCTCCTCACACTGTACGGACGCGCGCGCGGCACCTTCAAGGACCCGAACGTGCTCGGCGCCTTCCTGATCCTGCCGGCGCTGTTCTCGCTGCAGAGCGTGGTTTCCGACAAGTTCGGCAAGGCGTCCCGCAACGTCATCGCCTTCGGCATCATGTCGCTGGCGATCCTGCTCGCGTTCTCCCGGGCCGCCTGGGGCGGGCTGGTGCTGACATCCGCCTTCATGCTGGCGCTGATGGTGCTGACCAGCCGCACCAACGCGCAGCGCTCGCGCATCATCGTCATGGCGATCCTGGCCGCGGTGCTGGGCCTCGCGCTGATCGCGGTGTTGATGTCGTTCGATTCCACCGCCGAGATGTTCAAGCAGCGCGCGAGCTTCGACCAGAGCTATGACGAGGGCCGCTTCGGCCGGTTCGGACGGCACATCCTGGGAGCGGAGATGGCACTCGACCTGCCGTTCGGCATCGGCCCTCTGCAATTCCACCGCTTCTTTCCCGAGGACACCCACAATTCCTATCTCAACGCCTTCATGTCGGGCGGCTGGTTGTCCGGCATCTGCTATCCCGCGCTGGTCTTCACCACCGTCATCATGGGTGTCAGGCACATCTTCGTGCCCGTGCCCTGGCAGCGCGCTTATCTCGCGGTGTTCTCCGCCTTCGTCGGCACCGTCGGCGAAAGTTTTGTGATCGACACCGACCACTGGCGGCATTTCTGGATGATGCTGGGCGCGATGTGGGGCATGATCGCGGCCGCACAGATCTACAAGATCAAGGCTGGCGACGAAGCTTCTTCAGCTTGAGGTCGGGGCGTTTCTCCGGCGGCGTGTCGAGCAGGCCCTTCAGCGCTGCGGTCGCCGCGAGCACGCCCTGGTAGCCCTCATTGGCGAAACGCAGCAGCAGGCGCAATTCCTGGTCGGAATAGCCGCCAAAAACCTTCTCCATCGCCTGCTGCATCGGCACGTAGAACTGGCCGAGCCTTTGTATCGCCTCCGGCACGACGGTAATGAAAACCTTGCGACGATCGGCATCGTCCCGTTCTCGGCGCACCAGCCCCGCCTTTTCGAGGCGGTCGACCACGCCGGTGATGGCGCCGGTCGTGAGCCCCGTCACTTCGGCGAGACGGCCGGCAGTGACGCGGCCTTCGAGATACAGGATGTCCATGCATTCGAGATCGGAATTGGCAATTCCGGCCACGTTCGCAACGGTCTGCCCATAGAGCACGCCCTGCGCTGACGACCTGCGCATCGCCTCCTCGAGCTCCTGCAGCAGCGCGGCGCGCGCCTTCGTCCTTGACAAGGCAGACCTCGTATCTTAGTGGACATATATCTTAGTTACTAAGAGATTTAGCGACCGTAATTCTCATAGCACCACGGAAACGTCGGGAGCAAGCCATGTCCTATCGTCCCCGCAAGGCCCTGATCATCGGCGCCGGCATCGCCGGGCCCGTGGCGGCGATCCTGCTGCGCCGCGCCGGCATCGAGTCCGCGATCTACGAGGCCTGGCCCTATTCGAAAGGCATCGGCGGCGGCCTTCAGATCGCGCCGAACGGCATGCAGATCATGGACGAGATCGGCCTTTCGAACGAGCTGATCAGCCGCGGCTCGATCGCGGAATCGTTCGATTTCTATTCGCAAGCCGGAGAGAGGCTCGGCTCGATCAACCGCGACCTCGCGCGGCGCTTCGGCCAACCCGCGGTCAATGTCTGCCGCGCCACGCTGAACGAGATGCTGATCGACAAAGCCTGGTGCGCATGCGTTTCACTCCATTTCGAGAAGCGCCTGATCAAGATCGAGGATCGCGGCGACCAGCCGATCATCGCCTACTTCGCCGACGGCACCACGGCCGAAGGCGACTTCCTGATCGGCGCCGACGGCGTGCACTCGGTGACGCGCCGCCAGGTGGTGCCGGACGGGCCGCAGCCGTTCGATACCGGACTGATCGGCTTCGGCGGCTTCGTGCCGCACGCCGTCCTCGACGGCCGGCCGATCGGCCGGCACGTCGAGACTACGTTCGGGCAGAGCGGCTTCTTCGGCTACGGCTATTGCAGCCCCGATCCGACCGACGGCGTGATGTGGTGGAGCACGCAGCCGGCGCACGGCATGGACGCGGCGATGTTCCGCGCGCTCGACCACGCGACGCTGAAGCAGCACCTGCGCGGCTTCCACCGCGGCTGGCACGATCCAATCCCTGGCATCATCGAGGCAGCCGAGAACATCGTGGTCACGGACACGCTCGACGTCGCCACCCTGCCGACCTGGTCGCGCAAGCGCTCGCTGCTGATCGGCGATGCCGCCCATGCAACCAGCCCCCACGCCGGCCAGGGCGCTTCGCTCGCGCTGGAGGATGCGATGCGCCTTGCCCGGTTGATGCAGGAGGGTCAGGAGCTCGGCGCCACCTTCAGGGAATTCGAGGCCGAGCGCCGTCCGCGCACCGAGAAGATCGTCGCCATGGCGCGACGCAACGGCAACAGCAAGCGCGAGTTCAGCGCCACCGGCGCCTGGATGCGAAATCAGATGATGAAATGGCTGCTGCCGCTCGGCGCAAAGGGCATGGATTTCATGTACGCCTACGACGCGCGGGCGGTGTAAGCGCATCAGGTCGAAACGAACTCGGCACAGGCGGCGCGAGAAGGACCAGTCGCAGAGCGTCACCACATAGCCGATGTCGGCACGACGATTGATCAAGCCTCTGTCGCACTCTCTTCGTCTTCAAGCTTCTTGCGCAGTGCCTTCATGAGGCGACCGGCGGTCCTGAGCTCTTCCATCGGCAGACCTTGCACGAGTGCGTTGATTCTGGGGTCGTACAGGCGGATGGCAGCGTCGTAAGTCTTCCGCCCCTTGTCCGTCAGCACCACGAGGTGGGCGCGACGGTGATGTGGATTGGGCTCGAACGTAACGAGCCCTTCCTGGGCCAGGTCATTGACGATGCGCTGAACGTTCTGCCGGTTCGCTCCGAGGTCGCGGGCGAGCCAGGCGACCGGCTGGGCGCGGTCCGCGGCCACGATTGCCCCCAGAATTTGCCAGCGGGCGCTGGTCAGGCCGAGCGGAGCGACCAGCCGGTCGCCCCACGTCACGGTCAGGTTGTTGACCCTGAACAGATCGAGAATGAGGTCAGTCAAGGCATCACCGGCCGGAGATCGCTTCGGAGCGCGCATATTCTCACCATGATGTTTATTGACATCATCATGTCAATATGGTTCTTTGTATCATAAATATCGACACCATCATGTCATATTGAACAAGCTAGCCGTTCTCGGTCAAGGAAACCTAGTGATGATCAAGGTGATTCATCCCATCGCTGGCGCAATCGCGCTTCTGACCATCTCGACATTTTGGCTGTCGACTGCGCTCAGTGAGCTTTTCGCATCCCAAGCCGTCATCACCGCCATCAAGACGGCCATACCATGGGGCTTTCTTTTGCTGGTCCCGGCGCTGGCGGCGGCGGGGGGCACGGGCCTTACGCTGGCACGGGGTCGGCGAGCCGGCCTGGTCGGCGCCAAGATCAAGCGAATGCCGCTGATCGCCGGCAATGGCGTCCTGGTCCTCGTCCCCGCCGCACTGTTCCTCGCACATAAGGCGAGCGCCGCCGAGTTTGATGCAGTCTTCTATGCGGTGCAGGCTGTCGAGCTTGCCGCAGGAGCTGTGAACATCACCTTGCTCGTGCTCAACACGCGAGACGGCTTGAGGATGAAAGGTCGGTTTCGCCGCCTGGGAGAAGGGAAGGTGACAGCTACTCCTCCACAGCGAACGTCAGCCCAGCATTCTCCTGCAGCCGCTTGATCAGCTTGTGCTGCATCGCTGCGCCCGGCGTCCAGAAGCCGGCTGCGACGTCGGTCGTGTCGCGCAGCATGCAGATCGCGCATTCGGAGATCATCTTCGAGGTCGAGCCGTAGCCGGGATCGCGATCGCCGGTGACGCCGGCGCGAACCATGCGGCCATCGGGTGCGATCGCGATATAGAGCAGATCGAACAGACCGTTCTCGCGCTCTTCCTTCGACGGCCCCTCGCCCGGCTTCGGTGCGTCGGGGCCGGTCTTGCCCGCATTGGCAGCCATCACGAGCTTGGCGTTTGCCTCGCCCTTCTCGCCGGGACCGGTCAGGACCATCTCGTCATAGACGAAGTCCTGGCCGTAGGGAAATCCCATCAGCATGTTGGAGCGGTGAACGTTGCGGGTGTTGATCAGCGCCATCATGAACGGCGCCGCCCAGGATTGCAGGTCCTCCTCGAAGGCGGCCCTGTTGCCTTTCGGCTGCTTCGGGCCGCTGAAGCCGGGCGTCAGCGCAAAATGATCGTTGAGAATGGCGACAAGGCTGAGATCCTTGGCCACGGCATCGAAGGTCGCCTTCGCGCTCGCGGCGGTGCCGCCCGAAAGCGTGCCGCGCATGTCGCGCACGCGGCCCTTCACGCGCGGGGCCGGCGCGCCGAAGGCACGTTTGGCCTCTTCCTGCACGAAGAACGTACCGAGCTCGAACGGCACGGAATCGTAGCCGCAGGAAAACACGATCCGTGCGCCGCTCTCTTTCGCAGCCGCCTCGTACTTGTCGATCATCTGGCGCATCCAGATCGGCTCGCCGCAGAGATCGAAATAATCCGTGCCCGTGGCGACGCAGGCGGCGAGCAGTTCCTCGCCATAGAGCTGATACGGGCCGACGGTGGTGATCACCGACATCGTCCGTTCCGCCATCGCCTTCAGCGAGGCCGGGTCCGACGCATCCGCGACAATAAGCTCCGTATTCCCGGGTGCGCCGATCGCATCGCGCACCGATTTCAGCTTGCCGAGGCTGCGGCCTGCCATCGCCCATTTGAGCGAATGGTCGCTCTTGTAATGCTGGGTCAGGTATTCGGCGACGAGCTCGCCGGTAAAACCGGTCGCGCCATAGACGACGATGTCGAATTTCGCAGAGCTCATGGTCGGCCTTTGCTTTACTTCTTCGCGTAGCTCACGCCCATGCCGGCACGGACGTCGCTTTGAATCCCATAGGGCGGGATCGGATAACGCAGGCCGTTCTTCGCCAGCGCCTTCATGCCCACAACTGCCTTGGCGAGATGTTCCGGCTTAAGGGCCATCAGCATCTCCTCGTCCGGCACGCCGCCATAGCGCCGTTCGGCATAGCATGGCAAGGACAGGCTGGGCTCGCCCGTCTTGAGCGCCCTGCCCCACGAATCGGCGCAAGCGGTCTCGCCGACCACGCCCCATTCGAACTTCTTGTAGCCGGTATATTGCAGCCCGTTGATCAGGATGATCATCTGCCCCGGGGTCGCATAGACGAGACAGATGTCCGGCGGATCGAGCCGGCCGCTCGCCAGCGGACTGACCGCGAGCGCCTGATATTGTCCGAACGGAACCACGTCCAGCGCCTCCTGGCGCTTGCGTGCGTCCTCCGCCGTGCCGTGCCAGACCCCGACATAGTTTTCGCCGGCGAGCCATTTCTCGTCCTGCGGTGCAAGGCCGATCACCGCGCGGCATTGCGCGCCGACGAGATCGTCGGCTGTGATGCCGACCGTCCAGCCCAGACGCGCCGCCATGCTGACGATCTGGTCGGTGGTGTGGACCGCGTTCGGCCGCCGGATTTTGGGGATTGCCTCCATGTCCGCGGTCCGCGCGAACAGCTTCATGCCGATCACCGTAGTCTTCAGCCGCAACAGGCTGTTGAGATCGGCGACGAGGCCGGCAAGATCGATGCGGTCTGCACTCTGCTGTTGCATGGCGTCCTCCCGGCCGGCAGTCGCGCGCCGGCGCTGTTATTGTTTCTTGAACGGTTCTAGTCCTTCGCCGGTCCCGGGAGCAACTCGCCAGTCCGGCCCATCAGGCGGTAGGCGACGAGTCCGATCCATTCGCGCACGGCGACCTCGGTTCGGCCGAGCCCGTCCGTGCCGACATTGGTGAAAGAGAAGAGATCGTCACGCCCGCCCATTCGCCAGTCCACGGGATAGGCTTCCACGTCAAATCCCGCCTTGCGAAAGATCCCCATCGAACGCGGCATGTGAAAGGCCGAGGTGACCAGGAGCCAGCGTTCGCCTGGCTTGGGCGCCACCAATTGTTTTGTAAAGATGGCATTCTCGTAGGTGTTGCGAGAGTCCCGCTCGAGGATCAGGCGCTGCTTGGCGATGCCCAGATTCTCCAGGATCGGCGCGGAGTAGTCGGCCTCCCGAGAGTCCGTCGAAACCAGGTTCGCGGTGCCCCCGGTGAAAACAACGCGCGTGTTCGGATAGCGGCGCGCGAGCTCGGCCGGCGCAAACAAGCGATCGGCCGCGTGCGCGACGACGGGCGTGCGGTGCGCCGCCGAAAGATCGGTATCGACCGAGCCGCCGAGCACGATGATGCCGTCGGGCGCACCGCGCGACGGATCCCACGGTGGAAAACGCGACTCCAGCGGATAGAGCAAAAGGTTGCCGATCGGCGAAAACGCGGCGAGCGCCAGCATGATAAGCGTGGCCGCGGCGAGCTTGCGGCCGAATGCGGCAAAGCGCGTCGCCATCAGGACGACCGAGACGATCCCGAGCTCGATCATGAAGTTGATCGGCAGCACCGCGGCGCCGAGGGTCTTGGACAGGACAAAAAGCAGGGGAGCCTCGCTGGAATGATCGTGCCTGTTGCGCGCGGGCTTGACCCGCCCGTCGATCTTCAGAAAGCTTCTTGGAAGAGGATCGATTGCCTGGTCAAGCCCGGGCCTGTGAAACGGACGGACACCCCATGACCCATCACCACCTGCATTCCAGCCCCGAGACCTGTCATTGGGGCTTCTTCGAGGCCGCGCTCAAGCCCGTCCTCACCATCGCGAGCGGTGACGAGGTCACGGTCGATACCATCAGCGGCGGTCCGGACATGCTGCCCGACCGCAGCAAGTTTCACATTCCGCCCGAGATGCACGAGGTTCATGCCAGGAACGAGCGCATGCTGCCGGGCCATATCCTCACCGGCCCGATCGCGGTCGAGGGCGCCGAACCCGGCGACGTGCTCGCGGTCGAGATCCTCGACGTCCAACTCCGGCAGGACTGGGGCTGGAACATGATCAAGCCGCTGTCCGGCACCCTGCCCGACGATTTCCACGAGACGCGCATCCTGAACATCCCGCTCGACCGGTCGCGGATGGTCGCCCGCATGCCGTGGGGGCTCGACCTGCCGCTCAAGCCGTTCTTCGGCGTGATGGGCGTTTCGCCCCCTCCCGCCTGGGGCCGCATCTCCTCGCTGGTCCCGCGCGCCATGGGCGGCAATCTCGACAACAAGGAGCTTGGCGCCGGTGCGACGCTGTATCTGCCGGTGTTCGTCCCGGGCGCGCTGTTCTCCTGCGGCGACGGCCATGGCGTGCAGGGCGACGGCGAGGTCTGCGTCACCGCGATCGAGACCGCGCTCCAGGGCCGCTTTCGCCTGACACTGCGCAAGGACCTCAGGCTCGAATATCCCCGCGGCGAGACGGCGACGCATTACATGACCATGGCGATGGACCCCGACCTCGACCAGTGCGTGGTGCGGGCGCTGCGCGACATGATCGTGCTGCTCGGCGAGAGGCGCAATTTGTCGCGCGAGGACGCCTATACGCTGTGCAGCCTGGCGGCCGACCTGCGGGTCACCCAGACCGTCAACGGCTCAAAGGGCATCCATTGCATGATCGAAAAGACGATCGTGCACGGCTGAGCCGACCTGCCCACGCCTCACCTGTCGAGGCCACACCGCCGCCTGCCTGCCACGCGGCGTGTCCTACCATGCCTGATTTCCCTCGCGATTCCAACGAGCTGACCAAGCGCCGCGGCCTGCATTTGACTTCCGCCTCCAAACCTAAATAGAGTCTTAATCGTTACTTTTATGTACCCAAGTAAGAGGCTAGCGTTTCGTCCATGGCCACCGAAAAAGCCGAGACTGACCGCATTCCCGTAACCTTGGCGCTCTCGACCATCACCTATCTGGAGAAGCTGGTGAGACAGGGCACCCACGGCACCAGCGTTCCCGGCGTCGCACGTACCCTGATCGAGGAAGGCATCCGTCTCGCCATCAAGGACGGGCTTTTGTCGATTCGCGACAATGGCAGGACGTGAGCGCGCGCCGAACGTGAGGCGGACGGATCTCGAGAGGCGGATGGCCGCCATCTGCAACCTGGGACCGCACCAATGCCTGTTCTCTTCCCGACCTGGACCGACGAAAGAATCGAACTTTTGAAGCAGCATTTCGAGGCCGGGCTCTCCTGCCGCGAGATCGCCGCCGACATCGGCGTCAGCCGCAATGCCGTGATCGGCAAGCTGTCTCGCCTCAATCTGACGCGCGGCCGGACCATCGACGATCGCAAAGTTCAGGACCGGGGCTTGGCGCCTTCGCGCACATCGCGGACCGTGCCGCGGCTGCAATACGAGATGCTCGCCACGATCTATGGCGAGCCTAGCGCGCCCGTAGTCACTGGCCCTATCGACGACGCCAACCGCTGCTCGCTGCTGGAGCTTGCCGAGAACCGCTGCCGCTGGCCGATCTCGACGCCCGGCGCGGACGATTTCTGCTTCTGCGGCAACTCCGCACCCGACGGCCAGTCCTATTGCGCCGGCCACAGCCGCCTCGCCTACCGGCCGAATTCCCGCGCGCGCGTCATGCGCGCTTAGAACCGTATTCTAGAGCCGTGTCCTCAAACGAAAAACCTCCGGCAGGGCATTGCCGGAGGTTTCTGGAGGTTTAGCATCAAGTCAGAGCCGCAACTTTCGTCATCGGCTGCGAGTTATATAGCTTAGTAACTCAGGTAAGTAAATAAATTTGGGGCCGATCGAATCGCATGGCTCGTCTTCGTCGCCCGCACAGGCCGCCGGATTTTCCGAAAGCCATTGTCGTACAAAAGCTCATCTCATAAAAAAGCCCCGGCGGTGTCCCGCCGGGGCTGCGTCATATCCGAAGATCAAGGCTTACCAGTTGCGCTGGGCGCGAACCAGCAGGCTGTAGGTGTCCTGGTCCTTCAGCTCATAGGTCGCCGCGGGCTTGGCAACGCTGGTGAGCGCCGGCGTCGTGATCACGCCCGAGTACTTCTGGTCAAGATGGCTGTAGGTGAAGTCAGCCGAGAAGGTCAGGTTCTTGACCGGGGTCCAGCGGGTGATGACACCGATCTGGCCGATGTTGAAGTCCGGGTTGCAGGTGCCGGTCAGGGTCGCGAACGCGGCGCTGCCGCAGATCATGCCCTTGGCCGTGCCGCTGTAGTTGACGGCGGCCCACGCACCATAGAGCGCCGAGTTCCAGTACGGGCTCCAGTTGTGGGTGTAGGCACCACGGAAGCCGTAGGTCTTGGTCAGCTCGAGGCCGCTGCCGGGTGCGAACACCGCGTCAGACACGCCGGCGAAGCCGATGCTCTGATACGCGCCGCCCGAACCGCCGAACATCGAGTAGCTGGTCGCTGCCAGCTCCTGGAAGTTGTAGCGGCTCGCACCTTCGGTGTAGACGCCCGAGATGTTGATCACGTCGCCGGCACCGGTCGGGATGTTCTTGATCCCCAGAGCCAGCTGGACGGCCCAGCCCCACTTGTCTTCAGGGTGACCGGTGGCTTCGCTCGCGCCGTAATAGCCGACATGGTTGTCGTGCGCTGCGACCGAGGCCTGGAACAGGCCCCAGGCCTGGTCGACGCGGAGCGTGCCGACGAGATCGGGAGAGCGGGTGCCGCCGAGATCGTTGGAGCCGTAAGCACCGCCGAGGACGCCGGTGGTGGACATGCCGGCCGTATTCCAGAGCGCGGTCTGGAACACCTGCGTCTGGTCCTGGGCCGAGACGATCGCCGTCACGCCCTGGCCGAGATCGGCGGTGTAGGTGAACTGGGCAACACCGTTGGTGCTGCCGCTGCCGCCGACGAGCTGGTCGAAGTTGTTGCCGGGATAGTTGATCCAGGGCGCGTCGAACTGCGACACAGCCTTGCCCATGGTGAAGCCGGCGAACTGGATGAAGGCGTAGTAGACGCCGAGCGCGCCGCCGGAGGTCGTGCCGTCGGTGCCGTTCACCGCGCCGCCGGTCGAGCCGATCAGGCCCGTGCCTGCGGCGTTGAGCCCGAGCGTGCCGCTGTACTGGGTGGCACCCGTTCCCGATCCGGCGCCGACATAGTTGCCGGTCGTCCAGGTGAAGACCGCATCGAAATAGGTGCGGACAACGCCGTATTCGGTCGCGGTGCGGGTGTCGATGTTGAGATCTTCACGAGCGCGCATCGAGTAATAGTTGGTCAGGCGGTTGTTGGCCGCGAAGACGTTGTTGTACTGGGCGCTGTAGTTGCCGCCGGCATTGAGCGCCACTTCGGCACGCAGATAGCCGCCCAGCTTGATGCAGGTGTCGCTGCCCGGGATGTAGTAGAAACCCGCGCCGTAAAGCGAGCAGACCTTCACGTACTCGACCGCCTTGGCCTTCACCGGAAGATCAGCCGCCTGAGCTCCACCGACGGCGATCAGACCCGCCGCAGTGCCGAGCAAAAGGCTCTTCACCAATTTCATATTAAAACCTCCAAGTTGCTCATGTTACGAAGACCGGACCGTGAGGCCCCCCAGATCCCCGTCTTTCAAATCCGCTCGGCCGCTTTGCGCTTTCGGACACACCCTCTTTCCACGCGAGGGCCGTGAGCAAACCACCTGCAACGGGACGATCGAGTACCCCCCACCGTCAAGGAGCAATATGCCTGCGCCGTTCACTAATCAAAATACCTTATTTGGTAAGCTTTGTGGTTTCGCTAAACCTGTGCTCCCTGAGCAACACCGCTGCGAGGCGATTCCGTGAGCTGATCATCTTTGTAGTTTTAGTGACGAAATTACCCTGCTCTGCACTTGCGTCAGAGCAGGCTTGCGTGGACTATGGCTTGCACGACACCGGCCGCATACAAATCAGATCACGGGAGTGACGCTGTGTCAGCGACGAGGAAAGAAGGGGCGCGCCTCCGCTCCATCGGCAATCTGGATATCATCAGGCGCTTCACCTGGGAGATATCGTCGATCAACATGTACCTGGAGGAGCTGCGTCAGTTCTGGGCGAGAACGCTCGGCATCAGCGGCCCGCAATGGCTGATCCTGATGGCGATCTCCGACCTCGACAAGGACGACGGCATTCCGGTCAACGTCGTCTCGAAACTGCTCCACGTCGACCCGTCGTTCGTCACCACCCAGTCCAAGCTGCTCGAGAAGAAGGGCCTGTTGCGCCGTCGTCCCTCGCCGACCGACGCACGGGTGGTGCGGCTGTCCCTGACCGAGAAGACGCAGAAGCACCTGGCGAGCCTCAACGAGCAGTACAAGACAATCAAGGAATTCGTCTTCCAGGAGTTCGACGAGAAAGAGCTGACGGAATTCACCACCAAGCTCGCGATGCTGAAGACCCGTCTCGAAAAGGCCTGCGTCCGCCTGACCCTCGACTTCTGAGTCGACGTCCTCAGATGCGCCCCGCGGCGCCGAGCCGGGATTCGAGCCAGTCGAAGATGTATTCATTGGCGAGGCTCGGATTATCCGCATGGCCCTGCGCCGCGCCGGTTTCGGCCGCGGTGAAGACCTTCAACATGACATCCGAACTGCCGAGCCGGGACGTCTGGACGATCTGACGCGCCCGATCGGCCTTGAGCCAGCCGTCCTCACCCAGCGTGATCAGCACCGGACAGTCTGCGCTGGAGGCCATCAGCGGCGCATGCGGCACCGGAACGATGCTGACGTCGCTCATCGCGAACCGGCTGGCAAAGAAAGCCCGCTCGTGCAGGTCCCACAGGCCGCCATCGCAGACGGCGGCGGCAAGCCGCGGCTCCTGCAGCACCGCGCGCGCCACGAAGGAAGAGCCCCAGCCATCGGCGACGATCGCGACGCGCTCGAAATCGACGTCGCTGCAGGTCTCCAGATAGTCCATGACGCACGGAATCGCGCTCTCGAGATCCCGGCGCCGCAACAGCGCGTCGAGATAGTCGTCGCGCTGGTCGCCGAACAGGTCCAGCGCCAGCAGCGAGAAGTCGCGCTCGCGCGCATGCGGCGCGAGCTTGAACAGAAACTCCTCCTTGCGGTGGCCGGGCTCGCCGATGCAGATCACGGTCGGGGCTCGCACGCGTCCCGACGGCGCGGGCAGGAAATAGCCCTGCAACGAATGGCCGTCGAGCCAGGGGATCGTCACGACTTCGCCGGCAGGCTCGCGCGCGGCGAGGAAGCGGCGGGCACAATCCTGCATCGCGAGGACCGCGACCCAGCGGCGCTCGTCCGCCTGATCCAGCGGCATTGCGGCCGCGCTGTAGTAATTCATGGCGCGGAGCCAGTTGCGCTGCGCGGTCGCCCTGTGACCTTCCGCGAACGCGGCCTCGGCACGAAGCCGATTGGTCTGCGCCAGCTTCTTCCACTCGCGGTGCCAGGACTGGTCGTCGCCCCGCTTCAGCTGCCGCGCGATCATCAGGCATTCCGCAATCGTGGCGCCGCCCTCCTGGGCCGCGGTCAGGAGCCGCGTGAACTCAGCGGAGATGTCCTCTCGCTCCGGGCAAAGGATCCAGTCGTCGGAGAGGCATGCGGGTATCATCGGGAGCTACGCTCTGGTCATCGCCTTACACATGACTGACTAAACTATTTTGGTTCCCTGACCAAGCTGCCGTGCGCCGAATGAGAGCCGTTGGAGATCACCATCGCTTGAACGCAGGGACGGGTCGCATGCGTGACATTCCTATTCGTCATGAATGGCCGAACACGGGCAGGACGCCGGCAGCGAACTGGCAAGAGCACTGGCAAGAGGTGGCACGCGAAATTGCCTGCGCGCCTCTTGCTATGATGAGCATCATACCTATATCCGCGCGCCCGGCGGCCGCCTCAGCCGAGCCGCCAGCCGACTTCCTGCGTGAAGCTTTCGTAGAAGGATCTTTCGTAGGCCTGCTCCGGTGTAGCACGAACGCGCTCGTCAAGGCGCTTTGCGTCCTCGCCCACGAGAATGCGCCATTGCTCCGCCTTGACCCCCTCGAGAATGATCCGGGCGGCCTGCGCCGCCGTCGTCGGCGCATCCTCGAGGAAGCTGCGGGCGCGCTCGGTGAACACCGCCTGGATGTCTTCGTCCGACATCTTGTCGGCATCCGGCACGCCGGCCGCGACGATGCGCTTGCGGGTCAGCGCGACCTCGTCGGCGTTGAGCCGCTCCGAGCCGTCGGCGCTCTGCACCTTGCGCGAATTGGAGACGATCGAGGTGCCGATATGGCCGGGCATCACCACCGAGCATTTGACGTGCGGCGCGTGCAGGCGGAGGTCGTTGATCAGCGCTTCGGTAAATCCTTTCACGGCGAACTTCGCCGAGCTGTAGGCGGTGTGGGACTGGTTCATGCCGATCGAGGCCCAGAAGCCGTTGACGCTCGCGGTGTTGACGATGTGGGCCTCGTCGGCCGCGACCAGCATCGGCAGGAAGGTGCGGACGCCGAGATAGACGCCGCCCCAGCAGATGTTGAAGGTGCGCTCCCACTGCTCGCGGGTGTTGGTGAACAGGCTACCGCCGCCGCCGATGCCGGCGTTGTTGAACAGAAGATGGATCCGGTCGGTCTTCTGCTGCTCGGCGAGCTCGTCGCGGAAGCGCTTGAGATGATCCTCGATCGAGACGTCGGCGACATGAGTCGTGACGCGCAGGCCCTGCGGCAGCTTCTCGACCTCGCACAGCCGCTTGGTCTCGGCCATCGCGGCTTCCGAGACGTCGCACATCGCGACATTGCAGCCCTCGGCGACGAGCTGCCGCGCGAGCTCGCGTCCCATTCCCGTGCCGCCACCGGTGATGACGGCGATCTTTCCCGCAAAATCCTTCATGGGACTTTCGGCCCCTCCCTTCTCGGTATGTTTCTTCACAGCTCGCGCCGCGCGCATCGGAGCGCGCACAAAATGTAGCAGCGCCGCATCCGCAGGTAAAAGCGGATCGGCGCTGCCATGTTCACCAGTAATTTCGGGGCGTGGACTATTCAGCCGCCTCGACGCGCCCGTTCAACGCGCCGAGCCCGTCCAGCGCCTTGCGGATCGCCGCCTGCTGCGCGCTTGAGGCCTCCGGCATCGGCGCGCGGGGATAAGTCCTGGGCAGGCCCTGCAGCGTCTGCGCATAGCGCGTACACGCCGGCAGATTGTCGGCGATCACAGCGTTCCACAGCGTCAGCAGCTTCTTGTGCAGATCGAGCGCGCGTGGATGGTCACCCGCCTTCACCGCATCCCAGAGTGCGACGGAGGCAAGCGGCGCCGCGGTCAGGATCGCGGCGATCGAGCCATGGGCCCCCAACGTGTAGGACGGATACATCAGGGCATCGACCGCGCTGTAGATCAGCTTGTCAGGCGCCATCATCATCAGGTCCGCGAACAGCTTCAGGTCGCCTGCGCTCTGCTTGACGCCGACCACCAGCGGCACCTCGGTCATGATCCGCGTCAGCAGCGCCGGGGACAGATACGACCACGGCACCACGTTGTAGATGATGATGGGCATGCCGGTCTCATCAGCCATGGCGCGGAAATGCGCCACCATCGCCTCGTCGTCCGGCTTGAACAGATAATGCACTGGCGTGACCTGGAGGGCGGCGACATTCATGTCGCGCACCAGCTTGCCGCGGCGGATCGCATCACGGGTGGAATCGACGATGATGCCGGCGATGACGGGAATGCGCCCCTTCACCGCCGCAACCGTCGCCTCCATCAGGTCGCGATATTCCTCGTGATCGAGCGTGTGACCCTCGCCGGTCGAGCCGCCGGCCGCGACGCCATGCGCGCCGGCGCCGATCATCCAGTCGACCTGGTGCGCAACAAGAGCGTAGTCGATCTCGCCATCCTTCCGGAACGGCGTCGTCATCGGCGGGATCACGCCGGTCGGTCGTGCCTTCATGGTCTGCCCTCGCGTTTCCATATCCCTTGTGGCGGTCCCGCTCTTTTGGCGGGTGGCCACGTCCTTCCGAGCCTACCGGCTGCGCGCGGCCTGTGAAGCGCCCCCGGCGCGGCGCTGCCCCCGGAATTCGACATCCCTGCGACTCACCCCAGCCGGTTCCCCGTATTTGCCCGGCTTCGGTTTAGGGGCAATTTTTTCACAATCCGAATCGTCAAATGGAGTCCGGACGCTGGGTCGAGTCGGCTAGGCCAGCGTGTTGTTTGCGTCACAGGCTCTGGCACTCCGCTTGCATCCTCTTCGTGGTCAGAAACTACCGATGAGGTGACTGGAATGTTCGTGACCGTCGTTGCCGTGCTCTGCCGGCTGAGTGCAGCCAGCTCAGGCAGTTGCATCGAGGAAATCGTGACCGACAGCAACATGACGCCCGAGATGTCGATGATGCAGTGTGCGATCGGCGCACAGGCCCCCCTGGCGAAATGGATGGGCGAGCATCCGATCTACCACGCCAACTGGCGGCTCGATCGCTACAAATGCGTTCCGGGTCGCTACGAGATCAAGGGCCACGCCTAAGGCCCCGCAAAATTACTGATACCAAGACGACGGACCAAGACTAAAAACGAGGAAACGCCCCGGAGGCCGACTGGTCCTTCCGCGCGGGCACCGACAGCGCCAGACCCCATTGCGGCGGCGCGCTTTGTGACAATCACACCCACTCCTTAAGCCACTGCTCGCAAGATGATCACACGCGCACGCCGCCCATCCGGCGTCAGCGCGGGAAGCCGAATAGCGGTTGCCCGACGCTGGGGCCGAGGCCATACTTGGCGCCTCGATAGTCGTCGATGGCGAGCCCGGTGTCGAAGCGCTCTGTTCTTCCCCCCAGCCGCGGACCTCATCAAACCGATTTACGCGAGCACGCCACGCTCGCGCTGCGGATGCAGAATTTCGCCGAGGCTGAGCGGCTTGCAGCCGAAGTCTTGAAGACGAGCCGGAACGATATCGTCGCGACATGGGTTCTTGGCCGCGCCTTGCTCGCTCAGAACCGCGCAGCGGAGGCCATCCTGCCCTTGGACAAGGCGGCGCGCCGCACGAGTGATCCGGGCATTGAAACTCTACTTGGCGCGGCCTTGGGCGAATCCGGACGTCGCACGGAAGCCGTCGAACAATTGCGCCGGACCGCGGCGCGTCGCCCGCCTTTCCTGCCGGCGTTCCAGGAACTCGCCGGCCAGCTTGCCAAGGATCGGCGCCTCGATGAGGCCATCGCGGTGATCGGCAACGCTCTCGCGCTCGCGCCGGAAAGCATCGACCTACAACTGGATCTTGCGCGCCTGCATCTCGAGCGCAATACGCGCGGTGAGGCGCGCGCGATTCTCGTCAAGGCCCACGAGGTCGCGCCTGGGCGTCCCGATATCTCGACCCTACTTGCACGCGTGCTGCGCCAGGACGGTGACTATGCCACGGCCGCAGAAATGTACCGGCTCGCGCTGGCGCTGCGCCCTGACGATGCCATGGCACGCACCAACCTCGCGGCCTGCCTGTTCGAGTTGGGTGAGCGCGAAGCGGGCGAGGCGAGCCTTCGTTCGGCCTTACACGGCCGCCCTCGCATGCTGGCACAAGCCGCCTACACGCTCGTCCATTCATCGCACGGCCGCTTCTTCTTCCGCCCGAGCGCGCTCAAGAAGTTTCTGCAAGGCGAAGTGCCGTAACACGGCTCACGCACGGAACTGCCGTCGATAGGCGCCGGGCTCCTGCGCGACCGACTTCGTCACCTCGAATACCCGCCGCATCTCCTCTGCAGTCAGTGGTGCGGTCTGAGCGACCCAGGTTTCCCGCTTCACCGCCATGCATTGCGCAATCGGTGTCCCCTTCTGCAGCACGCCGTTGAAATTCACGTCGTGCCAATGCACCGGGAAATGGATCCAGCTGTCACGATATCGATCGCAATCGACGAGGCCCGTCAGCGTCGTGAAGGGCAAATCAAACCGATTGATCGGATGCATGAACAGAACCGAATAACCTTCCGGCGCTTCGATCAGCCATGGGTTACGAAACTTGATGAGAAGCCGGTCCGGCTCGAACAACGGCGATCCCGTGACCTGACTGGAGTCGTGAAATCCAACGGGAGAGCGCGGGAAATCGAGCTCACCACCGGCTGGCAGGTCATTGTCCCAGGAAATTTCCCCGTTCTCAAACCTGACATCGCACATCAATGGGATCAGGAAGCCGCTCGTCATGGCGTCGACGACCGGAGGACACCGCTTGACCGTATCCTCCTCGCGCTGATTGATCGCGTTGAACGCCTGCGTCGGCATCGCCTTCAGCCAGGCAGGCAGGCCCAAACTCGCAGGGATCGGCGCCGGCAATTTGTCTTCAAGGGCCGGCGGGCAGCGGAACTTGAGGGTCAACGGCTCGTCGGGCACTTCTGATGCTCTCATTGTCGCCGGGCGAGCCCTAGGCCTGATCGCGAACAGACAATGCATCCGTTGCGATGCTTTTCGCGCGTGTGCTCAGCCAAGCCTACGAACAAATGGTCGGAGCGAGAGGATTTGAACCTCCGACCCCTAGTCTCCCAGGCGAGCGCTGAGGATTGTTTTCGCTCTCTATTTTTGCAAACCGTAGGATTCGGCCTGCACTGAAATCCTAGAGGTTTTGACTTCCATTGCAAACCGATTTCCCGCGCTCACAGAAGCGCCGCGCAACAATATTTCAAAATTCTCTTGACCCGAACGAAGTTACACGAAATAATATTGCTCATCCGATAGTTCGGACCAGCACACAGAGAATCCGTTCACTCGCCCGCCTAACCAGCGGGCCAAACGCTCTGTTGTGCTCTTTTGTCCTTCGCTTCGCGCTTCAAATCTCTTCTCGGTATCGAGACCAAGGCCAGCCTCGCTGAGCCCGACGACTTCCTGTTGTCGCTGTTCGGCGCGGGGCAGACACTCGCTGGTGCCAACGTGACCCCGGCCAGCGCCATGACGTGCGCGCCGGTTGCGTGCGCTGTGCGGTCGATCTCCGAAGCAGTCGGCCAGCTTCCGTTGCGCATTTACCGGCGGCTTGCCGATGGCGGCAAAGAGCCGGCGACGGACCATCCCCTGTATCGGCTGCTCGGTGACGCACCGAACGGCTGGACCCCGGCTTTGCTCTTCCGGTCCCAGGTCACGGCCGACGCTCTGTTGCAGCCCTACGGCGGCTTTGCGCAGATCGTTCGCGTCGACGGTAAGCCCTATGAGTTGATCCGGCTCGATCCGCAGCTGTCCTCCATCGTGGTGGACTACTCCAATTTCGAGCCTGCCTATGCCGTGAAGGCGGACGGCAAGAACCCCGCGCGCGAAATTCCCGCCGCTGATCTGATCCACCTTCATACGCCGGCCTACCGCCCGTCGCGCGGCCTTGTCGGAGAGGCCCGCGAAGCCATCGCGCTTTGCATGGTCCTGGAGCAATACGCTGCCCGACTTTTCGGCACAGGTGCCCGCCCCTCCGGCGTCCTATCGCTCAAAAGCAACATGACGCCTGACGCCATCGCAAAGGTCCGCGCGGCTTGGCAGGCGGCCCACGGCGGCTCGAACAGCGGCGCCACTGCAATCCTGCCCGGTGACGTCAATTGGCAGGCGCTCGCTCTGACCAGCGTAGACGCTCAGTTCTTGGAAATGCGCCAATTCGCCATTCGCGAGATCGCGCGCATCTTCCGCGTTCCGGCACATATGCTGATGGACACCGACCGCGCGACGCCGCGCAGCATCGAAAGCCTTGGTCAAGAATTCATCTCCATGACGCTGCTGCCCTGGCTCAAGGCCTGGGAACAGTCGCTCGAGCTGAAGCTCTTGGCGAAGGAAGAGCGCGACCAGTTCTGTATCGAATTCAACCTGGACGCCTTCGCCCGCGCTGATTTGCTCGCCCGCGCACAGGCGCTTTCCGTCGCGGTCGCGGCGCGCATTCTCAATCCCAACGAAGCTCGCGCGATCGGCTTTGGTCTGCCTGCCTACACCGGCGGCGACAAATTCGAGAACCCGAATACGTCATCTGCCCATGCCGGTGGCGCGCTCAATGCCGGCAACGACAACAACGATCAAGAGGCCGCCTGATGCTTCGCACTGTCCATCTTCACGGCAAGCTCGGCAAGCAGTTCGGCCGACTCCATCGGTTTGATGTTGCGACTGCGGGCGAAGCCTTGCGCGCGCTCAACTGCGCTTTCCCCGGCCATTTCGTGAAAGCTCTACAGGACGGCTATTACAAGGTTGTTCGCGGCGACAAGCGAAACGGCATGCAGCTCGATCTTGAGCTGGTCAATGGCTTCAATCTCGGCATCGCCGACCTTCACTTGATCCCGGTCGCTAAAGGCGCGGCCTCAAACACTGCCAAGGGCACTACCAAGATTGTGCTCGGTGCCGCACTAGTCGGCGGCGCGGTTTTCCTATCCGGCGGCGTGCTCGCAACCCCGCTCGCCGCGTCCGGCATTCTTAGCGGCACGACCTACGGCACACTTGCGGCGCTGGGTTTGGGCCTCGCCCTGTCGGGGGCATCAACGCTGCTTACAAAGCCTGCCGGCCCGTCACCCCAGGCCTCCAATGGTCTCAGCGCGAACGGCGGCAACATCGGCAATTCCGGCAAGCAAGGTGACGCGGTCCCCCTAATTTACGGCGAGGTTCTGGTCGGATCGACTCCGATCTCAGCCTGGTCCGACGTGGAAGATATCAGCGTCTACGCCGACAGTGCCGGCTCTATTGAGACAGCGTTCGGGCAATGACCATGACACCATACACAACCTTTTTTGGCGACGGCGAGCACACGTTTAAGCTCACCCCTGGGTCAATCCGCGAGCTTGAGACCAAGTGCGGCCCCATCGGCGCGCTCTGTAATCGGCTTTTTGCGCGCAACTTCGCTCAAGCCGACCTCAGCGAAACTATTCGCCTCGCCCTCATCGGCGGTGGCGTCACGCCTAAGCAGGCTCATGAGCTGATCGTCGCCTATGTCGATGGCCGGCCGCTGGTCGAAACATACGAACTCGCCGCCAAAATTCTTGAAAGGACCCTGTTTGGAAATCCCTCGAAAGGACAGGACTAAATGAGCTTCGCCATCGGAACACCGATCACTGAAGACAATCCGCTCCCGACGATCGCGGCCGACGGCGTGCGCGATGACCAGGGCGCCCTCATCAGTCCGGACAACTACTCACAGCACTTCGAATACAACGACGATGGAAAGATTGCCTCCGTATCGTTCTCCAACGGAGCCGATACGTGGGTTCAATACTACGAATACAACGGCAAGGGCCTGCTGACCGATATTAGCGCATGGATCAAGACCATCATCGAAGACGGTGAGGACTGATCATGAGCAAGGTAGACCGTCTCGAAGTCAAAGCAACGCTGAGCATTAGCGACGAAGGTGAGATCACCGGCATCGCTTGGCCGTTCAATGCCGGCCCAGACACGATGGGCGACACGATCACCAAGGGCGCCTTCAACGTCGCCACCGATCTGCCTATGCTGTTCTCACACGATCCGTCCGATCTGGTCGGCACCTGGTCAGAAGTCGCAGAGACCAATGACGGCTTAGTCGTCAAAGGCATGATCCATAGGGACCAGCCGCGGGCTCGCTCAATCCTGTCAATGGTCAAGTCGGGTTTGGTTGGCGGCTTGTCCATCGGCTTCCGCACCCGTGAGGCGAAGCAGCAAGGCCGCAACCGCGTGATCAGCTCGCTCGACCTGGTCGAAGTTTCGCTGGTCCGCAACCCGGCGCACCCCAGGGCGCGTGTCACCTCCGCAAAAGCTTACGACGCGGCGCAAGCCGTGGCCGCAGTCATTCGACGCTTCACGGCGGCGTCAACCCACTGACCTCAACTCTGAAAGGCAAAGTCCCACTCCAATGAAGCATGTTTCCCCCATCGAACTGAAAGATACCGGCGCCGGTAGCGACGACCCGGCCGCGATCGTGACCAAAGCTCTGGAGGGCTTCCAAGGCACGTTCGAAGATCGCATCAAGGCAATCGAGACCAAGTCGGCCGAACGCCTCGACCGTCTTGAGGCCAAGCTCAACCGTCAAGGTCGTGGCACCGCCGCGGAAGTCGAGACCAAGTCTTTCGAGACGTTCCTCCGCCACGGCCCGGACGGACTGAGCGAGATCGAAAAGAAGTCGCTCGCTGCTGCCGGCAACACGGTCCTGACGCCGCCGGAATTCGGCGCGGAAGTCCTCAAGCTCCTGCGTCAGTTCTCGCCCATCCGCCAGCATGCGCGCGTCGTGACTGTCGGCTCGGCACAGGTCCAGTATCCGCGCCGCACCGGCTCGACCGCTGCGACCTGGGTCGCCGATACCGCCGACCGCACGTCAAGCGATCCGTCTTTCGAAGGCGTGACGATCACGCCTTACGAAGCAGCGACCTACACCGACGTGTCCAATCAGCTCCTGGAGGACAACGCCTACACTCTTGAAGGCGAGCTGGCCTCCGATACCGCGGAATCGTTCGCCATTGCGGAAGGCACCGCTTTCGTGAAGGGCAACGGCACCACTCAGCCGGCCGGCCTGATGACGGCTACTGGTATTTCCCAGATCATCACCGGTGCTGCGGCAGACTTCCCGGCCTCAACGCCCGCAGACGTGCTGATCAAGATGTTCCACGCCTTGCCGACTCTCTGGGCCCAGCGCGGCGCGTGGCTGATGAACCGCAACACGATCGCGGCTATCCGCCTCTTCAAGGACAGCATGGGCCGTTACCTCCTGATCGACGACCTCAACAACGGCGCCGCCTCGACTTTGCTCGGCCGGCCGATCGTTGAAGCGCCGGATATGGACGATATCGGCGCGAACAAGTTCCCCATCCTGTTCGGTGACCTGTCCGGCTATCGCATCGTGGACCGCATCTCGTTCCAGGTGCTTCGCGACCCTTACAGCATGGCGACCAAGGGCCAGACCCGCTTCCACTCGCGCAAGCGCGTGGGCGGCTCGATCACGAACCCCGATCGGTTCGTGAAGCTCAAGGTTTCGGCGAGCTAAGGGACACCACTATGCAGCTCGCAGCGAATTTTGCCCTCCAGCTAGGAAGCAAGGCCTACACCTTGCGACCGACGCTGCGAGCTGCATTCCACCTACATCACAAGTATGGCTTCGCGGCCCTGTATCAGGCCGTCGCGGAAGGCAGTTTCACCACCATCATGGACCTGATCACCGCGACCAGCGATACAGTCCCGGTCGCATCGCTGCGCAGCATCTTGGATGCACGCGAACAGCTGCTCGAATTCGTCCTCATCTTGAGCGGCGCTGATGGGTCCGACGACAAGCCGGCATCGGGCAAGCCCATGCCGTTCGACGAATACTTCACTCGCCTGTTTCAGCTCGGAACGGGTTGGCTGGGCTGGTCGCCGGAAACGACGTGGAACGCGACACCCGCTGAAATCCTCAGCGCCCGCGAAGGCCGCATGGAAATGCTCCAGGCCCTCTTTGGTGGCAAGCGCGAGGAAGAGCCTGCCGGCGATCTCGGCAGCGTCCGCGACAAGCTTAACGCCATTGGGGACCTCAACGTTCATTCTTTGGGAGCCGTCTGATGCCCTACAAGTGTGGACGAGTGTGCGCATGCGGACGCGTTGTTGCCGGTTATGATCGCTGTGTCTGCCAAAGCCAGCGTCGCCAGGAAGCCGACAAGCGCCGGCCCAACGCCAATGATCGGGGCTACGACAGCCGCTGGTCCAAGGCCCGTCGCGCCTTCCTCGACAAGCATCCTGATTGCGCCATGTGCGGCAAGCCTGCCGTGGTGGTCGATCACATCAAGCCGCACAAAGGCGACCGCGCCAAGTTCTGGAACAGCAGCAACTGGCAACCGCTTTGCACCCATCACCACAACAGCACCAAGCAATCTCTCGAAAGGTCCAAGTAGTCCCATGCGCCAGATCGAATTCAACGGTGTATCTCGCCCCATCGCCGATTGGGCTAGGCTGACCGGCATCAGTTCAGACACGCTCACCAAGCGGTTGAACTTGGGTTGGTCCGTGGAAGAAGCCCTGACCAAGCCCGTCGGCAAGCAAGGACGCAAAGCGTTCGCACCGTCGGCCCGGTCGCAGTCGCGCTCGCTTACTCAAGCCTTGCCCGCCCTTGTGGAGTGGCAACGCGACATGCACGCCGCACACCGGCAAATGACAAGCGCAGTCCGTTCGTTCGTTCGCCAGATGGAAGAGCAGATGGCCCAGCTACGCCATGGCCTCGACCAGCACCTAGCCGCACAGCGCGACGAAGCGCAGCGCCACATCATCGCGTCACACACCCGGGGGGAGGCCTCAACGAACGCGAAAAGCCGCCACGACCGGTCCATTCCCCCGACGCAAGAGAGCCGAAAATTGGAGATTTATTGACCATGCCCGGCATCACCCTGGAGCAGGCGAAAGCGCACCTCAACGTCACGTTCGACGCCGACGACGCGCTGCTTACTGACAAGCTGGCAGCGGCGAAGGCGTGGATTGGCGCCTATACGGCCGCAAATCTGGATACCGACAGCACTCCCGCCCCAGTGAACGAGGCCGTGCTGCAATTGACCGCGCACCTCTATCAAAATCGTGAGGCCAGCGTTGTCGGTGTCACTGCCCAGGAACTGCCGTTCGGTTTCTTGGATTTGCTGGCCCCTTACCGCGCGTTTGCCTTCTGAAATGGCCGTTTCCGACCCCTCTCTCGCCCTTCAGAAGGCCATTCGAGCGCGGCTCATCGCGAGCCCGGAACTCATGGCTCTGGTCCAGGCTGATCATGTGATGGACGCCAATGGCCGGCCGGAGATCATGCCGGCCGTCTACATCGGCGAGGGACAGACCGTATTCCGGCGCTGGGACGCGACGACGCATGCCATGCTGCACGTCTGGTTCGCAGAGCCCGGTTTGGTCCAGTGCAAGGAAGCCGTTTCCGCTGTCGTCGCGGCGCTGCGGATCGACGCCCAGGCCGACGGCGTGCTGCCGATCGACGGCTTCACCGTGCATGACATGCAAGCCGACCAAACCCGGTATCTCCGGGACCCGCATGGCTCGTATTCGCATGGTGTAGTTGCCGTTGCGGCCATCGTGAAGGCGAACTGACATGCGCGCCGGCAACCTCGACCGTCTTGTTGAAATCCAACGGCGCACCACCGGCCTGGACCTCTACGGCACGCCCGTAGAGACCTGGACGACGTTCGCCACCATGCGGGCGCAACTGCTCAAGAACGCCATCGACGACCTGGAGGGCGCTCGCGGGCACACCGCCAACGCCGTGCTGACCTTCCGCATGTATTACTTCGCGAGCCTCAGCCTCAATGATCGGCTGCTTTATGAAGGCCACCAATACGAAGTCACCGGCATCACTGAGATCGGCCGCCGCGTCGGAATGGACATCACGTGCGAGCGGATTGGCCCATGATCTCACTCATGCAGCGCGTAAATGGAGCGAAGCCTTTTCTCTATTGCTTCGAGACGCTTAAAGCCATGCGGCGTGATACGGCTTCGGCTCCTTGTCGCGACAACGACGCGCCACTCGCCTTTGGCGTGATGGGGAACGACCGAAAGGCCGACCAAATCAACGCCGCTCTCTCTCAATTGCTCAATGATGATCCAGCTCAAATCGCCACTCGAAATCGGTTTTTTGTCCATCGAATCTCCTCAGCCCCCCTGAAGCCTATCCGCACCCGGTTGCGACGCAAGTCCGGTCCAATTCGGGGGCCAAAATGAAGGGCCGAAAACCAGAACTGTCCGTCGAGGGCGAACCGCTCACCGAGCTACCGCCACCGGCCTGGTTGTCGAAATACGCTAAGCAGGAATTCCGGCGCGTCATGCCGGAGCTGGTCAAGCGTCGCATCCTCACGCCTGCCGATCTGGGCTGCCTGGAAAGCTACTGCATCGCAATAGGCCGCATCCGCGACATTGAATTGCTGTTGCGCGCCGGCATCGATCCCAGGCTTTGCCGGATGCAAGACAAGGCCATGGTCACAGCGCGCCAACTCGCCGCCGAGCTGGGCCTAACCCCAGTGTCGCGCTCGCGGCCGGCTGTCCGGGAAGACGCTCCTGAAAGTGACGATGATCCGCTCGCCGTATCCTGATTGGCTTTTCGACGATAGCCCGATCGACGACCCGCTTGGCCATGGCGAACGCGCGGTGACGTTCCTGCGCCGGCTGCGCCATCCTAAGAGCACAGCGCGAGGGAATGCATTCCAGCTTGATCCTTGGCAAGAACGTATTGTTCGGCGGATCTATGGGCCGAGGCATGCGAATGGCACCCGTAAGGTCAAGACGGTTGTCCTTCTCCTGCCTCGCGGCAACCGGAAAACCTCTCTGGCCGGTGCACTGTCCCTGCTGCACACGATCGGGCCGGAGCGCCGGCCTGGCGGAGAGGCTATTTTTGCGGCATCCGACCGCCAACAAGCCGGGCTTGGTTTTCGCGAGGCAGCCGGTATCATCCGTTGCGATACTAGATTGATTGCCGCAACGAGGATTTACGATGCCCACAACTCAGTCAAAAAGATCGAATTTCGAAGGGATGCTTCTTTTCTGGAAGCAATTAGTGGCGAGGGTGCGCCCGCCCATGGTCGCTCGCCGGCATTCGTATTTGTGGACGAGCTTCACATCTGGAAGAATCCTGAACTCTGGAAAGCGCTTACGTCAGCGCTTCCAAAAACCCAGAATTCCCTGATGGTGGTTGCCACGACTGCCGGTCGTGGCCAAGCAAACATTGCCTACGAGATTGTCGACCGCGCTCGCAAGGTCGCAAGCGGGGAAATGGACGACCCGAGCCTACTTCCGATTTTGTTCGAAACGCCGGCTGATGCCGATTGGACCGACGAAGCCCTCTGGTATCGTTCGAACCCCGGCCTGACGCTCCAGTATCAGGACATCGAGGGCTTGAGGCAACTCGCACGTGAAGGCGCAACCAGCGTCACGTCGCGAGAGACCTTCCGCCAATATAATTTGAACGTCTGGCTCGATCATTCGACCTCGCCTTTTGTCGACATGGCTACCTACGATCGCGGCGCGGCACCGCTCGACTATGAGGCCTTGCGCGGCGCGCCGTGCTGGGTTGGCGTAGACATGAGTAAAACCACAGACCTCTCCGCAGTCGTCGCGTGCTTCAAGAATGGCGATGGCTACACCGTGTTGCCGCACTTCTTTTGCCCCGAAGCAGACATTCTCCGGCGCGGCGACGTTGACGGCGTGAACTATGAGCAGTGGAGCCGCGATGGCTTCCTGACAGCCACGCCTGGAAACGTCATCGATAACGCCGCAGTCGCCGACTACATCCGAGGCCTTGCCGAGCGCTTCCAGGTCCAGGAAGTCGGCTTTGACGTGACCTATGCCCAGGCCGTGATTGCACCGCTGCAAGAGGAAGGCTTTCCGGTCGTCATGATCCGGCAGGGTTGGGTGACGCAATCGCCGGCACTCAACACCCTTGAGGCCGCAATCATCGGCGGGAAATTCCGCCACGGTGGACACCCGATCTTGCGCTGGAACTTCTCCAACGTCGCAATCCACACCGACGCAAACTCGAACCGGATCATCCACAAAACCAAGTCGACCGATCGGATTGACGGCGTAAGCGCGACCTGGATGGCCGTGTCGCGCGCCGCTGCCGGTGAAGGCGGTTCGTTCCTCGACAACCCCGATATCACTGCCGACATGCTGGTGCTTTAATGGCCGACGACCTGGACGCCTACCTGCAATCGCTGCCGGACAAGCTCACTGAGCATTTATCGGACGTTCTGCGAGAGCAGGCATTCCGCCTTTCCGACGCCCAGCGCGCCGCGTTGCGGTCGCTTGAGCAGTCGCCAGAGACCGGCGCCTTAGAAGCGTCGTGCACCGTCGCTGCCGGCGCCCATGATCTCGAATACTTCGTTGAGGCGGGCGGCGACATGACGACCAAGGAAGTCCGCGAGGGCAGCGGCGAGCCTTATGATTACGCGCTCGGCTTTGAATTCGGGACAAGCCACCAGCCGGCGCGCCCTTTCTTTTATTCCACCTACAACGCCATGCGCGACGACATGCAGCAGGCGATCAACGAAGCTGTAAATGAGGTTCTAAATGACTGAGACTTCCCGCGAGATTACCTGGGCCGGCGGCACCCATACGTTCGACCTGGGGCACCCTTGGGTTCGCCGCGTTATGAGCTATCGTGGCCCGGCGCCCGCCCCCGTTCTGGCGCGCTTTGAAGCGGGCACCTACAGTCCAGAAGACGTAGAGCGCCTGATCGAACTAGGGTTGATCGGCGGAGGCATGCCCGAGCGCGACGTTGACGCGCTGCTCGATACCCACGTTCGCGGCAAACCTCTGGCGGCGAACGTGATGCTCGCGAGCGCTGTCCTGTCCGCGCTCTTTGTGGGGGCGGACAATGGCTAGCCTGACCATCCCCGTTAAGCTCAACCTCGACCAGTTGAAGGAACAACTGCGGCAAACGTCATCGCTGACCGGCACCGCTACGCGCCAGATCGCCAAGCAGTTCCTGGACATGAACAAGGACTTCGCTAAGGACGCAATCTTTGCGACCATGGCGCGCGGCGCCCTCGATCTCGCCGGCAAGGTCGCGCTGGCCGTCGGCGCCTACAAGCTCATGACGGCCGCGATCAGCGGCGCCCGCGAGCAGATGCAGCAAATGGTCGATATCGCGGACAAGGCCCAAAACCTTGGCGTCTCGCCCGCGTTTCTTCAGGCCTTCACCAGCGAGGCACGCAAGCTCAAGGTCGAAGCTGGCGAGCTCGAATCCGCCCTCGACCACGCCTTCCAGGCGACCAAGGATAAGTCGCCGATTGACGTCGGCGAGTGGAGCGTCGGCGAAGAGAAGATCACCGGCGTGGAGAAGGCCTTGCGCGTCTACAACGACACGATTGCCAAAGCTGCCGGCCAACAGTTGCAAGGCTTGGTTCTGTTCCGGGACGCTCAAACCCAGGAGGACAAGAGCAAGGCCGTTCTCGCGGCCATCATTCAGCTCGACCAGATCGGGCAGCATGCGGCGAGTCTGGACCTCGGCGAGAAGATGTTCGGCGCCCAGATTGTCGACCGCATGCGGCAAGGCAAAACCTCCGCCGAAAGCATGTTGCAGACGATCAGGGAGGCCAGCGCCAACGCGGACGGTATTTTCAGCAATGCATTGGTGGAGCGCGCGAAGGAAGTCGACGACCAGCTCAAGCTCGCGCATCAGCGCCTATCGACCGCGCTCAAGCCGTCCTGGGACGATCTCGCTAGTGTCATGATGGATATCAAGGGCGCCTGGGCCGACGTGATCGGCTACATCGCCAAGGCGGTGGAGCTATCGAACAAGCTTCCGCGCATTCCCGGAATGCCGGCGAGTTCCACTGATCTCGATGCGAAGCAGGACGCGCTGGCCCAGGTCAATGCTCGCCTGAACGGGACCGGCGGCGGCCTTCTCGGCAGCGTAAACCTCCCGCCCTTGTCCATTCCTGGCATCGGACAGGTCTATGGCGGCACCACCGCCGACCTGGAGGCGCACCGCGACCGCTTGCAAAAGGAAATCGCAGCGCTATCGGCGAACGGGGAGCAGTATGGCCCACCGGCGCCCAGCCGGACGCGTGGCACCGGCGCTGCACCGACGAAGATCAGTTCCGGCAGCGACGTGGACAAGCTCGACACGGCGGCCGACAGCATTGAGAAGCGCACCGCCGCATTGCAGGCGGAAGCGGCCGGGCTGGACTTGACCACGGCCGCCCGCGAGCGCGCCAAGGTGGCCGCACAGCTTGAGACCGTCGCCATGCAGGCCAACGCGGCCGCTGGTAAGGGCGAAGGCGTCGTGACGGCCGAACAGCGCCAGCGCATCCAGGAAGTCACAACCGCGTATGGCGAGGCCACCGAAGCCATCGAAAAGGCGACCGTGGCGCAATCGATCCGGCGTGGCCGGCAGACCTCGCTACTCGATCCCCAGGACGTGCAGATTGCCGAACAGTTGAAGGGCCTCTATCCGGACGTCGGGACGGCCCTGAATTCGGTTGAGGCATCCGCCATGCGGACCAATGAGGCCATGCGCTCGATCGGCAGCACCATGAGCAGCAGCCTCACGACCGGACTCGCGGACATCCTGGACGGGACCAAGAGCGTTAGCGACGGCTTTGCGAGCATGGCTAGGTCGATCGTGCGGGCGCTCGAAGAGGCCATGATCAAGATGCTGATCGTGCAGCCGATCATGCGCTCGCTTGGCGGCGCGTTCGGCTTCAGCGACGGCGGACTGGTCGGCGGCACTGCACCCCTAGCCAAGGCAGACGGCGGCTACATCGCCGGACCAGGAAGCGGCACGTCCGACAGCATCCCGGCACGGCTCAGCAATGGCGAATTCGTGGTGCGCGCGTCCGCCGTGGCGAAGCACCGCGCCGTCCTGGAGGCGATCAACAGTGATCGGATTCCAAGGTTCGCGGACGGTGGCTTGTTCGGCGGCACCGGCAGCGGGGCTGCTCCCATGATCGCTCCCTCTAATGTCATCGCGCCGCAGATCGCAGTCACCGTGCAGGGTAGTCCCGGCCAGTCTTCACAGGACCATCAGCGCATGGGCGAGAGCATCGCCCAGTCGGCCCAGCATCACATCAGGACCTTGATCGCCCAGGAACTCCGGACCCAACGGCGGCCCGGCGGCGTGCTGCGGTGAGAAAGTGCGAGGAACCCGGTCTGCCGCCGCTATAGGCCAGTATTGAACCCACTTGAATGCGAAAGCCACCCGGAGGCGAACCCGGGCGGCTTTCTGGAGGACCTGAACGTGCCGTTGCTTAAGAGAACGTCCGATCAACTTGATTATAGCGCTGCCAGCTCTATTCCGAAGGACCGCGACCAAACAAAGCGGTCGAAAAATGTCGGGCGATCGCGGTCGAAAAATGTCTCGCAGCGGGTCCGCCGATCGCCGGCCAAAGACAGCAAAATCCTTCGGAAGATACAGGCCTTTCGAGCCCCTGATGACGCCGCGCCTGGCGTGTCATCTTCAGTGGCACATCACACCCCTTCACAGGCATCCTCTAAGACACCCGCTAAGGACAACAACATACCCCTCTGGTCTCTGACAGGCGACAAGGTCAAGCTGGTGTTCGCGACCGGTGCCCTGCTGATCGCAGACAGGCCCGCCGTGGCGTTCACGTTCAATCTGACTCCGGAAGCCATAAAGCTAGCCAAAGGCCGCCCCGGGGGCTTTGTAGACTCTTTAAAGCGCTCTCTGGACGAAGAGCTACGGAAGGCCTTCGGCGCTGCCTTCCCCTACTTGTTCGCCATCGACATCAGCGACCATGGCCGCCTGCATATCCACGGCGCCTTCCTACCGCCGACTGAATCGACCAGGATCGACCGGAAGATTAGAGACGCGATGAAGGAGGCTTGGGGCACTTGGAAGGGTCCGGGCGTTCACAAGCAGCTCCTGTTCAGGCCCCTCTACAGTGATGGCTGGGTGGACTACTTGTTCAAGCGGCAGCGGCGGGTTGCCAAGATAATCGAGGGCCGCACCTTCACCATCAATCAGCCGCTGCGCCGTGAAGGCGAATGGACCTACACCGAGGTCCGGCGGATCATCCGAGGGGAACGATAGTCCCGGATTTGCCGCCGCCCCCGAGCCTGGAGGTAACAAGATCATGAATTGCCCGGGGGCGGCCGACCACCCGCGTCTTCGGCTGGGGGGCAGATTAAGACGCGAGCAGCGCGACAAAGCTATGATGCGGCGCAGGGTGTGCAACCCACGGCTTCGTGAACTCAGAAAGGGGGCGCGGTGCGCCGGCACCCTGGGAAATTTCCCAGTATGCGCCCGATGGCTGTCCTCTAAACTCCCGTTGCATTGACGCTTGGGTGGGGATCTAGCGGATGGAAGAGCTGATTGCGACGCTCGAAAAGTTTCGGGCGGAGGCGGACGATTGTGCTCGATTGGGGAGAACTGCGCCCGACAGGCAGACGCGCGCGCTGTTCGAACGGCTGGCTGAACGGCTCCGGGAGATGGTGCAAGAGATCGAGACGACGATCGCCGCGCGGACTAAGCTGAGTGGTCGATGGGAATAGCTGTCCCGGCGCGATGTAAGTCAGTGCTGACTTATGGTAGAACTACGGGATTGACGCAACTAAAAGGACATGAGTCTTATGGCACGTGGATCACCATTCCGGTGATAGCTGCCATGGGGCATTTGATGACGACGAAGTTCATTTCCGAGACGACTTTCCAATTGAAGCGCCAGCTCCTGGTCCGGCGACTCCTTTCGACGGTGCGGGAGTTCGCAGGCGACCACGGCCTGCCGCCGCTCGACGAGGCGGCCTTGCACCAAATGTCAGTCAAGCTCGATGAGGTCGCGGGCGAGCTGCTGATGTTCGGCCATGACGCATGGCCGGAATCAGCTCGCGGTGAGGATAAGGAAGCTGCCTAAAATTTGTGCGCGCGATCGGAAGGTCCAACGCTATATCGCGCTTACCGAACAGCTTCAGCCGTTCGTCTCCTCTGTCAGTGCTCAGCCGGCGCCGGATCAGCGCCGGCTGATTTTTCAGGGGAGAATAGTTCAACCAGTGACATGGAGAGAAGTGAATGCCGAGAGAGCTGAGTAGGGCAGAGCGTGCCTCGCGAGAAGCGCTCGACCTTAAGTTCAAGAGGACCGGACGCGCGAAGGAAACCAACAAAGAGGTCGCCGACGATCTGGTCGCAAAACTTACGCCGAGCGTTGCGACCTCAATCAAGGAGATGCGAGCCGCCATGCGGAAGCAAAAACTTCCCGTCGTTGGTGAGCCTCGCATTGGCGACCTGACCAGATCGCAAGCCATGTCCTACAGCAAGCAATTCGTCCTACTGGCGTTCATGCTGAATCAGGTCGCGGATGATCTTCCGGATACGCCGGAGGAAAAGAAACGGCGCAAAGAAGTCGTGCCTATTGGGATTTCGATCTAAGGAGTTTACCGAAAGGGCGCGGGTCACACCGCGCCCTTTCCTATTCATGGCCCTGAGGAGGCCTAGATTCCAAAAAAGCGCTCCCTCAGTTGATCGCATGCACCATCTAATCCGGGAAAGAGCGAGCCGGCATTGATGCCCATCATGCTCAGCTCTGTTAGAACGTCTTTCCGCTGCTCGACAGGCAAGTCGATGGCCTGGAGGTATTGTCTCCCGGAGCGCTCTTTGGATTTGGATTCCACGTATTCTTCTATGTCCTCCACATTCGTTACAGTCGAGAGGGCCTGCTGGGGGATCATGCGTTGGTTGTTTATCGCGATCGCATCCAGAATTGAGAAGTGAGGACGAGCCGGCGTCAGCTTCTGCAGTTGGTTCCAGTCATTGCGCCATTGCGTTCGATCGAAGATGAAAATCCTGATCTTACCATTGGGCTGATGAACCCGCTTGAACGCAAAGTAGGCGGCAATGAACGGGGAGTAGGTCCAGTCTAGCAGCGGAGTGGGATATCCATGATGCTGCGCTAAGCTTATGAATGCCGCGTTCTCAATAGGATTGATCAAATTGAAGACGTGCGCCGTCAAGCTGCTCAGCTGCTGTTGCAGCGCCGGCACATCGACCTGAAGAAATCTTATGAGGTCCGATCGCTCTGTTCGATGAAAAGCCGTGCAGAGCCGCCACTGGCTATTCTCCTGCCCTCTGTAAATGTAACGGTAATGCTCAAGGTCTCGCACATACCTGCGAAATTCGTCCCACGAATGGATCTCAAGCGGAATGAGGTCCGAGGGCCTGCGCGCGCTGCTGCGCTGGAGTTCCGCCTTACCGAAACTCCCTATGTCCGACTTCCATTTGACTGAGATTTGGTCGCCGTTCCAATTCCAGTCGGTATCGATGGTCTTGGGGAAGATAGCGTTCGGATAGCTAGCTTTAAGATGATCCCAGTGCGCGAAGTCTAGCGTATGTGGATCAAGTGGGGTCAGCGGGACCTTGTCGAGCTTAAAGGACTCTCGGTCCGCTGGGATTTGGACGAACGCAGCCGTCGAAGGTAAGGACCAGTCATCGTCAAACACGTAAGCGCGGCCCTCATAGTTGGGTCCGACCTTATCCATTTCTAGGACAGCAACGCCGGCATTTGACCCAGAGACACGTCCCAACCACTGGCCCTTCACGATATCCGCCCCCTCAATCTGCAAACACCAATACTCATATCCGACCGCCTCTATCATCGCCATGCGATCCGCAGCGGCCCTTCGGCAGGTCGCATTTTCCGCGCGTGATCCTCAACGTCCTCGCTATATGCAAGTCATCAGTAGCGACCAGGACGAACGGAAGTGCACTCTCTCACCAAGCGCGGGCTAACGAAACAGGAGGCAGCCGAATACGTCGGCTGCAACAGCCTCGCCGCGTTTGACCGATGGGTTCACAAGGGACTTATCCCCAGGGCAATGCCTGGGACCACCCGTTGGGACAGGAAAGCCCTTGACGCTGCCCTAGACCGGGCATCGGGGCTTGTGACAGAATCTGCCCCAGAACTGACCCCTTACCAGCGTTGGAAAGCCGAGAATGCGCGTAAGACCCAAGCCGCTTAAGCTCAAGGGCATCAACCGCGTTCCCAAGCTTCGGGCCGACGGCGCAGTCAAAATCTATTTCTACCATCGCGCCACCGGCATTCGGTTGGACCCGGATAGGCTCGCTGAGACCTATGCTGAGGCAGAGAAGCGGAGCCGACGCCGGAGCGACAAGACGCTCACCGATCTCATTCGTCTGTTCGACGCGTCAAGCACCTACGCCGCGCTAAGTGAAGAGTCCCGGAAGCAGTATCCCTGGAAGCTCAAGCGCATTGAACAGCAATGGGGGACCGTCCCTGAGGAAACGTTCAACAACTCCGACGACGCCGACGCCTTCGCGGCGGACGCCCTCGCGTGGCACCAGGAGATGGGTAAGACCTCCCGTCGATCGGCCGACAACCTCATGTCAGCGCTTTGCCGAGTGCTCTCGTTCGCCAAAGAGCAGCGCCGGATCAAGCACCACCCCATCCCGACCTTCCACCGGCTCTACAAGAGCAACCGCGCCGACAAAACGTGGTCGGATGAGCTACAGCAGCAATTCATCAAGACCGCGCGGCCCGCTATGACGACGGCGATGATTCTGGTCCGAAACACCGCGATGCGCGCCAGCGACGTCCGCATGTTTGCCTGGACGCGCTACGACGGCCAGCGCGTGCAAATCCGGTCCAGCAAAACCGGCAAGATGCTTTGGATTCCCGCGACCCGGGAGTTGAAGGCGCACCTGGACGCCCTGCCCCGCACCGGCGCGCTGATCATGCTAACGCTAACAGGTAAGGCCTACACCAAGCGCTACTTCAACGAACATTGGCGCGAGGATGCCGACGCGGTCGGCGCGGGCGATCTAAACTTCCACGACAACCGGGGCACGGCAGCGACGCTTCTAGCTGAGGCACGCGCCACGGCCCCGGAGATTGCTGAGGCCCTAACCTGGACCGTCGACAAGGCTCAGCGCGTGATTGACGCGTATTTGGCCCGCCGTGGCGTTCTGGCAGCGAACGCTATCGCAAAGCTGGAAGAACATCGCGACCGGATAGCTCAAGCAAAAGGGGCCGCCCACTGAGGCGGCCTCCAAGCCTGGTTTGCATATTCAATTAGTGAGGAGAGAGGACAGCCGCGAAGCTAAACGCCACTGCACAGGCGGCGGCTAGTGACCATAGCGTTATCTTTATCTCTCGCGGCATGCCCGGCTAACTCCGGAAGCAGAAGCTGGTTCCGCCCCCCTAAAGCGGCTTTAGTCTTTGTAGAGCAGTATCCCCAGCTCCCGTGCCTGCCTGCGCACTGAGCTAACGTGCCGGCCCAGTGCTTTGGCTGCTACTGTCGCCGTGCTGCGTTCTTGGGCAAGCCGAATGAGTTGGGCCAACTCTTCTTTGGTCCAGTCGCTCTTTGGCCGAGGGGAATCGGTTGCGAGTTCCATCCCCAAGTGTGCCGCATCATGGTTGACGAAAGCAAACGCCGCGTAGTCCTACCTGCTGACTGTTGTGCCGCGTAACTCAGCCGCTAGCTCGGCTCTGAGTTCGTTCTCAAGCTCCCGGATATGCTTGGCCGTTGGGCCATCCGGAAAGTCTTTCGCAAGCTGGCGGCAGTGCGCCAGCTTCCGTTGGATTGCCAAAATATCCCGGTCGCTTTCCATGCCGGGTAAAATCGCCTTTAGACCGCGATGGTTCCGATCAGTGAGGCGGGGCTATTCTCTGAATTGCGAACGAACAGACCAGGACACAAAGAACGGCGGGCGAACAAAACTGCAAACTATCTGCAAACGGGCGGTCGGCTGCAAACCAACCACCCAAAACAGACCTTGATCATATTGAGAAAATTGGTCGGAGCGAGAGGATTTGAACCTCCGACCCCTAGTCTCCCAGACTAGTGCGCTAACCGGGCTGCGCCACGCTCCGAACGTCGTTCCATTAGCTAGGATCGCCGGTTTGCGCAAGGCGAGGTGACACCATTTTGCTGCCTCTGCCGGAGGGCACCGGAACTGGCCCAAAGCCGAGGAGATCCGGCGTCAGGCGTCCTTGAGCGCCTGATCCAGCATCTCGCGGCAGGCGATGAGCTCGGCGAGCACCCGTCCAAGGCGCTCGCGGTCGATGGCGCTGGGGCCGGCGGGCGCGGCGGGGGTGCCGCCCTTGCGGAAGGTGGTGAGGATTTCCTCGTCGTCGGTCTCGGAGAAGCGGAAGTCGATGCCCTCCTCCTCCTCGCCCTGGTAATCGTCATCGTCGCTGTCGCGGGCGCCGCGGACGCCAGTCTCCTCCTCGGGCTCCATCAGGCTGGCGCCGACGGCGTCCTCGATGGCGCCGAACGAGACCGCGGCGGCGCTGTCGGCGAGACCCTGCACCGATTTGACGCCGTGTTCTTTCAGGATCCGCTGCACCCCGCGGATGGTGTAGCCCTCCCCGTAGAGCAGACGGCGGATGCCCTTGAGCAGGTCGACGTCGTCGGGGCGGTAATAGCGGCGGCCGCCGCTGCGCTTCATCGGCTTGATCTGGGAGAATCGGGTCTCCCAGAACCGCAGCACGTGCTGCGGAATGTCGAGTTCCTGCGCTACTTCGCTGATGGTTCGGAACGCATCCGGCGCCTTGTCCAAATGCCAAATCCTTATCCGAAGGGCGGATTACGCCTCGGGTTGCGCCTTGCTGGCGTCGCCATTGGTGCGGTGCTGGGCGTTGATCCGCTGCTTCAGGATCGCCGACGGCTTGAACACCATGACCCGGCGCGGCGAGATCGGCACCTCGGTGCCGGTCTTGGGGTTGCGACCGATGCGCTGACCCTTCTTGCGGACCATGAAGGAGCCGAACGAGGACAGCTTCACCGTCTCGCCTTTCTCAAGGCAATCGGTGATCTCCTTCAGCACGAGTTCCACGAAGGCAGACGATTCCGTGCGCGACAGCCCCACCTTCTGGTAGACGGCCTCGCAGAGATCGACACGCGTTACGGTTTTACTTTGATCGGTCATCGCCCTGCCCCACATCACGGCGAACAATTGTTGTCTGAAATTATGAGCTTACGATACGGCGGTCAACAGCGCTCATCAATGCAGGCGCATCGATAATCCGATCTGATTCGGGCAAAATTTTATCGACTGTGGCTTACCAGCGCACCAGCGCGGAGCCCCAGGTGAAGCCGCCGCCCATGGCTTCCAGCAGAACCAGGTCGCCACGCTTGATGCGGCCGTCCTTGCGCGCCACCGACAGCGCCAGCGGGATCGAGGCCGCCGACGTGTTGCCGTGAAGGTCCACCGTCAGCACCACCTTCTCCGGCGCGATATGGAGCTTGTGCGCGGACGCGTCGATGATTCGCTTGTTGGCCTGGTGCGGCACGAACCAGTCGATGCTGTCGGCATTGAGCCCGGTCGCCTTGAAGGCATCGACGATCACGTCGGTGATCATGCCGACCGCGTGCTTGAAGACCTCGCGGCCCTCCATGCGCAGATGGCCGACGGTCTGGGTCGAGGACGGGCCGCCGTCGACGAACAGCTTCGCCTTGTGACGGCCGTCAGAGCGCAGATGCGTGGTCACGATCCCCCGGTCGGTCGCGGCATTGCCCGGCTGCTCCTGCGCCTCCAGCACCACCGCGCCGGCGCCGTCGCCGAACAGCACACAGGTGCCGCGGTCGGTCCAGTCGAGGATGCGCGAGAAGGTTTCCGCGCCGATCACCAGCGCGCGTTTGAAGGCGCCCGTGCGCAGGAAATTGTCGGCGGCGGCGAGCCCGAACACGAAGCCCGAGCACACCGCCTGAAGGTCGAAGGCCGCGCCATGGTTGATGCCGAGCCCGTGCTGCACGGCGACCGCGCTGGCGGGGAAGGTGTTGTCAGGGGTCGAGGTCGCGAGCACGATCAGGTCGATCGACTGCGCGTCCACGCCGGCATCGGCGAGCGCGGCCTGCGCCGCCCTCAGCGCTAAGTGCGAGGTGAACTCGCCCTCGGCCGCGATATGCCGCTCGCGAATGCCGGTGCGCTGCACGATCCACTCGTCGGACGTGTCAATGCGCGCCGCCAATTGGGCGTTGGTCACCACCTGCTCCGGCAAATAAGAGCCGCAGCCCAGCACGACCGAACGAATTTGAGTCACGAAACAGCCTCCTGCGCGGCCTGCACGGAATTGAGTGCACCACCTTCGCGGTTGAGCATCTGATTGATCTTGTTGAGGAGATCGAATTTGACCATCTCATAGCCAACATCAATCGCATAGGCAAAGCCTTCGGCAGCGATTCCGCCATGGCTCTTGACCACGATCCCGTTCAACCCCAGCAACACGCCGCCGTTGGATTTGTTCGGGTCCATCTTGTTCCGCAGGGCCTGAAAGGCGTTGCGCGCAAAGAGATAGCCGAGCTTTGACAGCCAGCTCCGCTTCATCTCGTCCCGGAGCAATTCCGCCATCTGCCGCGCGGTTCCCTCCGCGGCCTTCAGCGCGATGTTGCCGCTGTAGCCCTCGGTGACGATGACGTCGGCCACCCCCTTGCCGATTCCGTCGCCCTCGACGAAGCCGAGATAGTCGAGCTCGGGCAGGTTCCTGGCGCGCAGGATTTCGCCGGCCTCGCGGATCTCCTCGTGCCCCTTGATCTCCTCGACCCCGATATTGAGCAGGCCGACCGTGGGTCGCTTCTTGTTGAACAGCACGCTGGCCATCGCCGCGCCCATGATGGCGAGCGACACCAGATGATGCGTATCGCCGCCGATGCTGGCGCCAAGGTCGAGAACCACGGAATCGCCGCGCCTGGTCGGCCACATGCCGGCGATGGCCGGACGGTCGACGCCCGGCAGCGTGCGCAGGTGGAAGCGCGACATCGCCATCAGCGCGCCGGTATTCCCGGCCGAGACCGCAACATCCGCCTCGCCCTTTTTCACCGCATCGATGGCAAGCCACATCGAGGAGGTCCTGCGGCCGCGCCGCAGCGCCTGGCTCGGCTTGTCCTCGCCGCTGACCGCGACATCGGTATGGATGATCTTCGACGCCGCCTTCAGCGCGGGGTGGCGCTCGAGCTCAGGCTCGATCTTGGCGCGATCCCCGATCAGCAGGAATTCGATCTCGCGATGCCTATCAAGCGAGATGGCGGCGCCTGGAATGACCACGGCGGCGCCGGCGTCGCCCCCCATGGCGTCAAGCGCGATGCGAACCTTGCTTGGCATAAAAGTCCTGGAAACCTGGTCTGGTGCGGTCTTGAACGAGCGGGGCCGCAAATGGGTTCGCCACGAACATGGCGGTCGGTCAAGCGCCACGCCGCACCCGGACCGGGGCGCGACAATAGCGTTTTGTTATCCCGAAACAACCTCTTGCCCCCAGCCTTTTGCATCTGGGAGCATCGGGCCGCGGACGGAGTAATTCACAAGAAACGCATCAAAATCAAACGGATAATTCGACCTTTCAAACCACCACCGCAAACACCTCGCGCCCCGTAGCAAAGCGGTCCTCTGGGAAAGACGGCAGCTATTGGTCTTTCTTCTTGCCCTGGAGTGCCTTCAGGACCGCAAAGGGATGGTCCTCCGGATCGGGGGCGATGACCTCGGGCTCAAACACGACCCCCGGCTTCCGCGGATAGGGGTCGACCGCCAGGAACAGGGCGTCGGTGGCGAGCCGGCCGAGGTCGATAGTGCCGTTGACGATCGCCTCCGGCGGGTCGGCGACCTGCTCCTGATCGTCCTGCCCCTCCTCCATCAGGTCGGCCAGGCGGCGGACCTCGGCCTCGGGGGCGAATATCAGGTCCACCGCCTCGTCGATGTCACTCTCCATCGGGTCAAGCGTGACCACACAGGTCTGGCCGATCCGGGCACGAACGTGGCCCGTAACCTGGATCCGGTTGCCGCTCTTCGGCACGACATCGAAGTCGGCCTGGACCGAGACAACCTCGCGCAAGCCAGCCGTCTCGGCCATGGCCTGCCGCTCGGCGGCCGAGGCCTCGAGCTTGCGATGCAGGCCGGTATCCGGGATCTGTGCAACGATGACGGGCACCCGCCAGGGATCGGGCCCGGTTGCTGGTATCGGTCGGGTCATGGCGTGACATCCTCAGGGAGTGCTGGGGGAAACTTGAAGGACGCACCCAGCAGTGCGGCCTCGCCGGTCCGGGCGAGCTCGGCCTCGACAGCCCTGGCATAGGCCGCGAGCCGCTGCGCCTGGTCCATGCCGACCCCATTCAAGATATTCTTGCAGATCGCCGATGCCAGCGCCTCGCCGCCGCTTTCCATGGCCTGATCGTAGGCCTGGACCCGGCCGTAAAACGCCTCGCCGAAGGCTCGCATCCGCTTCGGAACGGTCTGGTCGCCTATCCCCATCTCGCGCAGATTGTCGTCCATGTCCTCGCAGAAGCGGTCGAACAGCGCCTGCGACAGCTCGGTGGCGCCGTGTCCGGGAGCGCCCTGGACCGTGCGCAGGCGGCGCAGCAGCAGCCAGAGGTGCAGCAGCAACAGATCGAAACGCCCGTTAACGGTATCCGGCACGCCCAAGTCGCGGTAAAATATGGGTTCTCGCGCCTGCGTCACGATCATGCCATAGATGGCTTCAATGGTGCCCGGCGAGGCTAGGCGGGGTTTCCTGAAGTGATTGAACGGCCAAAGCATTGTGGTTTCCGCAAGCGGGCGCGCGCGTGTTGCATTCAGAGCCTCCGCCCGGTACTTCAGCGCCTCGCGCGACGCAAGGGGACGGAATCAGTTCCGCTATGACGATAACGAACCAGACCAGCCTGCGTGCAGACAAGCGGCGCGGCCTTCATGCACATTGGCGCGGCTTGCGCCTGCTCGCGGCCGCGGCCCTGATTGGCGTTGCGCTTGCCGGCTGCACCGGCGAGCAGTTCCAGAAGGGTTATATCCTGCCGCCTGGCGCGCTGGAGCAGATTCCGATCGGCGCGAGCCAGGACCAGGTGCTGATCGTGATGGGCACCCCCTCCACCGTGGCAACCCTCGACGGCGAGGTGTTCTATTACATCTCGCAGCGCTCCGAGCGCATGGTCGCCTTCATGAACCAGAGGGTGGTCGATCAGCGCGTCATCGCGGTCTATTTCGACAAGAACCGGCGCGTGCGCCGGCTTGCGAATTACGGTCTCCAGGACGGCAAGATCTTCGACTTCATCAGCCGGACCACGCCGACGTCGGGCCAGGAGATGAGCTACCTCACGCCGATCTTCAAGCTGCTCAGCTTTAACTGAGCCTTCAGCCTGCGGCTTCGTGCGGCTTGCCGTTGCGCGTCCTGTTCCATACGCTCCCTGCAAAACAAGATGCAGGGAGTGGATTCGTGCCCAATCAATTGCTGTCCCGCCGTCGCGTGCTCACCGGCGCTGCCGCCCTCTCGACCGCAGCGATCCTGCCGCGATCGAGTCTGGCGGACTGGAAGCCCACCGAAAACGTCCGCCTTGTCGTGCCGGCGGCCGCCGGCGGTTCGACCGACGTGATGGGTCGACTTCTGGCGGCGCATCTGCAGACCGCCTGGGGCCAATCGGCCGTGGTGGAAAACCGGTCCGGCGGCGGCGGTACGATCGGCACAGCCGAGGTGGTCCGCGCCAAGCCTGACGGCCACACGATCCTGATAGGCAATCCCGGCCCTAACGCGATCGCCTACAGCATTTTCAAGAACCTCACCTACAAGCCGGACCAGCTCCAGCCGGTCTCCAACATGATCCGGATCCCGAACATCGTCTCGGCGCATCCCAAGACCGGCATCAAGTCGATCGCCGAGCTGGTCGCCTATCTCAAGGCCAATCCGGACAAGCTCAGCTACGCCTCCTCCGGCGTCGGCCAGAGCCCTCACCTCACCGGCGCCTGGTTCCTGCAGCTCACCGGCCTGAAGATGACGCACATCCCGTTCCGCGGCGCCGGTCCCGCGCTCCAGGCGGCGCTCGCCGGCGACATCCAGATCCTGTTCGACAACCTCTATCCGAGCCTGCCGCAGGTACAGAACGGCACCCTTACCGGCCTCTGCGTCACCACGACTGAGCGCAGCGACCTCGCGCCGAACCTGCCGACCATGCGCGAGAGCGCGCCGGAGCTCGCGGCTTTCGACGTCTCGTCGTGGTTCTCGGTTTTCCTGCCGAAGGGTGTGCAGCCCGCCATTGTCGAAGCGCTCAACCTTCAAGTGAAGGCGATGCTCGAGCGTGACGATATCAAGAAGAACATCGTCGCCATGGGCGCCCGCGCAGACTACGGCACGCCCGACCAGTTTGCCGCCTTCGTGGACGCCGAGACGAAGAAGTTCGCCGGCATCATCCAGAAGGAAGGGCTGCAGATGGACGTGCAGTAGGTCCCGCTTGTGGCGCTGGGGATTTGAACCAGTTGAAGGCGAGGAGGATGGCCGCCGCCAGCGCGACTGCCAACATTGTGCGAGGCCCGGATTGCCGAGAGCCCCTTTGCGCCTTGCCGCAAGTTGGACAAACACTGTCTGCCGCCAACATGTCGCAGCCGCACCCTATACATCTGGTCGTCTCGAACTTCATGGCGACGGTCTCTTAGAGCGAACAACAAAAAACCCGCGGTTTGCACCGCGGGTTTGTCGCTTGTCGCGCACTGCAGGTTCAGTGCGCGAGGATCGCCAGCAGCAGCAGCGCCACGATGTTGGTGATCTTGATCATCGGGTTCACCGCCGGTCCCGCCGTGTCCTTGTAGGGATCGCCGACCGTGTCGCCGGTCACGGCCGCCTTGTGGGCGTCGCTGCCCTTGCCGCCGAAATGACCGTCTTCGATGTACTTCTTGGCGTTGTCCCAGGCGCCGCCGCCCGAGGTCATGGAGATCGCGACGAACAGGCCTGTCACGATCACGCCGAGCAGCATCGCGCCCACGGCCGAGAACGCCGCCGACTTGCCGGCCGCCCCGCCCCCCGCGATCGCATAGATCACGAAGTAGACGAAGATCGGTGACAGCACCGGAAGCAGCGAGGGGATGATCATTTCCTTGATCGCCGCCTTGGTCAAAAGATCGACCGCCTTGCCGTAATCCGGCTTGTCGGTGCCTTGCATAATGCCCGGCTTCTCGCGGAATTGGCGACGGACTTCCTCGACGATCGCGCTCGCCGCACGGCCCACGGCGGTCATGCCCATCGCGCCGAACAGATACGGCAAGAGACCTCCGAACAACAGGCCGACCACGACGTAGGGGTTGTTGAGCGAGAAGTCGGGTTTGACGCCGGCGAAGTAGGCGTGGTGCGCGGAATCCGCAATGAAGAACTTGAGGTCCTCGTTGTAGGCCGCGAACAGCACCAGGGCGCCGAGACCGGCGGAGCCGATCGCGTAGCCCTTGGTCACCGCCTTGGTGGTGTTGCCGACCGCATCGAGCGCGTCGGTCGACTTGCGGACCTCCTTCGGCAGGCCCGCCATCTCGGCGATGCCGCCGGCGTTGTCGGTGACCGGACCGAACGCGTCGAGCGCGACGACCATGCCGGCAAGCGCGAGCATCGTGGCGGTCGCGATTGCGATACCGAACAGGCCGGCGAGGCTGTAGGTGACCAGGATGCCGGCAATGATGACGATCGCGGGCAGCGCGGTCGATTCCATCGAAACGGCGAGGCCCTGGATCACGTTGGTGCCATGGCCGGTCACCGACGCCTGGGCGATCGACTTCACGGGACGATAGTCGGTGCCGGTGTAGTATTCGGTGATCCAGATGATCAGCGCGGTGACGGCGAGGCCGACCACGCCGCACTCGAACAGCGCCATGCCGGTGTAGTCGACGCCGGCGAGCTTGCCGAAGCCGATCAGGTAATAGATCACGCCGGCGATGCCGACCAGCGACAGGACGCCGGTTGCGATCAGGCCCTTGTAAAGCGCGCCCATGATCGACTGGCTCGGCCCGAGCTTCACGAAGAAGGTGCCGATGATCGAGGTGATGATGCAGATGCCGCCGATGGCGAGCGGCAATGTCATCATGTCGGCGAGGATCGGCGTCTTGGCGAAGAAGATCGCCGCCAGGACCATGGTGGCGACCGCGGTCACCGCATAGGTTTCGAACAGGTCGGCGGCCATGCCGGCGCAGTCGCCGACATTGTCGCCGACGTTGTCGGCGATGGTGGCCGGGTTGCGCGGATCGTCCTCGGGAATGCCGGCCTCGACCTTGCCGACGAGGTCGCCGCCGACGTCCGCACCCTTGGTGAAGATGCCGCCGCCGAGACGGGCGAAGATCGAGATCAGCGAGGCGCCGAAGCCGAGCGCCACCATGGCGTCGATCACGACGCGGCTGTCAGGCGCAAGCTTCAGCGAATGGACCAGGAAGCCGAAATAGAGGGTCACGCCGAGCAGCGCGAGACCCGCCACCAGCATGCCGGTGATGGCGCCCGCCTTGAAGGCAAGCTCGAGACCACCCGCGAGCGACGTGGTCGCCGCCTGGGCGGTGCGCACATTGGCGCGGACCGAGACGTTCATGCCGATGAAGCCGGCCGCCCCCGACAGGATCGCGCCGATGGCAAAACCGATCGCGACATAGAGCCCCAGGAAATAGGCGAGCAGCACGAAGATGACGATACCGACCATCCCGATCGTGGTGTACTGACGCCGCAGGTAGGCCTGTGCGCCTTCGCGCACCGCTGCCGCGATTTCCTGCATGCGCGGAGACCCCGCATCCGCGCTCAAGACCGAAGACGTCGCCCAGATCGCGTAGACGACGGAAAGCACTCCGCAGAGCACAATCAACCATAATGCTGTCATGTGATTTTTTGCCTCAGATCCTTGATGAACGTACCCCCGGCGCCTTTTGTTTTCCGTCGTGCGGTGCGGCGCCTTGATTTGAAAAAGGCCGCTCCTTGCCCGAAGGCGCGGCCCTAGTCGGTCACGACCTTGCCAAAATCAAATTGAGGGTGCAACGCCGGATGACCCGAAAAAGCCGATCTCGGCAAGTATTTAGGCCGGTCCGGAGTCGCCCGTTTGCCACAGAACAGGCAAGCGACCTACCGAAGGGACCGAGCCCAGCCGTGGCCAAGCCTAGGCCGCCGACCTCACAGGATGACGGGATGAGGACGCGATCTCGAAGGTCTGGCCATCATCCGTCCTCCGCGTAGTCGAGACCTTGATCTCATAGACGCCACCGTTCGGACTAGGCTCCAAACGAACTGCGATCGTCTGGTCGGGTGTCACGGGACCAAGCGCCACATCCTGGTCAGGCAAAACGAGTGTCGCCAGCTCGTTGACGAAAACGACCACATGCATGCCCTTCGGCATGTTCTTCGTCGCCCATTGCCGTAGGTGATCGTGATAGGGCTGTCGGCTCCATGCCGATGGCAGGCCTGGATCGACCTGGATCTGGATGTTCCGGCTGATCGGATGGATGGTGACCACCATCTTCGCCTGATCGGGCTTCCATTGCGCCGGCATCGCCGCATCCGTTCGCCAGAGGCAATTGAATTCCGCGCACTGGTCCGGCAGGCTGTCGTGGATCTTGCAGCCGCGCCCGGGCTTGCACTGCCCGCACCACTTGCCGGCAGGCTTCTGGATCTCAGGAATGTTGTAGACCTTGCAGCAGAGCGTGCAGCTTCCACATTCCCTGCCGGGAACAGGCTGCAGCTTGCTCGCGGTTGAGGTCGCTGTCATCCGAATCAAATCCGCCGGTTTGCGATTGCCGATAGTACCCGGTTGTCCCCAAAAAGCAGAGAGACTAGACGCGCCTGGCCGCACCAGGGCCTAGAAATGGCTATAGGATAGGCGGCGCAGTGTGATTTTGCGGCCTTCTGCGCCCGTCCATCGCGGCGCTTGTTGGCCGGCGATGATGGTGCCGATCGCCGTGACGCGGACACCAGCCTGCTCGGCCTCCCGTATGAAATCGGCGCAGCGCGATTCGGGAATGGCGCACAGAACTTCGTAATCGTCCCCGCCGGACACGAGCCTTTCAAGGCCGACGGCGGACATCGCAGCGGCTGGTGACAGCGGAACATGGTGCGCCTCGACCAAGGCGCTGACGCCGGAGGCGGCGCAGAGCTTGGCAAGATCACCTGCCAGACCATCGGACACGTCCATCGCTGCGCTGGCATGGGCGAGCACTGCCCCGGCCAATGCATTGCGCGGCCGAGGGAGGCGATAGCGATCGATCAGATAGTCCTGCGCGGCCTGATCTGCCGTCAGCATGGCCGCCATCGTCCCGCCCGTGAGCACATCGAGGCCGAGCGCGGCATCGCCGATCGTCCCCGTGACCAGGATACGGTCGCCCGGCTTCGCGCCGGTGCGGCCAACCATCCGCCCCTGCGGCACGCGGCCAAAGGCGGTGATCGAGATCATCTGCGGCCCCGGCGTCGACACCGTGTCCCCGCCGAGCAGCGGACAGGCGAAGGTCTTGGCATCCTCGCCTAGCGCATCGGCGAACGGCCTGAGCCAGGCGTCTTCCTTGCTGCGCAGCGCCAGCGTCAGCATGAAGCCGGCCGGCACGGCGCCCTTGGCGGCGAGATCGGACAGGTTCACCCGCAGCGCCTTGCGCGCGATGGTATCGGGCGGATCGGCGGCAAGATAATGCACGCCCTCGACCACCGCGTCGGTGGTGACGACGATGTCGCTGCCGAGCGCCTGCAGGATGGCGGCATCGTCCACCAGCCCCAGCGCGCCGGGATCAGTCGCCAGCGGTTTGAAATAGCGCGCGATGAGGGAGTCTTCGGCGGATACCGTTTCTTTGTCCTGCGTCACGGCACTAGACCCGTCATCCTGAGGTGCGAGCCCTTGCGAGCCTCGAAGGATGCGCGGCCGAGATGCACCTTCGGTGGCACGCCGCCGTCCTTCGAGGCCTCCGCTTCGCTCCGGCACCTCAGGATGACGGCTACGGCGGACGTCGTCTCAATCTACCCCCGCCCGAACTCGTCACCGCGAAACTGGCGGCCGATCTGGTCGAGCACCGCGTTGACCATGCCGGTCTCCTCGCGGTCGACGAAGGCATTGGCGACGTCGACATATTCGGACACGACGACGCGGCCCGGCACGTCCTTGCGGTGTTCCAGTTCGTAGGCCCCTGCCCGCAGCACCGCGCGCAGGATCGCTTCGATGCGCTTCAACGGCCAGCCCTTCGACAGCGCCTCGTCGATCAGCGGATCGAGCTTCTTCTGGTCGCGCACGACGCCGGAGACGACGTCGCGGAAGAACGCCGCTTCCGCCGGGAGATATGTGTCGCCCTCGACCTCGTTACCGAGCCAGTGGCTCTCGAACTCCGCAAAAATGTCGTTGATGCCGGCACCGCCGATATCCATCTGGTACAGCGCCTGCACGGCTGCGAGCCGCGCCGCACCGCGCCGGTTCGCCTTCTTCTCCGTGCCGGCCGGCGGCTTCTTGTTGTTGTCGGCCATGATCAAGCCCGCGCCAGCCGGCGCTTGATGCGCAGCATCGCAATCGCGGCCCGCGCGGCATCGCCGCCCTTGTTCAGCTCGCTGGCGCGCGCCCGCGCCCAGGCCTGCGCCTCGGTGTTGACGGTGAGGATGCCGTTGCCGAGCGGCAGCTTTCGCGCCACCGCCAGGTCCATCAGCGCGCGCGAGGATTCCTGCGAGACGATCTCGAAATGGATGGTGTCGCCACGGATCACGCAGCCGAGTGCGATCGCGGCGTCGTAGGGCTTGCCATTGGCGGCCGCGGCATCAACCGCTATGGTGATCGCCGCAGGAATCTCCAGTGCGCCGGGAACCGTGATGACGTCATGGGTCAGACCGGCCGCCTTCAGCTCGGCCACCGCGCCTTCGAGCATCGCGTCCTGGAGATCGTCATAGAACCGTGCCTCGACAATCAGCGCGCGTGCGCCGGAGATGTCGGTCTGGTCCTTGAGGGGTGCGCGCCGCGCGTCTGCCATAGTCAAATCCGTTCCACAGGGGTTGGCGCTATGTAGTCGCCACCAGCGGGTAAGCCAAGTTCAAAGACGCCGTCACTTCATTTCCGTCAGCCGCGCCGCGTAGCGGGCCATCAGATCGACCTCGATATTGACCTCATTCCCCGCCTTCCAGCCGCCGATCGTCGTGACCGTCAGGGTGTGCGGGATGATCAGCACCGAAAAGCTCACGTCCTTCACCGTATTAACCGTCAGCGAGACGCCGTCGAGCGTGATCGAGCCCTTGGTCGCGATGAACCGCGCCAGCTCCCACGTCGTGGAGAGCTCGAACCGCGCCATGTCGGGCAGGTCCTCGCGGCTGACGAGGGTCGCGATGCCGTCGGCATGGCCGGCGACGATATGCCCGCCGAGCTCGTCGCCGATCTTGAGCGCACGTTCGAGATTGAGCCTGGTGCCGACCCTCCAGTGCTTTGCGGTCGTCAGCGCCAACGTCTCGGCCGCGGCATCGACGTCGAACCATGTCCTTTGAGCAGAGTCCTTGCCGCTTTCGACGCCGGACGCGACCACCGTCAGGCAGACGCCATTGCAGGCGATCGAGGCGCCGTCCGCAATGGTGGTCTGGTCGTAGCGGCAGGCGATGCGCAGCCGGTGCAACTGGCCCCGCGCGGTCGGCGTGAAGCCGACGATCTCGCCGATATCGGTGACAATGCCGGTGAACATTACGCGCGCTCGTAGATGGTGAGAGTATCCTTGTCGAAGGTCTCGCTAGCATGAACCTTGTAGGCCTGCGACTGCGTGATTTTCGACAGCGGCAATGCGGCGAGCGCATCCACCCCGTCGGCGCCCACCGCCTCCGCGCCGCGAAACAGCCAGATCTCGTCAACGAGGTCGGCGGCGATAAAGGACGCGGCGACGCGGCTGCCGCCCTCGACCATCAGCCGCGTGATGCCCTTGCCGGCCAATGCATGCAGCACCGCCGCAAGATCGAGTCCCGAGGCGTTGCCGGGCGGCACGCGGATCACCTGCGCGCCGGCAGCACCGAGCCGCGTGGCGGCCGCGGCCTCCGCGAGTTCAGAACCCACCACCCACAGCGGAATCTCGCGCGCGGAGCCCACGAGCTTGCTTGCGCCGGGAATGCGCAGGTTCTGGTCGAGCACCACGCGCACCGGCGAGCGCACCGCCATGCCCGGCAGGCGGCAGTCGAGCTGCGGATCGTCCGCCAGCACCGTGCCGATGCCGACCAGGATGGCGTCACTCTGCGCCCGCAGGAGATGCACCCGGTTGCGCGCCGCCTCGCCGGTGATCGCGACCGGCTTGCCGCCAGCCGCACCGATCTTGCCGTCGGGCGAGACCGCGAGCTTCAGGATCACATGCGGGCGGTGATCCCTGATGCGACGGAAATGCCCGGCATGATCGAAAGCGGCTTCGCGCGCGCACAGACCCACATCCACTATGATGCCGGCGGCGCGCAGGCGCGCATGACCTTGACCCGCGACTTCCGGATTGGGATCCTCGATCGCGGCGACCACGCGCTTGATGCCCGCGGCGATCACTGCGTCGGCGCACGGGGGCGACTTGCCGAAATGCGAGCACGGCTCCAGCGTGACATAGAGCGTGGCATCGCGCGCGGCCTCGCCTGCGCGCCGCAGCGCTTCAGGCTCGCCATGCGGCCGTCCGCCGGGCTGGGTCCAGCCGCGGCCGACGATCACGCCGTCCTTGACGATGACGGCTCCGACGGCGGGATTGGGCCAGGTACGTCCCTGCCCGCGCCTGCCGAGCGCCAGCGCAAGCTCCATGAAGCGCCGGTCGGCATCCCTGGACTCGCGCGCCTTTTGCGCGAATTGATCCTCCAGGATGCGAAAGATCATTTGCGGATCGCGGCGAGCCGCGCTTCCTCCTCACCGGAGAGCTCACCGAGCACGTCGGCGAAATCCTTGGCCTCGCGGAAATTGCGGTAGACCGAGGCGAAGCGGACATAGGCGACGTCGTCGAGCGTGCGCAGATGTTCCATCACGGTCTCGCCGATCACCTCCGATGAGATTTCGGCTTCACCCCCGGTCTCGAGCTCGCGCACGATGGTGGAGACCATCTTCTCCACCCTTTCAGGCTCGACCTGCCGCTTGCGCAAGCTGATCGACACCGAGCGCATCAGCTTGTCGCGGTCGAACGGCACGCGGCGGCCGTTGCGTTTGATCACCGTGAGCTCGCGCAGCTGCACCCGCTCGAAGGTGGTGAAGCGGAAATTGCAGGCGACGCACACGCGCCGCCTGCGGATCACGGAAGAGTCCTCGGTCGGACGCGAGTCCTTCACCTGCGTATCGAGACTGTTGCAGTTCGGGCAGCGCATCCGTTGACCTTGACCGGTTTTCTTGGACCTTACTGATAGATCGGAAAACGATCGGTGAGCGCCTTGACCCGTTCCTTGATCGCGGCTTCCACCAGCGGCGCCTTGCCGTCGGAGGATTGCGCGATCGCGTTCAGGACCTCGGCGATCATGCCGCCGACCTGCTGGAATTCAGCGACGCCGAAGCCGCGGGTGGTTGCCGCAGGCGTGCCCAGCCGAATACCGGAGGTGACAAACGGCGACTCGGGGTCGAAAGGAATACCGTTTTTGTTGCAGGTGATGGCAGCGCGAACCAGCGCCTTCTCCGAGGCGTTGCCCTTCAGGCCCTTCGGCCGGAGGTCGACGAGCATCAGATGGTTATCGGTGCCGCCGGAGACGATATCGAAACCGTGGCTCTTCATCGTCTCGGCCAGCGCCTTGGCGTTCTCGACGACGTTCTTCGCATAGACCTTGAAGTCCGGCCGCAGCGCCTCGGCAAAGGCGACCGCCTTCGCCGCGATCACATGCATCAGGGGGCCGCCCTGCAGTCCCGGGAAGATCGCCGAGTTGAATTTCTTGGTCAACGCCTCGTCATTCCACAGCATCAGGCCGCCGCGCGGTCCGCGCAGCGACTTGTGGGTCGTGGTAGTGGTGATGTGGGCATGCGGCACCGGCGAAGCATGCACGCCACCGGCAACGAGACCGGCGAAGTGCGCCATGTCGACGAGGAGGTAGGCGCCGACGCTGTCCGCGATCTCGCGGAAGCGCTTGAAGTCCCAGGCCCGCGAATAGGCCGAGCCGCCGGCCACGATCAGCTTCGGCTTGACCTCCTCGGCCTGCTTGGCGACGGCGTCCATGTCGATGATCTGGTCCTCGCGGCGCACGGTGTAGTGCGCGGCCTTGAACCATTTGCCGCTCATGTTGACGGGGGAGCCGTGGGTGAGATGGCCGCCGGCCGCAAGATCGAGGCCCATGAAGGTGTCGCCGGGCTGAAGCAGCGCCAGAAACACCGCCTGGTTCATCTGGCTGCCGGAGTTCGGCTGCACGTTGGCGAAGTTGGCGCCGAACAGCTTCTTGGCGCGATCGATCGCAAGGTTCTCGGCGACGTCGACCCACTCACAACCGCCGTAGTAGCGCGCGCCCGGATAGCCTTCCGCGTATTTGTTGGTCATGACCGAACCCTGCGCTTCCAGCACGGCACGGCTGACGATGTTCTCGGAGGCGATCAGCTCGACCTCATGACGCTGACGGCCGAGCTCGCCCTTGATGGCGGCTGCGATTTCCGGGTCAGCCTGCTCGAGCGAGGCGGTGAAAAACGAATCGGGCGCGGAGGCGGTTTTGGCGAAGGTCATCTTGCGAATATCTCCACCGCCGCAGCCGTTTGGCGGGCTACGGGCGGGTCTGGTGTGGCGATCGGAAGCGGCGAGCGCGATCTACCACATCGCCCGCAACAGGCCAAGGGTTTGCGGGTCGGACCTGTGATTTATGCAAGATATGGTGGGATTGGAGGATTTGGACGACCGGCCGGCATCCGGTCGTCCAATGTCCGGAAAGGCCCGCTTTGGGTTCGAAACGCCGCGGGGTGCGACCGGCTGACCGGCCGCCGGCCTCTACAGCCCGGTATACCCCGCCTTCACGGGATCCACGCTGCCGTCGAGCTGCCGCAGATAGGTCAGGCCGCACACGGTCAACCTGTGCGTGTCCTTCTCGCCGGCTTCCATCAAGGTGTTTAGGTAGTTCGTCACCTTTTCCCGCGCCTCCGCGCTCGCCGCAGAGGTGCGGTTGGCGAGCAAATCGTAGGTATGCATGATCCGGTCGATGGCAGCTTCCATGGCACCCTCTGATTCTTGCCGCGTTTGGAGTTGAGATCAGGCAACCGCTTTGGCCTCGGACTGCGCCTCGAACCTGACGATGGCCTTGTTGGCCAGCCTGATCTTGTTGAATTCGCCGTGCTGGAGCAGCTTGATGACGATTTCGAGCAGGTGTTCGTCGGTGACGAGGGTGTCCCGGATCGCGCCGGAGCGGCGAAGATAGTTCGCGGCGATGGCATAGGCCTCGCTCACGAGTTCCACGTTCATCACCCCCACGCCACGCTCGACCAGCATCGTCCGCCCTCCGATCGAAGGGGATAAGCACCGAACCGGGAACTCGTTCCCACCGGTTGGGGATTTTTTCGCAACCGCGAAATAGAAAAAACGCACCGGTCCGGACAGAGCCGGGCCGGCGCGCTTGGGGAAGCTCAGGCACGTTCGGGAGACTTGCCGGTCTTGTTGTGGGCCGGCTTGGCCAAATCCCGTCGAAGAGCTCAGAGACGATACAGGATCTGGTCGGTCCAGAACCGCTCGAGGCGATGCAGCGACTTGTTCAGGGTCGAGAACTCCTCGCCCGAGATGCCACCGACCTGCTCCACGGTCTTGACGTGCTTCTGGTAGAGCGAGTCGACGATGCGGCGAACTTCCTGGCCCTGCGGCGTCAGGCGAATGCGCACCGAGCGGCGATCGACGCGCGAGCGCTGATGATCGAGGAAGCCGAGTTCGACGAGCTTCTTCAGATTGTAGGAGACGTTGGAGCCGAGGTAATAACCGCGCGTGCGCAGTTCGCCCGCGGTCAGCTCCTTGTCGCCGATGTTGTAGAGCAGGAGCGCCTGCACCGAGTTGATGTCCGCACGGCCGCGGCGATCGAACTCGTCCTTGATGACGTCGAGCAGCCGGCGATGCAGCCGCTCCACCAGAGTCAAAGCTTCCAGATAGAGCGTCTGCACCGAACCCTGCTGGCCGGAGACGCGTTCTGCGGTATCTGCCGCAGTTGCGACGGCTTTCATCATGACACTTCCCCTGTTGTCGTTTTTATCGACACTCATTCGACGAAACTTGTGTCCCGTCTGATAGGTGCAACTTAAGGGGGCTCGTTTGAAGATCGGCTTAAATAAGAGAATAAAGAGATCATGAATTTAAGACAGTGAATTGCGGATTAAGCCTGTGCCACAAGCACTTTTCGCAACAGTCTGTTGACTCTCGAAAGGTCCTGTTCACCCTCCGTCCGCCCCGATTGTCGCATTCCAGAACAGCCCCGCCCCGTTTCGAAACGCCCGCGTAAGAGCTGTGGCGGAACAGGCTGGTTAGCGAAAACTTACGTCGAATTTTACGCAACGAACGGTCAACCAAGCGGGCACAACTGCGCCCTCGTGTCCCGGACGAGCGTAGCGAAGATCCGGGACCCAGGGGCTACAAACGCGCTTGTGGAGAGATGGGCCCCGGCTCAGCAGCGCATCACTACGTGCTGCGCAGCGTCCGGGGCACGAGAGAGAGAGAGAGAGAGAGAGAGAGAGAGAGAGAACGTTGAAATGACTTCGCCTATGGCGGCCGTTCGCGTGCGGCCATCCAGGCGAGCGCGAGATAGGCGGCGAGCATGAAGGCTTCGACGCCGACCACAATCAGGCTGCCGCCGTAGATGCCCGGGAACATCAGCTCGATCACCGCCATCGACACCACGGTCGTCAGCCACACCACGGCGCCCCAAGGTGTGGCGAGCCAGAGGCCAACCGCGGCAACGAGCTCGATCACGGCGAAGTAGATGGTTGAGGCCTGCCAGGCCATCGACTGGTTCTCGAACGCCTCGTCCTCGCCGCCGACGAAGCCCGTCACCTGCGCCCAATGATAGAGGCCCTTGAGAATCGAGAGCAGCGCCATCACCCGCAGGAACAGCACGAGCCGGCGCGTCCAGACATTGTCGTCGGACTCGGCCCGATCCGACGAGATCGCCGCCACCGACATTGCGCTGTCTCTGGCATTGTCTCGGACGGCATCCCTGGCGCTGTCGCGGGCCGCATCGCGGGTGGAGATCTCGGACATGCCCCCTTCTGGCTGCTTTGCCCCGCAAAATCAATCGGCTGCCATCTTTTGCGGCAGGTCAACCCGCGGTGACGGGAACCATGCGAGCTGGTATAAGAATAATTCCAGCCGGAGGAAGAGTGATGGCGATCAAGTACGGGCGTCCGATCGAATTGCGCGAGGTCTCGCGCCGGGATGGCACTGGGGCCTCCCCTGCCCTCGATCTGACCGTCCGCCCACGCCGCAACCGCAAGGCCGAATGGGCCCGGCGCATGGTGCGCGAGAACGTGCTCACGACGGACGATCTGATCTGGCCGCTGTTTCTGATCGACGGCAACAACAAGCGCGAGCAGATCGCCTCGATGCCCGGCGTCGAGCGTCTCAGCGTCGACCAGGCCGTGCGCGACGCCGAGCGCGCGATGAAGCTCACCATCCCCTGCCTCGCGCTGTTTCCCTACACCGACCCGTCCCTGCGCGACGAGGAGGGCTCGGAAGCCACCAACCCGAACAATCTGGTCTGCCAGGCGGTGCGCGCGATCAAGAAGGAATTCCCGGAGATCGGCATTCTCTGCGACGTTGCGCTCGATCCCTTCACCAGCCACGGCCATGACGGTCTGATCTCCGACGGCAAGATACTGAACGATGAAACCGTCGCCGTGCTGGTGCGTCAGGCCCTGGTGCAGGCCGAAGCCGGCTGCGACATCATCGCGCCGTCAGACATGATGGACGGCCGCGTCGCCGCGATCCGCGAGGGCCTGGATCGCACCGGCCTGCTCGACGTGCAGATCATGGCCTATGCCGCAAAATACGCCTCCGCCTTCTACGGCCCGTTCCGCGATGCCATCGGCTCGGCCAAGACGCTCACCGGCGACAAGCGCACCTACCAGATGGACAGCGCCAACACCGACGAGGCGTTGCGCGAGGTCGAGCTCGACATCGCCGAGGGCGCCGACATGGTGATGGTCAAGCCCGGCATGCCCTATCTCGACGTCGTCCGTCGCGTGAAGGACACGTTCGCAATGCCGACCTTCGCCTACCAGGTGTCCGGCGAATACGCCATGATCGCGGCCGCCGCCAACAACGGCTGGCTCGACGGCGACCGCGCCATGATGGAGAGCCTGCTCGCCTTCAAGCGTGCCGGCGCCGACGGTGTGCTGAGCTACTTTGCACCGAAGGCGGCGGAGAAGCTGCGCGCTCAGGGGTAGGCCCCAATGTCGTCCCGGCGAAGGCCGGGCACACCTGTCTCTTCATCGTCGTCCTGGCGAAAGCCAGGACCCATACCGCGTGATCTATCGAGAGCACGCGGTATCGATACCGGCGAACGTACCAACTTCCAGTCATCGCCAAACTACGCCCTGGGGTAATGGGTCCTGGCTTTCGCCAGGACGACACGGAGGGTGTGGCGCCGCCACCACCTCCACCGCCCCCGAATCGCCGGAATATTTCGTCTTGTTAATCCCGGCACCCTTGGCACGCGGACGGCCTATTCCCATGTGCTGCCACGGGAGTTTCCCCTCGGGAGGACGGTGATGTCGTATTCGGACTCGGGCAATGCCTGGCGCAGTGATGGTGCGGCTCACGCCTACGATCCCTATCTGCACCCGGAACTGTTCCGCGGCGTTGCGACGCGGCGCGTGTTCGCTTTCCTGATCGACATGGTCGTGATCTCGGTGCCGGTGATCCTCGGCTACCTCTTCATCGCGGTGTTCGGCGTGGTCACGCTCGGCATCGGCTGGGCGCTTTTCTGGCTGGCCTGGCCGGCCTCCGTGATCTGGGCCATCGTCTATTACGGCGCCTGCATCGGCGGTCCGTCGTCCGCGACCATCGGCATGCGCGTGATGGATCTTGAATTGCGCACCTGGTACGGCGCGCCCGGCTATTTCGTGCTCGGCGCCACCCACGCCGTGCTGTTCTGGGTGACCGTCTCGTTCCTGTCGCCTTTCGTCGTCCTGGTCGGCCTCTTCAACGGCCGCAGGCGCTTGCTGCAGGATTTCGTGTTGGGAACGGTCGTAATCAACAATTCCGTTCGCGCGCCGGTGCCTCAAGGCACCAGGACATACTGATCAGCGACCTTTCGATCATGGACCCGCTGATCAAGAACCTATCAACCTGGACCCGCTATGCTGTCCGATCTGACCTGCCGAGTAGACCAATTGACCGGCGGCTTTCGTAGCGCGATGCTGATGCATATTTTGGAGGCCCACGACGTCCCTTGACCCAGCACTCGCGCGACACCCCACAATTTTACCTCACGGCGCCCTCCCCCTGCCCCTATCTGCCGGGCCGGCACGAGCGCAAGGTGTTTACGCACCTCGTAGGTGAGCGCGCCGGTGACCTCAACGACCTCCTGACCCATGGCGGCTTCCGTCGCAGCCAATCGATCGCCTACCGGCCCGCCTGCGACCAGTGTCGCGCCTGCGTCTCGGTCCGGGTGATCGCCAACGAGTTCCGCCCCTCCCGCAACTTCCGAAAAGTCATCGCGCGAAACGCCGACATCATCGGCGAGCAGCGCAGCGCGGTGCCGACCTCCGAGCAATATTCGGTGTTCCGCGCCTATCTCGATTCCCGTCACCGCCATGGCGGCATGGCCGACATGACCGTGCTCGACTACGCCATGATGGTCGAGGACAGCCACGTCGAGACCCGCATCATCGAGTACCGCAAGCGCGGTCCCGACAGCGGCATCACCGGCCGCGGCGAGCAGCTGATCGCGGTCGCGCTGACCGACGTGCTCAGCGACGGCCTGTCGATGGTCTATTCATTCTTCGAGCCCGGCGAAGTCAGCCGCTCGATGGGCACCTTCATGATCCTCGACCACATCGCCCGGGCTCGCCGGCAAGGACTGCCTTACGTCTATCTCGGCTACTGGATCGAGGGCTCGAAGAAGATGGACTACAAGGCCCGCTTCCTGCCTCAGCAGCGCCTCGCGCCGTCAGGCTGGCTGCGCATCGACGCGCAAGGCGACGCCGCGTCCGAACCGCAGGATTGATCGGCGCGCCGATTTCATAAGCCGGGCAGTTTGTAACTGCGAGAATGAAACCAACTCCGGAGGTTTCCTTGTCGAGCACCTATGATTTGATTGCGCGGGGCATGGTCGAGCGCCAACAGGTGCTCTGTTTGTATCAAGGCCACCCGCGCGCAATTTGCCCCGCGATATTAGGCCATACAGATGGCGAGGAACGCACGCTCGCCTTTCAGTTTGCTGGCAGTTCCAGCAAAGGCTTGCCGCCCGAAGGGGCATGGAAGTGCTTTAAGCTTGTGGAGATGACGGAGGTCGAGCTTCAGAGGGGGAAATGGCACGCGGGCTCGAGCCATCGCGAGCGCCAACAATGCGTCAAGGTTGTCGATCTCGACGTAAATCCCCTCAGTCCTTACCAGCCGCGACGCCGGGTCTAGTTTACGCAGGAGCGCGCAACAATCACGACCCGAACAGCGTATCCACCAGCAGCTTCACGTTCAAAATCACAATGATGCCCGCGACGATCCACGCGATCGCCGCGACCCACACCGGGATTACGAACTTGCCCATCTTGCGACGGTCGGAGACGAAGCGGACCAGCGGGATGACCGCGAAGGGCAACTGCATCGACAGCACGACCTGACTGAACACCAGCAGATCGGCCGTGCCGCGCTCGCCATAGATTGCGGTGACGACGATCACGGGAACGATCGCGATGCCGCGCGTCAGCAACCGGCGTGCCCAGCTCGGCAGGCGCAAATCGAGAAAGCCCTCCATCACGATCTGTCCGGCGAGCGTCGCCGTCACCGTTGAATTCAGGCCCGAAGCGAGCAGCGCCACCGCGAACAGCGTCGAGGCGATGCCGAGGCCGAGCAGCGGAGACAGCAGCTCGAAGGCCTGGCCGATCTCGGCCACATCAGAATGGCCGCTCTTGTGGAACGTCGCAGCCGCCACCACGAGGATCGCCGCATTGATGAACAGCGCCAGCATCAGGGCGACGGTCGAATCCGTCGTCGCCCATTTGATCGCCTCGCGCCGGCCCGTGTCGTTGCGCTCATAGGCGCGCGTCTGCACGATCGAGGAGTGCAGATAGAGATTATGCGGCATCACGGTCGCGCCGATGATGCCGATCGCGATGTAGAGCATCTCGGGGTTGGTGAAGATCTCGGTCTTCGGCACAAATCCCTTCAGCATCTCGGCCACCGGCGGTGCCGCCGCGGCAAGCTGGACCGTGAAGCAGACTGCGATCACGACGAGCAATGCGATGACGAAGGCTTCGAGGAAACGGAAGCCACGATTCATCAGGATGAGCAGCAAGAAGGCGTCCAGCGCAGCGATCAGCGCGCCGCCGATCAGGGGAATGCCGAACAGGAGTTTTAGCGCGATGGCGGTGCCGATCACCTCGGCGAGATCGCAGGCGATGATCGCCGCCTCGCAGGCGATCCAGAGCAGGAAATTCACGGCCGGCGAATAGGTCGCACGGCAGGCTTGCGCGAGATCGCGGTCGGTGACGATGCCGAGCCGTGCCGCCAGCGATTGCAGCAGGATCGCCATCAAATTTGAGAGCAGGATGACCGAGAGCAGCGTGTAACCGAACTTGGACCCGCCGGCGAGGTCGGTCGCCCAATTGCCGGGGTCCATGTAGCCGACCGACACCAGATAGCCCGGACCGACGAAGGCGAGCAGCCGCCGCCACCACACCCCCGCGATGGGGAGGGCGACCGAGGCATTCACCTCGGCAAGGCTCTTGGTCGCAGGTGCGTCATTGCGCCAGCCGGCGGCGTCTCGGGTCAAATCGGGCGAGCGAGCATCCATGGGGCGAGAATACCGAAGTCGAGCCTTATTGCAACTCATTTGCAACTGCATCTAGCCGGGTGCGTTCCGGTGGCGGTCGCTATTTGGCGCCCTGTCGGGAACCGGGTGGGTTCGGCGGCCTCCCGAGGCGGATAGTGGCGCTAACCCGACTTTGCAGGAAATGAGCCATGTCGAATTCCCCACGCCTCCCCGAGACATTCAACCGCCTCGCTTGGTCGAACCTGGCGGCACAGTCGGCCGAACAGATCGCGCTGGCCGCGGCCCCCATCGTCGCGGTGCTGACGCTCGGCGTCGCCGAAGGCCAGACCGGCCTGCTCCAGACCGCGCTGACCCTGCCCTTCGTCCTTTTCGCCATCCCGGCCGGCCTGCTGGCCGACCGCATCTCCCGCCGTTCGCTGATGGCGGGCGCCGAGGCGCTGCGGGCCGCGGCCCTTGCAGCGATCGTGCTGCTGCTCGCACTCGGCGCGCTCAATTTGCCGCTGCTGGCTCTGCTCGGCTTTGCCGCCGTGTGCGGCACCGTCGTCTACAGCGTGGCCGCGCCGGCGTTGGTGCCCTCGCTGGTGAGTTCGGACCTGTTGCCGGCCGCCAATGCGCGGATCGAGCTTGCACGCACCATCGCGTTCGCCAGCGGCCCTGCGCTCGGCGGCGCGCTGGTGGGGTGGTGGGGCGCGAGCCCCGCCTTCGGCTTTGCGGCCGCGCTGTCCGCAATCGCCGTCGTGCTGCTCTCCGGCATCTACGAGCCCGCCCGCACGCCGGCGCCACGGCGGCATCCGTTCCAGGACATCCGCGAGGGCGCAGCGTTCGTGTTTCACCATCCGCTGCTGCGGCCGGTCTTCATCACCCAGTTCATCTTCAACACCGGATGGTTCCTGCAGATCGCGGTGTTCGTGCCCTACGCCGTACGTCACCTCGGCCTGACCGCTGCCGGTGTCGGCGCCGTGCTGACGATGTACGGCGTCGGCATGGTGATCGGCGCGCTGTTCGCCACCCGCGTGATGAAGCGCATCGCGTTCGGCACGGTCGTCGGCCTCGGCCCCGTCACCGGCTTCGTCGCCGCGATGGTGATGGCGCTGACGGTGCTGGTCCCCTCGCCCTGGCTTGCGGCGTTGAGCTTCTTCCTGCTCGGCGTCGGGCCGATCCTGTGGGTGATCTCGACCACGACGCTGCGCCAGTCGGTAACCCCGCCGCGCCTGCTCGGCCGCGTCTCCGCCATCAACATCATGAGCTACGGCGCCCGTCCGGTCGGCTCGGCGCTCGGAGCTATCGTCGGCGGTGTCTGGAGCGCGGAAGCCTGCCTGTATCTCGCCGCGGCGGTGTTCGGCGTGCAGGCGCTGGTGATCTCGCTCTCGCCCGCGGTGGCGCTGGACCGGCAGCCGGACATGGTGGGCGATGAGGTGGCGGCGCGGTGTTAGACAATTTCTCTGGCGTCGTCCTGGCGAAAGCCAGGACCCATTACCCAAGGGAGCAGTTTGGCAAGAAATCGCCAACTACAAGTCTTCGCAAAACTACAGTCGGTGGTTATGGGTCCTGGCTTTCGCCAGGACGACATTGGGGGAGCAGCCAGCCTAGCCCGCCAGATATCGCTCGTAGCTCCCCGTCACCGGCTCGCTCGCGTCCACCTCCGGATCGAGCGTGTAGAGATCCTGCGCGCGGCCGATGCCGCGCAGGGCGTAGCGGCCGGTGGAGACGAGATAGCGACGGCCGGCGGCGTCGAGGCCCTTGTAGAACTCCGCCGAGGCCAGCAGCTCGCGATCGACCGAACGGCTCATCGAGGCGATGCGACTGACCTCGTTCACGGTCGGACCGACCACGGTGAAGTCGAGCCGGTCCTCGCTGCCGATATTGCCGTAAAAGACCTCGCCGACATGCAGGCCGATATAGGCGGACGTGGTGGGACGGCCCTCGGCCCCCCGCCGCAGGTTCAGCGCAGCGACGTTCTTGCGGAACAGATGCTCGGCGCGTAGCGCCGCGCGCCGGGCATGCGCCATGTCCTCGCCGGTGAACATCGCGAGCACGCCGTCGCCGATCAGCTTCAGCACGTCGCCGCCGGCGTCGTGGATCGCATCGATCACGGCCTGCGCATAGTCGTTGAGGAACGGGATAATCTCGTCGGGGCCGATGCTCTCGCTGATTCCGGTCGAGCCGCGCAGATCCGAATACCAGAGCACGGCGTTGATGCGCTCGGTGACGCCGCGCGAGATACGTCCGCTCAAAACCTGCTCTGACGCATCGCGTCCGAGATAGACGCGGCCGAGCGTGCGCGCGATGTCGACCTGCTGCGCCGACTTGATCGCGAGCCCCAGCACCGGCACGAGATCGCGCAGCGCCGCGAGCTCGCCTTCCGCGAAGCCGCTGTCGCGTCGCGTTGTCCAGGATGAGTAAAGGCAGTCCATCTGCCCAAGCGCTCCGGTCTCGCCGAAGCGGTGCACAAAGGCCAGGAAATGGCGGTGACCCGTTTCGGCGAGCTCGCCGATCTGCGAAAAATCGAGCGAGGGCGCGTCGGCGAGGTCGATCACCATCTCGTCGTGGCCATGCTCGAGCAAATGATAGAACACCGACCGGCGCCAATTGTTGGCCGCGTCGCCCTCGACCGTCGAGCCGTATTCGACGACGTCGCTCTCGTTGGTCGGCGTATCGCTCCAGCGAAAGGCGCGACCCTCGTAGATCGGGTGCAGCGTATCGATGACGACAAGCCCACGCGAGAGTTCCAGCCCCTCGGCGCAGCAGCGCTCGCAAAAGCCGCGCAGCAGTTCGGGTTCGGGCAGGCCGGTGAGCCCCTTGCCGGCCAACCAGTTCATCAGCGCAAGGCGCGAGGTCAATTGCATGCGCCATTATGCCGTGCATTCGTGACTAGCGAAAGGCGGGGCGCGACCTTGCGTCAAGGCTCTCACCCGCGGTAGGTCGCATATGTCGCGGACGCTGTTGACGCGCTGCCGCCTCGGGCCGCAAATGGGAATGATGACACCGCCGACCAGAAATACCGGGATATGAGCCAGCGCCAGCTTCCGATCATCCTGGCGCTCGGTACCACGCAGACCCTGGCCTGGGCCTCGAGCTACTATCTGCCGGCGCTGCTCGCCGATCCCATGGCGCGCGATCTCGGCATCTCCTCGAATTGGGTCTTTGGCGCGTTCTCGGCCTCGCTGGTGATCTCGGCGCTGCTCGGCCCGCGTATCGGGCGACAGATCGATCTCGTCGGCGGCCGGCAGGTCCTCTCGGTGTCGAACCTGACGATCGCCGCCGGTCTCGTTCTGCTCGGCCTCTCGCAATCGGTGGCGGTGATGACGATGGCCTGGCTCGTGCTCGGCATCGGCATGGCGATGGGGCTCTACGACGCCGCCTTCGCCGCGCTCGGCCGCATCTACGGCACCGAGGCGCGCAGGCCGATCACCGGCATCACGCTGATGGCGGGCTTTGCATCCACCATTGGCTGGCCGCTCACCGCCTGGGGCCTCGCCCATATCGGCTGGCGCGACACCTGCTTCGCCTGGGCCGCCGCCAATATCCTGATCAGCCTGCCGCTAAATTTCTTCATGCTGCCGACGATCAAGGGCGCGAGGGAGGCCGCGGCGACAGCAGAGAAGCCGCATCTGCCGCTCGACCGCACCATGATCCTGCTCGCGTTCGTCTTCGCCGCGGTCTGGACCGTCACCGGCGCGATGGCCGCGCATTTTCCGCGTATCCTGGAGACCACCGGCGCGACGCCGGTCGAGGCGATCGCGGCCGGAGCGCTGATTGGCCCTGCGCAAGTGGCCGCGCGGGTTCTGGAAGCAGGCTTCCTCAGCCGCTTTCACCCGCTGTGGTCGACGCGGCTTGCCTGCCTCACCCACCCGATCGGCGCGGTGGTCGTGGCGATCTTCGGCGGCGCCGCAGCCAGCGCGTTTGCGCTGTTCCACGGCTCCGGCAACGGCATTTTGACCATCGCGCGCGGCACGCTGCCGCTGTCGATCTTCGGCCCCAAGGATTTCGGCTATCGCCTCGGCATCATCGGCGCGCCGGCACGGATGGCGCAGGCCGTGGCGCCGCTGGCCTTCGGCCTGCTCATCGACGTCATGGGCGCCAAGGTGCTGATCGTCTCCTCCGCGCTCAGCCTCTCGGCGCTGGCCGCGCTGTTCATGATCCGCGCGCAACCGCGGCCGGATTGACCGGGCGGGAGCTTTCGCGCACAAGCGGAGCATGGCCGAAGACACGCGCCCGCCCCGCACATTCAAAGGCCTCCTGCGCTGGGCGACCACGCCGCCGCAGGCCTGGGGTGTCTATCTCCTCGCCATCATCCTGGTCTGGCTGATCTCCTTCTACGCCGGCTCGCTGAAACCGAAGAAGGCGCCGGACGCGAGCCCGCCCGCCGTGACCGCACCGAAAGGCTAGCCGCGCTAGTCGTAAAACTCCGGCGACATCTTCTGGCTGTCGCGCTGGGACTTGTCGTGGTTGATCCAGAGCTGCGCCTTCTCCTTACTGAGCGTGTCGGCGATCTTCTGCATCGAGGCCGCGCTCTGGTCCTTGTTGGCGTTCATGCTGGGCACACGGCGGTTATCCCAATTGTCCTTGAAATGCACTGCATCGCCCGACAGCACCACAGCGCCGGTCTTCGGCAACTTCACCAGCAGCGATTGGTGTCCCGGCGTATGGCCGGGCGTCGACAGGATGGTCACGCTGCCGTCGCCGAACACGTCCTTGTCGCCCGCAAGCAGCTCGACCGGATGCGACGGCTTGAAGCGCGGCTCGTTGTTGGCGCCGGGCCAGTCATACTCGGCCTTCTGCACGTAGAGCGTGGCCTGCGGGAATAGCTCGACATTGCCGGTGTGGTCGGGATGGGTGTGCGAGACAGCCATCATCTTGACGTCGTCCGGCTTGAGGCCGAGCTGTTCGAGCTGGGCGGCAAGCGTCTTCGGCCGGCGCCAGGTCACGGCCTTGGGATCAGCGGGCGTAAGTCCATTCGGCATCGCGGCGACTGCGTCGGTGATGCCGGTGTCCCACAGGAACCAGCCCTTGGCGTGCTTGATGAGATAGCAGCTGTCGACGAAGTCCATCGTCTTGCCCTCGTTGAGGCCGGGCGTCCAGCGCGAGATGTCGCCGGCGGTGCCCTCCCCGCAATTGAAGACGTAGAGCTTTTCGACACCCGTCTTTTCGGACTGCGCGAGCACCGCATGACCGGACAGAACGAGTGCAGCGACGGCGACAGCGAGCTTGGTCCTTTTGATCCTCTTGACCATTGGCATCATTCGTCCCTCCCTTGCAGCCATGTCGACTGCCATGTCGGCTGTGACCGAAGATCAACCCCGGCCAGTCCGCAGAATTCCCGCAAAAGACATTGTCAATGCGGGCAGGTCTCGACCTCGACGGTAACGTGGCTCAGCCCCTTCAGTCCGGCGAGCCGCTTTTTGTAGACCGCCGGCTGCTTGGGCTTGTCCGACACCACGGACACCAGCACGGCGCAATGGCCGGGACCGACCTGCCACAGATGCAGATCGGTGACGCGGTCGTCGCCGGTCTCCATGCGCGCCCGGATCACGCGCTCGAGCTTCTCGTCGGCGCGCACGTCGAGCAGCACCGCGCCTGACGTCTTGATCAGACCGAACGCCCAGCTTGCGATCACGGCACTGCCGATCAGGCCGACCGCCGGGTCGGCCCAGGCCCATCCCGAATACATGGCGACCACGAGCGCGGCGATCGCCAGCACCGAGGTCGCTGCATCCGCCATGACGTGGACATAGGCGGCGCGGAGATTGTTGTCGTGATGATGGTGGTGGTGATCATCGTGATCATCATGCGCATGGCCATGATGGTGGTGATCGTGGCTGTCGCGAAGCAGCCAGGCACTGGCGAGGTTGACGCACAGACCGAGGGCAGCGACCGCGATCGCCTCGCCATAGACGATCGGCACCGGATTGATCAGCCGCAGCACGCTCTCATAGGCGATCTCGACCGCGATCAGACCGAGGATGATCGCGCTGGCGAAGGCGGCGAGATCGCCGAATTTCCCAGTCCCGAAGCTGAAATGCGAGCTCCCCAGGTGCCTCCGCGCAAAGCGATAGGCGAACGCGGCAATCCCCAGCGCCGCCGCATGCGTGCCCATGTGCCAGCCGTCGGCGAGCAGTGCCATCGAGCCGAACAGCGAGCCGGCGACGATCTCGCCGACCATCATGACCAGCGTCAGGATGACGACGAGCCAGGTGCGCCGCTCGTTCTCGTCGTGCTTGTCGCCCAGGAAGGCGTGGTCATGGGTCCATTGTTCGACGGAATGAGAATGCATCGCAAAGTCTCCGAAAGGCCCGGGCCGTTGACCCCTAATATAGACCTGCGAGTCTTCTGGGCAAAATCGCCGGAACGAGCCGATTGACAGGTAGGTGCCGTTTCGGTGTAATGAAGGCCATGGGGATTTGAGCGATCTCCCCACGAGGCGACATGCCCAAGTATCGCGTCCCGTTGTTTTTCACGAGGGCGCATCATGTCTTCCTACACGACGATATCATCTGACAAACTGGCACGGTTGATCGGCACGGCGAACGCTCCTGCCCTGATCGACGTGCGCACCGACGAGGATTTTGCCGCCGACCGGCGGTTGATCCCAGGTTCGATCAAGCTCAGTCACGACAATGTTCCGGAATGGGGTGCCGAATTCGCCGGCCGCACCGCCATTGTCTCCTGCCTGCGCGGCGCAAAGCTGGCGCAGGGCACGGCAGCCTGGCTCAGGCAGCTTGGGGTCCAGGCCGAGACGCTGGAAGGCGGCTTCGAGGGCTGGAAGGAGGCAAAGCTGCCGCTGCTCGATACCCGCAAGCTGCCGCCGCGCGACGCCAAGGGACGCACCGTCTGGGTGACGCGGGCGCGGCCCAAGGTCGACCGCATCGCCTGCCCCTGGCTGATCCGACGCTTCGTCGATCCAAACGCGGTGTTCCTGTTCGTGGCTCCGTCCGAAGTGGTCGCCGTCGGCGAACGCTTCAAGGCAGCCCCGTTCGACATCGAGAACGTGTTCTGGAGCCACCGTGGTGAGCTCTGCACCTTCGACGTGATGATCGAGGAGTTCGGGATTGCAGCGCCGGCGCTGCTCCGGCTCGCAACGCTGGTGCGCGGCGCCGACACCGGGCGGCCCGACCTTGCGCCGGAGGCTCCCGGATTGCTCGCAGCTTCGCTCGGGCTGTCGCGGATGTATGATGACGACCTCGAACAGCTCGAGGCCGGCATGCTGCTCTACGACGCCTTTTATCGCTGGTGTCGCGACGCCACGTCCGAGACCCACAACTGGCCGACCAACAAGGCGAAGGCTTGATGGATATCCGTACGATCGAAGCAGGAGCTGATGCCGGTCACGGCGTCAGCTTCAGCGAAGCCTTTCGCGTCTGGCTCCGCGTCGCCTGCCTGAGTTTTGGCGGGCCCGCGGGCCAGATCGCGGTGATGCACCGCATCCTGGTCGAGGAGAAGAACTGGATTTCGGAAGCCCGTTTCCTCCACGCGCTCAATTACTGCATGCTGCTGCCGGGCCCGGAGGCGCAGCAGCTTGCGACCTATGTCGGCTGGCTGATGCATCGCACCGCCGGCGGGCTGATGGCGGGCGGGCTGTTCATCCTGCCCGGCATCATCGCCATCATGGGCCTGAGCTACGTCTACGCCGCCTACGGCAATGTCAGCTTCGTCGAGGCGCTGTTCTTCGGGCTGAAAGCCGCCGTGCTCGCCATCGTCGTCGAGGCCGTGGTGCGCGTCGGCAAGCGCGCGCTGAAGAACCGCATCATGATCGCGCTTGCCGCGATAGCCTTCGTCGCGATTTTCTTCTTCGCGATCCCCTTCCCGGTCATCATCATCGCCGCAGGCGTCATCGGATATATCGGTGCCAAACAGGGCCGTCCGGAATTCGCGCCGGCCGGTCACGGCCCTGCCGGCAGCAGCGCCGTGATCGACAGCATGCTCGGCGACGCCGTGCCCGAGCATGTACGCCCCAACACCGCGCGCACGATTCGCGTCGGCGCGTTGTGGCTGGCGCTGTGGCTGGTGCCGGTGATCGCGCTGCTGCTCGCTGTTGGACAAGAGAATGTCTTCAGTCACATCGCACTGTTCTTCTCGAAAATGGCGCTGGTCACCTTCGGTGGCGCCTACGCAGTGCTGGCCTATGTCGCCCAGCAGGCGGTCGAGAATTATCACTGGCTCAAGCCGCACGAGATGCTCGACGGTCTCGGCATGGCCGAGACCACGCCGGGCCCCTTGATCATGGTGCTCCAGTTCGTGGGCTTCATGGCCGCCTACCGCGACGCCAGCGGGCTGTCGCCGATGCTCGCGGCCACGCTCGGCGGGCTGCTCGCGACCTGGGTCACCTTCACACCCTGCTTCCTCTGGATTTTTGTAGGCGCCCCCTACGTCGAACGGCTGCGCGGCAACAAGGGCCTCGGCGGTGCGCTCAGTGCCATCACGGCTGCCGTCGTCGGCGTGATCCTCAACCTCTCGATCTGGTTCGCGCTGCACACGCTGTTCCGCGACACCGTTCCGGTGCACGCCTTCCCGTTTGCCTTCGACATGCCGGTGCTGACCAGCGTCGATATCCCCGCGCTCGTGCTGTCGATCGCGGCCGCAACCGCGATCTTCCGGTTCAAGCTGGGGATGCTGACGGTGCTGGCGGGCAGTTGCGCTGCGGGCGTGGCATTGCGGTTGGCGGGGATGATCTAGGACGCGAACTCAGTGGTTCGTTGCGTCCGGGGTGCCCTTGAAGGCGTCACTAAGCCGTCAGATTGCATGGCGGCTATGGGCCAAAAAGCGGCTGTCGTACACCGTCTCTTGAACTGGAAGGAGAGGCCGCCTTGCAAACGGCATCTCCTTCGTGCGGGAGACGATGACGGATGAGCGATGTCGTCAAGACCTGATGAACGAGAGCAGGTCGGGGTTGAGGACATCCGCATGTGTGGTGAGCATGCCATGGGGATAGCCGGGATAAGTCTTCAGCGAGCCGTTCTTAAGCAGGTTGACCGCACGCGGCACGGTACTTGCGAATGGGACGACTTGATCCGCCTCGCCATGCATCACCAGCACCGGCACGGTGATCTTCTTGAGATCCTCGGTGTAGTCTTCGAGCCAAGAGTCGACGGTCGCATAGTGAGCGAGGGCACCACCAGCCATGCCTTGGCGCCACCAGTTGGCGATAATGGCCTCCGAAGGCTTGGCTCCGTCGAGATTGTAGCCGTAGAACGGATTCTCAGGGACGAAACGGTAGAACTCCGACCGGTTACCCAACATACCTGCCCGGATCGCTTCGAACCACTCCGGCGGTTGACCGGACGGATTGTCCTCGCTCCGGTACATGTTCGGCGTCAGTGAAGCGACCAGCACGGCCTTCGCGACGCGCGCCGGGTGGCGAGCAACATAGCGAGCGACCTCACCGCAACCTGTCGAATGCCCGATATGTATCGCGTCGCGCAGGCTGAGGTGTTCAGTCAGGGCCGCGAGGTCGGCAACCCAATTGTCCATATTGTTGCCGGTGTTGGGTTGGTCGGACCGGCCGTGGCCGCGCCGGTCGTGGGCGATCACCCGGTAGCCGTGGCGAAGGAAGAACATCATCTGGGCATCCCAGTCGTCCGCTGTCAGCGGCCAGCCGTGGCTGAACACGATCGGCTGACCTGATCCCCAATCTTTGTAGAAAATGCTTACGCCGTCTGTAGTCGTGATCGTCGACATCGAGTCGCTCCATCTGCGCTGTCAGATCTTTGTTGAAAAGTTTGCGGACGGGGGTCTAAAAAGCAGGCAGGCCCAAGCTGATCAGGCCACAGACCGCGCCCCCTGGCTTTCCAAAAGACACGATGTTCAGCGGCCTCGCAGGCGAGCCCTTGCCGTGACGACACCCGATCGCCGGCGCGTTATCGCCGGATCCGGCACGGCGCTATTCGTCGCTCCTGCGCATTCGCGTGCGTTTCCCGCTAAATGAGGGACTCCACTCTCGATCGCGCTGCAGAATTGTCGAGGCCGTGCTGAATTGCGATCACGCCGTGCCTATCGGCCTGGAGTGCTGGGATCACTTTGCTGAAGACGATACTATGCTTCGGCGAAGACATTGTTCGTTGTCCTTTTTGGTTGAAGACTGCGAAACGGTAAATCCCTCTTTGGCTCCTGACCAAGACCTTGTAGGCTTCAAGCTATGCCTGGAAGATATACGAGGGATCATGGAGCTCCGGCACCTGCGCTATTTCGTTGCCGTCGCTGAAGAAGGCAGCCTGCTGAACGCCGCCGAACGGCGACTGAACACCTCCCAGCCGTCCTTGAGCCGGCAAATTCGCGATCTGGAAGTCGAAGTCGGCGTCCAATTGTTGGAGCGCCAGGCGCGAGGCGTGACGCTGACCGCTGCCGGACGCGTGTTTCTCGATCATGTGCGGCTGGCGCTGCTGCAGGTCGAGGCCGCAACGGAAGGGGCCCGGCAGACGGCGCAACCGCAAAGGCCCGTCCTCTCGATGGGCTTTCTCGTCGGGCTGGAGGTGATGTGGCTCCCCCAGTTGCTGCGCATCCTCCGCGAGGAAGCCCCCGATGTCGACGTGACGCTCAGCACGCAATCTTCGCCAGAACTCGCACTGGCATTGATGCGGGGAAAGCTGGACATTGCTTTCCTTCGTCCAGAGAAAGACAACGAGTGCGTCGTCTTCAAGATATTGGCGAAGGAGCCCTTGATTGCCGTGCTGCCGGCCGAACACCGCTTGGCGTCACGGAAGAAGATTCGTCCGCAGGATCTCGCCCGCGAGATCTATGTCAGCTCGGCAAGAACATCGCCGGTCTTGCAAGAGGTCATACAGGATTACGCATCTCGGGTCGGCATTACCCTCAAGGCGAAATACGAAGGCGAAAACATATCATCGGCCATGTCGCTCGTGGCTTCCACAGGCGGAATTAGCCTCGTCCCGCTCTATGCGCAGAACATGCTTGCACCGAACGTCGTCGCCAGAGCGCTCGAGGGCGGCACGCCGTCGGTCGATCTGGCGCTGGGATACAATCGGACCAATCCGTCGCCGCTGCTCCGCCGTCTTTTGTCCCGCGCGGATGAATTGGTTGCAAACGTTCAAAATCAGAGCATCATTCGCTACGTTGAAGCTGACTAGTAACCGATGCGAGAGTCCGCTACGGGGTCACAAGCCGTCGATGATGTCCGAGCCGAACAACTCCCGCTCCGCCCTCAAAAGCTGCCGTCTCTCAGCACTTTGGGCCAAAGCTCGTCCCCCTCGCCTCCCCGTGCCCGTCGGGCAAAACAGCCGCGACCATTTCCGCCACACCGCCTGTCAAGCCCACCCCGCGAAATACTCCACTTTACCGAAATTCGGATTTGACGTACAAGCGACACACCCTGGCCCGAGACAAGGGGCGGATCGCGATCGTCACGAACCGCGGGCTGGGCAGCGATGGACGCGACGGCGTCGGGCATAACAGGCATTGCAGGGCGGCTTCGGCTGTGAGCAATGGCTTTCGTGCCTACGACACGATGCCGAAAGCGTCTTGGCATGGCTTTGGGTGTGAGCACACGCCAGCACTCGAAGCGACATGCGAGGACGTGCGCGGACGAACAAGTCGTGTGGTCCTGACGCCCGGGGTCTGTGCGTCAAGTCCTGCGGTGATGTGGCGGCCCAACCGGGCGCGCGCATCAGTCATCTGCATGGCGACGGGGGCAATAGTGCGTCGCTCCCCGAGGAGAGCACGAAGGACACGTTAAAACCATCGCGCAGGGAAGGCCGGGCGATCCGGCGAACCTGTGGTCCACCCCGTGTGCATTTCTATCGCGCACGGACCTGCGGGTGCCAGCCGGCGCCCGGCCTTCCCTGCGCCCTTGTCTCAACGAGGGCAATGCGACGAAGCAAACTCGGGCGGAACGCGCGGCGAGATCGCGAGCGCTCGTCCGCTGTGTGGATCGTATATCGGCGCGAAGACCAGTCATTCCACTCTCGCTGTCGTGGGGGGGGGGGGGGGGCCGGCCCCCAAAAAAAAACAAAAAAAAAAAAAAGAAAGCGGTCGGGCCGCCGTAAGAAAAAAACAAAAAGGTGGGTTTTTGGTGGTGGGG
>NZ_JBVVPS010000003.1:18998-109780 GCF_055811355.1 Bradyrhizobium sp. WSM4873 | reverse complement strand
GCGGGTGTGTTTTTTTTATTCGCGCCGCAAACACCATAAAACCCCCTCGCGGGGCCGGCGCGGGGGGCCCCGGCCCGACCCAGTACTCCGAGACGATCGTGATTGAGAAGAGAAGCCGCGGCGTACTAGATGCCCCGGTCGAGCCGGGGCATGACAGCCTAGCGCGATCCCATCAGTTCCAATGTGGGAAGATTGGAACGGGGAGAATTCGCCAAGGTTAGCTCCCACTGCCGAGGACTCCGCTTTTTGGATGAGCCATGACCGATCTATCCATCGATGCGCGACTGCTTGCCCCTGACAATGACCGGCACGGCGTCAATTTCACGGTCGTCGTTGTCGCTGCGGCAATTCTTCTGGCGGGCGCAGTGGCCTTGTCAGGTACGATCTCCTGGCAACAGGGATTGTTGTTTCTTGTCGGAGGCGCACTTGGCCTGACGCTGTACCATGCGCTGTTCGGGTTCACCTCGGCCTGGCGCGTCTTCATTGTCGCGCGACGAGGTGCCGGCCTCCGTGCGCAAATGGTCATGCTGGCGCTGGCAACCGCCCTCTTCTTTCCGGCCCTGGCGCAAAGCACGCTGTTCGGCGTCGCCGTGCATGGCGAGCTCGGCGCAGTGGGCGTGGGCATGCTGACCGGGGCGTTCCTGTTCGGCCTTGGAATGCAGCTTGGCGGCGGCTGTGCATCGGGAACGCTTTATACCGCCGGCGGCGGCAACACCCGCATGCTGGTGACGTTGGCGGCCTTCATCGCCGGATCTACGCTCGGTGCATTGCATTTGCCGTGGTGGAGCGCGCTGCCGAACATCGGCGCCGTCTCGTTGATCGAACGGCTCGGATGGCTGCCGGCGCTCGTGCTCTGCTGGGCTGTGATGGCTGCAATCTACCTCATCACCGTCAGGGCCGAGATCGCCCGGCACGGCCAACTCGAGCCGGGAGCGCGGACGAAGCTGCGCGGCGCGCGCCGCTTCATGCAGGGGCCGTGGCCGCTCCTGTGGGGCGCGATCCTGCTTGCGATCGGAAATTTCGCCACGCTGTATCTAGCGGGACGTCCCTGGGGCATCACCTCCGCTTTCGCGCTCTGGGGATCGAATATCCTGATGGGCTTCGGCGTCGACGTCGCCTCATGGCCCTATTGGCAGGGTGCTCGGGCCGCCTCGCTGCACCAAAGCGTCTTCGCCGACATCACCTCCGTGATGGACTTCGGCATCATCCTGGGAGCGTTGCTGGCCGCGGGCCTCGCCGGCAAATTCCATCCGACATGGCGCATCTCCGCATCCTCGCTCCTTGCAGCCATCATCGGCGGCCTGCTGCTCGGGTATGGCGCCCGGCTCGCCTATGGCTGCAATATCGGCGCTTATTTCAGCGGAATCGCATCGGGCAGCCTGCACGGCTGGTGCTGGCTAGTCGCGGCTTTCGTCGGCAACATTCTGGGAACACACCTCCGACCGCTGTTCGGCCTGGCCGTCGAGCGGTAGGTTTTTCGCATGCGCGTTCGTCAGACCGCCGTGGCGGGACCGACGATTGAACCTACCGCATCATCATCCGCGCAATCGCTTCCCCAATCACCACTGTCGTGAAGTGGGTGTTGGCCCGGCAATCCGATGGCATGATCGAGGCGTCGGCGACGCGCAGGCCGGAGATGCCCTTCACGGTGCCGTCAGGGTTGACCACGCCGTCGGCGTCGTTGACGCCGGTCATGCGGCAGCTGCCGGCGGCGTGCTGGATGTCGCCGGTCTCACGCCGCAGCAGCGCGTCGAGCTCCTGATCGGGCAAGGCCGCAGCTTGCTGCAGCGTCAGATCGGTGTCGGCGAGCCGGATCCAGTCGGCGATGCCTGACAGCGCCGGCTGGGAGGTGATCGCGGCAAGCCGCCTCACCGCATCCATCATGCGCAGCATGTCGCGGGGATCGGCCAGCATGTTCTCCTCGACAACGGGATCGATCGCGGGATCGGTCGAGGCCAATTTGAGCGTGCCACGCGAATAGGCGTTGAACAGCCCGGCGCCGATCGCTCCGGGCACACCGATGCCGCGGTGGTTGAAGGCGATCAGGATCATGTCGCGCTTGCCGCCGTCGGCGAGGCCCGACGAATAGGTCACGCAGCAATTGGTGTGGCGGGTGTCAGGATCGGTCGGCCGCAGATTTTCGTGGAGCTGGATCGTGGCGCGAAACAGCGGATGGTCGAAGAAGTGCCGGCCGACTGGGAGGTCGCGCTCGACGGCGATCCCCATCGCTTTGAGTTGATCCGCAGGTCCAATGCCCGAGCGCAGCAGGATCGCGGGGCTGTGGATGGCGCCAGCGCACAGCACGATCTGCCGTGCGCTGATCTCGTGGGTGCCCTGCCCCTCGATATGGACGCGGAGGCCGGTCGCCCTTCCGTCGCTGATCAGGACCCGGTCGACCAGCGCATGCCCGCGAATTTCCAGATTGGCGCGGCCGCGCGCGGGTTCCAGATAACCCTCATTGGTGGTGATGCGGCGGCTGTCGCGGCTGTTGATGGGATAGCAGGCGACGCCCTCGCCATCAGGGCCGTTGACGTCGGCGCACCAGGGATAGCCGCTCGCCAGCGCCGCATCGCGCAAGCCACGATCGATCGGGCCCCACTTTTCCGGCGGCGCCCGATAGACCGGCAGCGGTCCGCCGCGGCCATGGCCGGCGGCGTCGCCGAATTCCAGATCATCCTCGATCACCGAGAACAACGGCATCACGTCCCTGGCCGACCAGCCGGTGCAGCCATTTGCGGCCCATTCGTCGAACGCATCGGCGACGCCGCGGATGGCGATCTGGCCGTTCATCATCGAGGAGCCGCCGAGCCCCTTGCCGCGCCAGTAGAAGCGCGGCTCCTGCCCGGCCACTCGGCGCGTCAGAAGATCAGGCCACTGCCATTTCTCCTGGTACTCGCGCTTGTGGATGATCGGGATGGGATTTGGCGTCCGCACCTCCCAGGGCGCTTCGGCAGCGCGCCAGTCGAGGCCGGCTTCAAGCAACAGCACGCGGCGTGCGGGATCTTCCGAGAGCCGCGCCGCAACAGCGGCGCCGGCGGAGCCGCCGCCGACAACAATGACATCGTACATCGCGCTACTTCTCAACGTTCCAGAACACCGGGATGGCCGACGGTATCAGACCGCGCAAAGTCGTGCGAGAGGCGGCGGGCTGGGCGAACTGGCCCCACGGTATAGCGGGCGCCTGGTCGTACATGACGGCCTGGATATCGCCTGCGATCTTCTTGCGATCCTCCTCGGCGGGCGCCTTGGCAAAGGCCTCCATCAGCGGCGTGATGCGCGCGTCGCATTGCCAGCCGGTGAAGTCGGCGCAGTTGAAGGCGACCATGACGTTGGTCAGCGGCGAGCCGAGGTCAAAACCGCCGGCGTGAACGCCATAGACGCTCCAGCCCTCCTTCTTGGCGCGGCGCGCCAGCACGCTCGCCCAGTCCATCACCTGGAGGTCGACGTTGAAGCCGGCCTGTTTCAGCCGCTCGGCCAGCACCTGCGCCGAGACGCGGGGGGCTTCGAGATCGTTGGCCTCCATCACGACGACAGGCTCACCGGCATATTTCGTCGCCTTCAGCGCGGCCTTCGCCGCTTCGATCGACGGCTTGGCGGCGGATTCCGTGCCGGCCTTGCTGTCATAGGTGGTGCCGCAGGTGAAGTACGTCGCGCAAGGAGCCGCGTATTTGGCGTCCAGGCCGAGTGCGTCCAGCACCTCGCGCTGATCGACCAGCTTCCACAGCACGCGTCTGATGGCGGGATCGTCGAACGGCTTCGATGCGGCGTTGAGGCGATAGGCGCCCGCGAACATGTTGCCGCCGGTGAAATTGACGAGCTTCACGCGTGCGTTCTTCTCCATCGTCGGCAGCAGATCGAACGGCGCGTATTGCATGAAATCGACTTCGCCGGCCTGCAGCGCGGAGGCTGCGGTCGCACCATCTGGAATAACGCGGATCTCGAGCGTGTCGATGTTGACGCGCTTGCCGCCGGCGAGGAAGTCGGCAGGCTCGGGACGCGGCACGTAATCGGCGAACTTCTTCAGGATCATGCGATCGCCGGTGCGGTGATCTGCTTTGCTGTAGACGAACGGGCCGGAGCCGACGATTTCGGTGATGCGCTGGTCGCCGGGCGTTTTGGCAACGCGCTCGGGCATCATGAAGGCGACCGGACTGACGGGATTGCCGAGCGCGTCGATGACGAGACCAGACGGCTCCTTCAGCGTCAGCACGAAGGTTTTTGCGTCGGTGGGCTCGAGCGAGGCCGTGATCGCGAAGATGCGGCGGCCGAGCGCACTGCGGGTGCCCCAACGGCGCAGCGAGGCGACGCAATCGGCGGCCGTGACCGGCTGGCCGTCATGCCATTTCAGGCCGTCGCGCAGCGTGAAACTGTAGGTCAGGCCATCGGCCGAGACTTTCCAGTCCTGCACCATCTGCGGCTTGATCTCGCCTTTGGAATCCTTCGCAAATAGCGTGTCGAACACCATGTAGCCGAACGTGCGCGTAATGTAGGCTGTGGAGAAATGCGGATCGAGCGTGATGATCTCCGCCTCGAGCACCGCGACGAGATTGCCCGCCGCATGCGCCGGCGGCGCGGTCAGCGCCAAGGCGAATAGCGCCGGAATAAAAGCCTTCAGTTTGGACATTGATGCCTTTTGCCTTTGACGAGCTGTTTGCTGTCGCCGGGAAAAAGCAATGTTCGTGCCCGTTCGATGGAGGCACTCATGCGCTCACGGCTATCTGCCGCGCGTTTGCGCGCTGCACCCTCGCTGTCGTCGCCCGGCTTGACCGGGCGATCCAGTACTCCAGAGAAAGCTACGATTGAGCCGAGAGGTCGCGGCGTACTGGATGCCCCGCCGGAGCCTGTCATCGGGCTCGCCGAAGGCGAGACCCGGTGGCGGGGCATGACACTGTCGATATGGCGACGGCCCGCGTCCTACCCGATCACCCTGCCGAACTTGTTCGACTTCGGGAATCCCTTCGGCGCGAGGCGGCCGGCATCACCGCGGTTGCCGCGCCACTCGGCGAGCTCCTTCATGGTCGCAGAGAATTCGCGGCCCGCGGAGTCCTTCCAGGTCAGGCCCGCCTTGGCGTCGAACACGGCGACGTCGGAAAGACCACCGTCCTTGTATTTTTGCAGGCGCGCACCGCGGCCACGCGGCATCTCCTGCACCTGGTCGAGCGGGAAAAGCAGCATCTTGCGGTTCTCGCCGATGACCGCGACGGTGTCGCCGAGCACCTCGGTGACCGTGCGCGCCTCATTCGGCATGTCGACGTTGAGGACCTGCTTGCCCTTCTTGGTGGTGCCGACGCAATCGTCCTCGTTGACGACGAAGCCCTGGCCCTCGTGGCTCGCGACCAGGAATTTGCGTCCGCCCTTGTTGACGAACAGCGTGACCGGCGCGGCCTCCGGCTCGAGATCGATGAACTGGCGGATCGGCTCGCCGTGACCGCGGCCGCCCGGAAGTTTTGCGACATCGAGCGAGTAGAATTTTCCATTGGTGGCGAACAGCAGCAGCTTCGAGGTCGTTTCCGCGAAGAACGCGAACCCGAGCTTGTCGTCCTGCTTGAAAGCCAGCCCCGAGAGATCCTCGACATGGCCCTTCAGGGTGCGGATCCAGCCCTTGTCGGAGACGACGACGGTCACTGGCTCGCGCTCGACCAGGGCCTCCTCGATCGCAGCGAGATCGTGCTCGGGCGCGTCCGCAAAGGTGGTGCGGCGCTTGCCGAGCGGCGTCTTCGGTCCGAACATGTCGCGGACCTTGCCGACCTGCTCGCCAACCTTCTTCCACTGCTCGGGTTCGGACGCCAGCAATCCCTCAATGCCCTTCAGCTCCTTGCGAAGATCCTTGTCCTCGCTGCGGATCTCCATCTCCTCGAGCTTGCGCAACGAGCGCAGCCGCATGTTGAGGATGGCTTCGGCCTGCACCTCGGTGAGCTTGAACGCCTTGATCAGCGCGGGCTTCGGCTCGTCCTCATTGCGGATGATCCTGATCACCTCGTCGATGTTCAGATAGGCAATCAGCAAGCCGCCGAGAATCTCCAGCCGGCGCTCGATCTCGGCCTTGCGATGGTTGGTGCGACGGATCAACACGTCGCGCAGATGGTCGAGCCATTCGCGCAAGCATTCCGCCAGCCCCACGACTTTGGGAATGCGGCCCTTGATCAGCACGTTGAGGTTCAGCGGAATCTTGTTTTCGAGCTCGGTCAGCCGGAACAGCGATTCCATCATCAGCGCGGGATCGACGTTCTTCGACTTCGGCTCGATCACGATGCGAACGTCTTCGGCCGACTCGTCCCTGATATCGCCGACCAGCGGCAGCTTCTTCTGGTCGAGCAGCTCGGCGATCTTCTCGATCAGCCGCGACTTCTGCACCAGAAAGGGAATCTCGGTGACGACGACGACCCAGGTGCCGCGCGCGCCCTCTTCCTGCTCCCATCGCGAGCGGACGCGGAACGAGCCGCGGCCGGTGGTGTAGGCTTCAGCGATCGCCTGCTTGGAATCGACGCAGATGCCGCCGGTCGGGAAATCCGGCCCCTTGACCCATTTCAGCAGCGCCTTGGATTTCGCGTCCGGTTTCTCGATCAGATGCAGCGCGGCGTCGCAGAGCTCGGCGGCGTTGTGCGGCGGGATTGAGGTCGCCATGCCGACCGCGATGCCCTGCGCACCGTTGGCGAGCAGGTTCGGGAAGCCGCCGGGCAGCACGACCGGTTCTTTCGACTGGCCGTCATAGTTGGGACGGAATTCGACCCCGTCTTCGTCGATGCCGTCGAGCAGAAGCCGCGCGACGTCGGTCATGCGTGCTTCGGTGTAACGGTAGGCGGCGGGATTATCGCCGTCGATATTGCCGAAATTGCCCTGGCCGTCGACCAACGGATAGCGCGAGGAGAAGTCCTGCGCGAGACGCACCATGGCGTCGTAGATCGCCTGGTCACCGTGCGGATGGAACGAGCCCATCACGTCGCCGACGATTTTTGCGGATTTCTTGAAGCTGGTGCCGGGGTCGAGCCGGAGCAGGCGCATGCCGTAGAGGATGCGCCTATGCACCGGCTTCAGGCCGTCGCGGGCATCGGGCAGTGCGCGGTGCATGATGGTGGAGAGCGCGTATGCGAGATAGCGCTCTTCCAGCGCCTCACGCAGCGGCACCTCGTGAATTTCGGCCGGTTCCTCCGGCGGAATCAATCGTTTTCCCATGCCGCCCGGTTAAACCGTGGAAGCGAATCGGGCAAGGATCGATTGGTTCCCTGTGGGCGGCCTACTGGCCAGCCCAGCCTGCGGTGAAGGTCTGGGTGGGTGGCGCGGCTTTAGCCTGCGTGGTGCCCGGGGCATTGGTCAGGCACCGCCGCGCCGTCTCGATCTCGGCCTCCGTCGCGCCCTTGGACCGCGCCCATGCCTCTGCGGCTGCAGCGGAATATTTGGCCACATAGAATCTGACAACGGTGCAGGAGGCACGGCGAAAGACGCCCGGCTGCTCACCCGCAAGGGCGTCCGGCGCCAGCGCGATCAGCGCTGCCGATATCACAAGTCCCTTGATCAGCATCAGGATATCCCCGGTTGGAACCCCGGGGGCAAGTCACGGAAACCCGATTTCGTTCCACGGCGGGCCGCTATATTGCGACAATGCAGAGCCGCGCTAGGCTCATGGCGCGGGAATCGCGGCCTTTGCCTGCTGTCGCGTCAACGCGCTGATGAAGCCCGCCCGCGCGTCGGAATGGCCCTGCCCACGCGGCTCCAGCACGTGGCGCAGCAGGAACAGGCCGGTCAGTCGAAAGCCGTCCTGGAGATCCTGATCAGTGAGGTCGCCCTGCACCTCGCCCTGGCGCAGGAACGGCGGTAGCCGCAATAGGCGGTCGCGCCACGGCTCGCCCGCCCCGCGCGACACCGCGCCACCGGATTTGGGCGAGACGTAGATCAGGTCGGTGGTCTCTCCGGTCACCGCGCAGTTTTCCAGCGCCAGCCCAAAGCCGAGTTCGGTGAGCATTGCCAGTTCGAAATGGATCACGTGTACGGCGGCGCTACCGATATCATCGAAATCGTCCAGCGAATGTTCGAGCAGCGCCAGGAGGTGTTCGTGCGGATCGCGCTCCGGCAGCAACCGCGCAATCGAAGCGAGATGAGTGATGCCGTAAACGCCGTGGGATGATCCCAGCAGCGTCGCGGCCCGCAGCTTCAGGCCTTCGATGGCATAGGTGCCGAGATGCTCGTCGAGCCGCGCCCGCCACACCACGCTGAGGCTGTTGCCGGGCTGCAGCAGCGGCCGCATCCGAGAGCCGGCGCCGCCGCGGACGAGACCGAGATGGCGGCCGTGCGCGCGGGTCAGCAGCTCGACGATGGCGCTGCTCTCGCCATGCCGCCGCACCCCCAGCACGATGCCTTCGTCGGTCCATTCCATCGGTGAAGTCTAGCGGATTCCGGTCTTCAATCGTAGGGCGGATTGGCCGAAGGCCGGAAGGTGAAGCGCCGCCAATCCACCCGACGCCTTAAGCGTTGAACCAGCCCTGCGCGTCGCCGCGGAACGAGAAGTACAATCCCATCGCCGTCAGCACGCAGGAGACGATCTCGATGGCGCTGTCGAGTTCCATGCCTTTCTCCCCGATGATCTGGCCGAGCGAGATCACCGACAGTACGAGTGCTGCCGCCAGAACCCAGCGCGGCCAGTTCTTGCGCCCGCGCGCGGCCAGCCGCACGAAATAGACCAGCAGCAGGATCATGCCGCCGGCAAGCAGCGACGACGTCATGATCATCTGTTCGGTCATCTCGGCAGTCGGCGTGCGGTCCTGCACCGCCACCGACAAGGCATCCAGCATCAACGATGCATAGAGCAACGCTTCGAAGCGCCGTACGTTGCTTGGTACGCTCATCGCCGACCGATCTTTTCGTGGTTATTCTTTGGGAAATTCCAGGCCCATCTCGCGGTAGCGATCGGGATCGTCGCTCCAGTTCTCGCGCACCTTGACGAACAGGAACAGGTGCACCGGCACGCCCAGGATCTCGCCGATCTCCTTGCGCGAGTCCGCGCCGATCGACTTGATGGTGGCGCCGCCCGCGCCGAGCACGATCTTGCGCTGGCTCTCGCGCTCGACGAAAATCGTCTGCTCGATGCGCACCGACTTGTCCTTGCGCTCCTCCCACTTGTCGGTCTCGACGGTGGACTGGTAGGGCAATTCCTGGTGCAGCTTGCGAAAGATCTTCTCGCGGGTGATCTCGGCCGCAAGCTGCCGCATCGGCGCGTCCGACATCTGGTCTTCGGGATAGAGGAACGGCCCCGGCGGCACGATCTCGGCCAGTGTATGCCTGAGGTCGTCGACGCCGTCGCCGGAGATCGCCGCGATCATGAAGGTCTTTGCGAAGGCCATGCGCTCGTTGGCGGCCTGCGCCAGCGCCAGCAGCTTCTCGCGCTGGACCAGGTCGACCTTGTTGATGACCAGAATCTTCTCGTGCTTGACGCTGGCGACCTTGGTGAGGATCGCCTCGGCTTCCTCGTCGATGCCGGCCTTGGCATCCAGCAGCACGCAGACGAGATCGGCGTCATGCGCGCCGCTCCAGGCGGTCGAGACCATGGCGCGGTCCAGCCGGCGCTTGGGCAGGAAGATGCCGGGCGTATCGACCAGGATGATCTGTGCGTTGTTCTCGATCACGATGCCGCGGATCAGCGCGCGCGTGGTCTGCACCTTGCGCGAGACGATCGTGACCTTGGCCCCGACCAGCGCATTGACCAGCGTGGATTTGCCGACGTTGGGCGCGCCGATCAGCGCGACGAAGCCGCAGCGCGTAGCAGTTGGCGCCTCGCCGCTTGCTTCAACCGTCATTGCCGCCGCCAACGCCTTCACGTTCGATCATCACTGAAGCTGCCACTTTCTCTGCCGCGCGCTTGCTGCCGCCGATACCTTCCGCCGGAGCGAGACCCGGCAGATCGACCGCGACGCGGAATTGCGGATCATGATGCGGGCCGGTGCGCTCGACCTCGCGATAAACAGGCGTCGGCAATCCCTTGCCCTGCGCCCATTCCTGGAGAACGGTCTTGGGATCGCGCAAGGGACGTCGCGGCTTGTGCATGCGCTCCGTCCAGTTGCGCTTGACGAAATCGGCCGCCGCCGCGTAGCCGCCATCGAGGAAGACGGCGCCGATCACGGCCTCGCAGATATCGCCGAGCACGCTCTTGCGCAGGCGCGCGTCGGCGCTGGAGCCGACCGAGCCGAGCTTGATGTCGTCGAGCAGACCGAGCGACTTGGCAACGTCGGCGCAGCTCTCCTTGCGCACCAATTCGGCAAGTCGCTTGGACATCTCGCCTTCGTCGGCGTTCGGGAAGGCGTGATAGAGCATGTCGGAGACGACGAGCCCGAGCACGTGGTCGCCGAGGAATTCCAGCCGCTGATAGCTGTCACCGCGCTTGCGCCCGGACTTCAACGCGGAGACATGCGTGATGCCTTGCATCAAAAGGTTCGGATCGGCAAAGCTGTAGCCGATGCGCGCCTCGAGCCCCGCATTCGCATCCAAGCCCCTGGCCTTGCTGCTCCGCACCCGCTTCTTCTTTGCAGGCGTCTTGTTTTCAGGCGTCTTGCTCTCAAGGCTCTTGGTCGCAGCTTCGCCGTCGGGGCCCGCTTGCGCCTCGGTCGGCAGGGTTGCGATGTCCTTGGCTTCGTCTTTCATCGGACGATTTTGAAGAAGCGATTCCAGCGCACCGCCCAGGGCCAGCGCCAGAACATCCAGGCATGCTCGCCTTCGGCGATCGAGAAGAAGATCATCTGGGCGCGCCCGATCAAATTCTCCTGCGGCACGTAGCCAACCTGGCCAAGGAAGCGGCTATCGGTGGAGTTGTCGCGGTTGTCGCCCATCATGAAGAAGTGGCCGGTCGGCACGGTGTAGACGTTGGTGTTGTCGACGTATCCGTTGTCGGCGCAGTCCAGCGTTTCGTAGGACACGCCGTTCGGCAGCGTTTCCTTCCAGCGCTTCACCCGGGAGACGCCGCCGCCTTCGGCGCCGCAGGGGTCCTCGCCGACAAATTCGCTCATGCGCTGCCGCTCGACCGGCGTGTCGTTGATGTAGAGCAGCCCGTCCCGCATCTGGATGCGGTCGCCGGGCAGGCCGATCACGCGCTTGATGTAGTCGGTGGAATCGTCCTTCGGCAGGCGGAATACGACGATGTCGCCGCGGTTCGGGTCCGAGCCCCAGATGCGCCCCGAGAACAGCGGCGGCGAGAACGGGATCGAGTAGTGGCTGTAGCCGTAGGAATATTTCGAGACGAACAGATAGTCGCCGACCAGCAGCGTCCCCTTCATCGAGCCGGATGGGATGTTGAACGGCTGAAACAGGAAGGTGCGGATCACCAGCGCGATCAGGAGAGCGTGGATCACGACCCGGATCGTTTCGCCGACGCCGCTCTCAGTTTTCGTTCCTGAAGTCACGCTCATTGCTCTCTCAATTCCGGCGGGCGGTCACAGCGCGCCCTCCTCCCGCGAACAGCCCATCGCTCGCGGCCCAAGGAGATTGTCCTGATTCTGATAATGAGGGCCAATTCCGGCGTAAAGCCGAATTCGCCCAGCCTGATTTGCGTCCGCGGACTTTTAGACGGTTGTCGGAGGCCACGCAATCAAGGATCGCATCAAAACTGCATAAGCATTTGATTTTGAATGCGAATTATAAAATGATCGGTGCCTAATCAGGGTTTCGCCAGCGGCACGGCGGAAATGATGACGAAGGCCTGCGCCAACGGCCAGTCATCGGTGATCGACAGGTCGATCTGCGCCGCGAAGCCCTCCGGCGTCAGGGCCTGGAGCCGGGCCAGCGCCCCGCCCGTCAATTGCATCGTTGGGCGTCCTCCCGGCAGGTTGACCACCCCCATGTCGCGCCACCACACGCCGCGCCTGATGCCGGTGCCGAGCGCCTTGGAACAGGCCTCCTTGGCGGCGAAGCGCTTGGCGTAGGTTGCCACCACCATCTTCTCGTTCTTGGCGCGCCGCTCCGCCTTGGCCCGCTCGGCCGCGGTGAAGATGCGGTCGAGGAAGCGCTCGCCATGGCGATCGATCACCTTGCCGACACGGGTGATGTCGATCAGATCGGAGCCGATGCCGATGATCATGCCCGGCTCCGGCCGCGGTCCATCGCCGCGCGCATGCTGCGCACCGTCTCGGCGAGACCGACGAACAGGGCTTCGCCGATCATGTAGTAGCCGATGTTGAGCTCCATGATGTCCGGCAAGCCGGCGATCGTCTCCGCCGTCGCGTAGTCCAGCCCGTGTCCGGCGTGAACCTCCAGCCCCGCTTCCTTCGCCAGCTTCGCCCCTGCCACGATTCGCCGCCATTCGGCCTCGGCCTTATCGGCGTGACCGTCGAGGACGGCGTCGCACCAGGCGCCGGTGTGGATCTCGATCACGGGCGCGCGCAGCCGCGCCGCCGTCTCGATCTGGGCGGGATCGGCCGCGATGAACAGCGACACCCGGATGCCGGCATCGTTCAGCCGCGCGATATAAGGCGCCAGCGCATTGTGCTGGCCGACGGCGTCGAGCCCGCCTTCGGTCGTCACCTCCTGGCGCCGCTCTGGCACCAGGCACACCGCATGCGGCTTGGTGGCGAGCGAGATGCGCATCATGTCGTCGGTCGCCGCCATCTCGAAATTGAGCGGCTTGGAGATCTCGGCTTTCAGCCGCGCCATGTCCTCGTCGCGGATGTGCCGGCGATCCTCGCGCAGATGAGCAGTGATGCCGTCGGCACCGGCCTCGATCGCCAGCAGCGCCGCGCGCACCGGATCGGGATTGCGGCCGCCGCGCGCGTTGCGCAGGGTCGCGACATGGTCGACATTGACGCCGAGGCGGAGCGGAGGTGCAGGCATTTCGGGACTCACGGAATCATAGGAATAGACCAAGACGGAAGGCGTCTATCCATTAACACGTTCGGCGCGGGCGACGACCGCCTTCGCGCGCAGCTGGGCCAGGATCGCGCTCAAATGCTTGAGATCGTAGACTTCGAGATCGATCGTCGTCTCCGTGAAATCCGGTGAGCGGCGCTGCATGCTGATGTTGTCGATGTTGCCGTCGTGCTCGGCGATTACGGTCGCGATCTGCGCCAGCGCGCCGGGCTCGTTGACGTTCTCGACCTTGATGCGGGCCGGGAAGCGCTGCGGCGCGGAGTCCTCGATGTCCCAGCGCACGTCGAGCCAGCGCTCCGGCTCTTCCTCGAAATCCTTCAGGGCCGGTGCCTGGATCGGGTAGATGGTGATGCCCTCGCCCGGCGTGACGATGCCGACGATGCGGTCACCGGGCACTGCGCCGCCGTTCGGCGCGAACTTCACCGGCAGGTCGGAATTGATGCCGCGGATCGGGATCGCGACCGGGCTGCGCGGCGATTCCGACGACTTCTCCTTGAGCTTGGCGGCAAGCCCCTTCTTGACGCCGTAGCGCGCGATGCGCTCCTCCTTGTAGTCGGGATACATCGCACGCGCGACGTGGGAAGCCTTGATCTCGCCGCGCCCCACAGCCGCCATGACGTCCTCGATCGAGGTCCGCGCGAGGCGCGGCAGCGCGCCTTTGAGCTTGTCGTCGGCATATTCGATCTTGGCGCGCTCGAACAGGCGCTCGACGATGCGTCGGCCGAGACCGACATATTGATCGCGCACCGCCGTCCTGGTGGCGCGGCGGATCGCGGCGCGCGCCTTGCCGGTGACCGCGAGCGTTTCCCAGGCGGACGGCGGCGCCGCTTGCGCTTCCGAGGTCAGCACCTCGACCTCGTCGCCGTTCTGGAGCTCCGAGGACAGCGGCGCAAACTGGCCGTTGATCTTGCAGCCTACCGCGCTGTTGCCGACGTCGGTGTGCACGGCATAGGCGAAGTCGATCACGTTGGCATGGCGCGGCAGCGCGATCAGCTTGCCCTTCGGCGTGAAGCAGAACACCTGGTCGTGGAACAACTCGAGCTTGGTGTGCTCGAGGAATTCCTCGGGATTGGCGCTCTCCGAGAGGATGCCGATGGTGTGGCGCAACCAGGCGAACGCATTGGACTCGCGCTTGAGGAATTCGGTCGGCGAGCCCACGCCTTCCTTGTAGAACACGTGCGCGGCGATGCCGCGCTCGGCGATCTGGTCCATCGCCTCGGTGCGGATCTGCAGCTCGACGCGCTGGTTGCCGGGGCCGATCACGGTGGTGTGGATCGAGCGGTAGTCGTTCTGCTTCGGCGTCGAGATGTAGTCCTTGAACCGCCCGGGCACGACCGGCCAGTTCGTGTGGACGATGCCGAGCGCGCGGTAGCAGGCCTCGATGTCGTTGACGACGACGCGGAAGCCGAAGATGTCGGACAATTGCTCGAAGCCGACCGACTTGCGCTCCATCTTGGTCCAGATCGAGAATGGCTTCTTGCGGCGGCCATAGACCCGCGCCCCCAGGCCGCGGTGGCGCAGATTGTTGGAGAGCTGGTCCTCGATTTCGCCGATCAGATTGCGGTTGCGCTCGGCCAGCGCATCGAGCCGCTGCATCACCACCGAATACGCTTCTGGATCGAGGGTCCGGAACGACAGGTCCTCCAGCTCCTCGCGCATCTCCTGCATGCCCATGCGCCCGGCCAGCGGCGCATAGATGTCGAGCGTCTCCTCGGCAATGCGCCGTCGCGATTCCGTCGGCACGAAGTCCAGCGTGCGCATGTTGTGCAGGCGATCGGCGAGCTTCACCAGGAGCACGCGGACGTCGTCGGCAATCGCCAGCAACAATTTGCGCAGATTCTCGGCCTGCTTGGCCTCCCGCGACACCAGTTCCAGCCGCTTCAGCTTGGTCAGGCCCTCGACCAGCGCGCCGATCTCGGGCCCGAAGATCTGGTCGATCTCGGCCCGCGTCGCTTCGGTGTCCTCAATCGTGTCGTGCAGCAGTGCAGCCACGATGGTGGCGTCGTCGAGCTTCAGGTCGGTGAGAATCGCCGCCACTTCGAGCGGATGGGAGAAGTACGGGTCGCCCGAGGCGCGGGTCTGCGAGCCGTGCGCCTTCATGGCGTAGACATAGGCGCGGTTCAGCAAATCTTCGTCTGTGTTGGGATTGTAGGACCTGACGCGCTCGACGAGGTCATATTGACGCATCATGCGGGCGCGAGGCTTCGCGGGGCGCGCCACCGGCGCAGTCGGGGCCACGGCAACCGATTCGGTTGCGGCCTGCATCTGCGTTGGTGTGCGGCGTCGATATACCATGCCGTCCTGCCTTCAAACGGACCACGACAGAGCCCGTTGTATACATCTTAGCTCCGATCGCGCGCGTGTCCGATCAATTCAGTGACAGGGACAGGCGCGAACCGACGACGCTATGGTAACCACGAAAACGCCAACAAAAGCAAAGGCCCGAACAACGGTTCGGGCCTTTGATAAGATCACAAAGAAGTCGATGAGCGCGATGGGACGATTTACTCGTCTTCCTCGGGCTGCTCCTCGGGCGGCGCGAGGCCTTCGAGACCCTTCAGGAGCTCTTCTTCCGTCATGCGCTCAACCGCGACTTCGGTATCGTCTGCATCCACGCTTGCACCGGCGGAACCGATCAGCGGCACGGTGTCCGGCTCGGGCTCGTCGACCTCGACGAACTTCTGCAGCGAGTGCACCAGCTCCTCGCGGAGGTCTTCCGGAGAAATGGTGGTCTCTGCAATTTCGCGCAAAGACACAACAGGGTTCTTGTCGTTATCGCGGTCAACCGTTAGTTGTGAACCAGACGAAATCATGCGGGCCCGGTGGGCGGCCAGCAGGACCAGGTCAAACCGGTTGTCGACCTTGTCGATACAATCTTCTACGGTGACGCGAGCCATCGACTGTCGCTCCGTTGTGGGTGGGACGAAATATGTGGATGAATGCCGGTAGTTATAGGGGCCGGGAGGGTTTCGCAAGGCCAATTTGTGATTTGGCCTCGCCAAACGGCTCTGCTACCCCCACATTGGGGCTGGGATGGGTGGTTTCGCGGTCTGCCGGCGACGGCAGCGCCGGGTCTGTGCAAGTTGGCCATAACTATACCTTGATTGCCCCGACTTCTCCGGATTTGCGGTTTCGACGGGTTTCGGCGGGACTTTAGAAGTGCGCGGCTTGCTGTCGCCGCGCCAACAATAAACGATCAATCACGAACTCTACGCGAGCAAACTGAATGTCACCTTCCTCTACCGACAAGATCGCGCTCTTCATCGACGGAGCCAATCTCTACGCGACGGCGAAAACTCTGGGCTTCGACATCGATTACAAGCGCCTGCTGAAGGAGTTTCAGAGCCGCGGGACGCTGCTGAGGGCGTTCTACTACACCGCGATCATCGAGGATCAGGAGTACTCCTCGATCCGGCCGCTGATCGACTGGCTCGACTACAACGGCTACACCGTCGTCACCAAGGCGACCAAGGAGTTCATCGACGCCTCCGGCCGCCGCAAGGTCAAGGGCAACATGGACATCGAACTCGCCGTGAACGCGATGGAGCTCGCCGAGCACATCGATCAGATGGTGCTATTCTCGGGTGACGGCGACTTCCGCTCTCTGGTCGAGGCCGTTCAGCGTCGTGGCGTGCGGGTCACCGTGATTTCCACGATCGCGAGCCAGCCGCCCATGATCGCCGACGAGCTGCGCCGCCAGGCCGACGTCTTCACCGACCTCGTCGAGCTGCAGTCAAAGCTCGGCCGCGACCCGTCGGAACGCCCCGCCCCGCGTGACCGCGGCGACCGCGAGGCGCGCCACCACGCTCCGCAGTTCCTCCAGCGCGCAACCACGATGGCGCCGGCGAGGGGCGATGACGACTTCGAGGAGTGAGGCGGCCCGGTCAAGCCGCCAGCCTCTCAGCCTCGTCCCCGACCGTGACTGTCCGCTCTGTCCGCGCCTGGTCGCCTTTCGCGAGGCGAACCGCGCGCGCGAGCCATTGTGGCACAATGCGCCGGTTGCGCCTTTCGGCGACATCAAGGCGCGCCTGCTGATCGTCGGCCTTGCGCCGGGGATGCAGGGCGCCAACCGCACCGGCCGTCCCTTCACCGGCGACTATGCCGGCGACCTGCTCTACGCGACGCTGCTCGAATACGGCTTCGCCAAGGGCCAATATCAGGCACGTCCCGACGACGGCCTGAAGCTGGTCGACTGTCGGATCGCCAATGCGGTGCATTGCGTGCCGCCGCAGAACAAGCCGCTGCCGGTCGAGATCAACACCTGCCGGCAGTTCCTCGTGGCGAATCTCGCAACGATGCCGAACCTGCGTGCGATCGTCGCCCTCGGGCGCATTGCGCACGACACCGTGCTCAAGCCGCTGAACCTGAAGGGATCGCAAGCCCCCTTCGGCCACGGCGCCGTGCATCAAGCCGGCGCATTCAGGCTCTACGACAGCTATCACTGCTCCCGCTACAACACGAACACCCGCGTGCTGACGCCGGACATGTTCCGCTCCGTGTTCGCGAAGGTGAAGGCCGACCTCGACTAATCCTTCGACAAATCCTTGGCCGGATTGGCCTTCAGCCAGTCCAGCACATCGCCGGCGTTCCGGTCGGGCGGAAACACCGGATAGAACACATGCGTGATCCTGGCGTCGTCGACGATCAGCGCGAGGCGCTTGATCAGCGTCAGGCCCGCGACCTCCATCGTCGGCAAATTCAGGGCGCGCGTAAGCGCCAGCTTCTCGTCCGAGAGCACCGGGAACGGCAGATGCAGCCGCGAGGCCATCTCGGTCTGGTATGCGTTGCTTTGGGTCGAGAGGCCGTACACCTGCGCGGCGCCGGCGGCCTTCAGCTCGGCGAACAGATCTCGAAATGCACAAGTCTGCGGCGTACAGCCGCGCGCGCCCGGGATCATGTCCCAATCGTCGACCAGCGCGATCTTGCCGGGCTCGCCGGTGCGCGGATAGGCGAACACCACGGTCCGGCCACGCAGCGCCGACAGCGCGACTGACGTGTCGTCAGTGGCGAGCAGGCTGACCGGCGGCAGCGTCATGCCTTTCAGGTGCGCGGCGCCGCCATCATCCGCGGGTGCGGGAATGCGGGTCCAATCGACCTCCAGCAGGTTTCTCTGAGTCATCCCGCTATCCCCTCGCCCGCATCAGGCGGCCCTTCTCCCGGCTCCAGTCGCGCTTCTTCTCGGACTCGCGCTTATCGTGCAGCTTCTTGCCCTTTGCAACCGCGAGCTGCAATTTGGCGCGACCACGCTCGTTGAAGTAAAGCTTGAGCGGGATCAGCGTCATGCCTTCGCGGTCGACCGCACCCATCAGCTTGTTGATCTGCTTGCGATGCAGCAGCAATTTTCGCGGCCGCTTGGGCTCATGATTGAAGCGGTTGCCCTGGAGATATTCCGGAATGGTGGCGTTGATCAGCCAGATCTCGCCGTCCTTGGAATCGGCGTAGGATTCCGCGATCGTGCTCTTGCCGTTGCGGATCGACTTGACCTCGGTGCCGGTCAACGCAATGCCGACCTCGATCGTATCCTCGATCGCATAGTTGAAGCGGGCCTTGCGATTTTCCGCCATGACCTTGATCGGACGTTCGTTCTTGTCAGCCATGGAAGACAAACCTGATCGAGATGCGCGAGGACGCTAACAGTTTGGATGAAGCGAGCGCGTCAAGACTTCTTGAGGAGATCGCGGATCTCGGTCAGCAGCTCGACCTCGGCCGACGGCTTCGGCGGAGCGGCAGGCCCGGCCTCGTCCTTGCGCTTCAACTTGTTCATGGCACGGATCACCAGGAACAGCACGAAGGCAATGATGATGAAGTTGATCGTCAGCGTGAGGAAGTTGCCCCAAGCCAAGACGGCGCCCTGCTTTTTCGCGTCCGCGAGATTTGCGGCGGTGACCTTGCCCGAAAGCGGCGTGAAGTAGTTCGAGAAGTCGAGGCCGCCGGTGGCCGCTCCGATGATCGGCATGATCACGTCGCCGACCAGCGACGTCACGATGGCGCCGAAGGCCGCGCCGATGATGACGCCGACCGCGAGGTCGACGACGTTGCCCTTCATGGCGAACTCGCGGAACTCCCTGAGCATCCGCGTGCCTCTTTCCTCGATCGCCATGAAAAATTCCCCGATCGGCTAGCGCGTCAGTTGATAAGGCCAGCATGAACCATCGCGCTGCGCACGGCAACGCGGGTCGGTTCGGTGACCGGCACCATCGGCAGCCGCAACGTCTCGTCCAGCTTGCCGAGCAGAGACAGCGCGTACTTGATCGGCGCCGGATTGCTCTCGATGAAGAGGTTGTTGTGGAGCGGCATCAGCTTGTCATGCAGCTTCAACGCGGTGGCATGGTCGCCTTTCGCCCAGGCGGCCTGGAACTCGGAGCACAGCCGCGGCGCGACGTTCGAGGTCACAGAGATGCAGCCATGGCCACCATGCGCCATGTAACCGAGGATGGTCGCATCCTCGCCCGAGAGCTGGTTGAAGTCCTCGCCCATCGCCGCGCGCTGCTGCGAGACGCGGACCATGCTGGCGGTGGCGTCCTTGACGCCGGCGATGTTCTTCAGCTCCCACAGCCGCGTCATGGTGTCGACCGACATGTCGATCACCGAGCGCGGCGGGATGTTGTAGATGATAATCGGAATCCCGATCGCGTCGTTGATCGCCTTGAAGTGCTGATACATGCCTTCCTGAGTCGGCTTGTTGTAGTAGGGCGTCACGACCAGAACCGCATTGGCGCCCGCCTTCTCGGCGTGCTGGGCGAGCTCGATCGCCTCCTTGGTCGAGTTGGAGCCGGCGCCGGCGACGACAGGCACGCGGCCTTTCGCTTCCTCGATGCACCATTCGACGACCTTCTTGTGCTCGTCATGGCTCAGCGTGGGGCTCTCGCCGGTGGTGCCGACCGGGACCAGGCCATTGGTGCCCTCTGAAATCTGCCAGTTGACCAGGGAGCGGAACGCCGCCTCATCCAGCGAGCCGTTCTTGAACGGCGTGACCAAGGCGGTGAACGATCCCCGGAATTTCGTCTTTGCTGCCATGGACTTCCTCCGTACGCGGCAATCTTGAGCGCAGGCCGCATTCATATCGGGTCTATCCCGCCGGTAAAAGACCCGCCTCCGCCTGACGCACCGTTTAGGCCGCGATTTTGCCGCGGTGGTGGTGCAAACCCGGCGAAGGTAAGCGGCTGTTGGTATTTTGTCCGCATATTCAATCAAATACAGCCAGATATTGTACAGCTGGGTCTTGAGCCAATTGACTGATTCGGGGCGACGAAACGCCGTGATCTCCTTTCCGCGCGCCGCATGGCGATCCGCCGGCCTGATCGTGTGCCTGATGGCAGGGCTGTCGGCCGGCTGCGCCGCCTGGGCCAAATCCAACGAGACAACGGCGGAGACTGCCAAGGAAACCCCGAAGCCCGCCGCCAAGGACACTGCGAAGGGCGCGCCCAAGGGAACCGGCAAGGAAACTTCGAAGGACGCCGCCAAGGGGGCAAGTAAGGGCGCAAGCAAGGGCGCGACCAGTCCCCCCGCCAAGGATGCCGCGAAGAAGCCTGCCAAGGATGCTGGCAAGGATGCTGGCAAGAACGCAGGCAAGAACGCAGGTAAGGAACCTGCGAAGGACAAGCTGAAGCCTGCGGCTCCCGCGCCAAAGTCAACGCCGACCGCTGGCGGCTCGGTCCCGAAGACCGCACCCGCGCCGGCTGCGACAGCCACCGTCAGACCGACCGCCCCGGCGCCCGCCAGACCCGTCGCGGCTCCTGTCCTGGCTCCGGCGACCCGCCAGCACGCCGCCCCGCGCAAACCGGTCACACCGGCTGCGATTGCCGCGACATCCTCGACGTCGCAAGCCGACAAGGACACGCTGGAGACCGTCATCGAGCTCGTGCGCAAGCGCAAGGCGGGCGATGCGACTAATGCCGCAGCCACGATCTCGGATCCCGTCGCGCGAAAACTCGCGGAATGGATCATCCTTCGCAGCGAGGACAATGGCGCGACTGTGGAGCGCTACCGCGCCTTCCTCTCCGCCAATCCGAGCTGGCCGTCGCAGACCTTCCTGCGTCGGCGCCTGGAGGCCGCGATGTGGGACGACAGGCGCGACGACCAGGTCGCATGGTCGTGGTTCGAGAACGAATCCCCCGTGTCCGCCAAGGGCCGCTTCACGCTCGCCAAGGCGATGCTGTCGCGCGGCGACCGCGCCAACGCCGAACGTCTGGTGCGCGATGCCTGGCGCAGCGACCCGATGTCGGAAGACACCGAGAACAACGCACTCGACCAGTTCGGCGCGCTGCTGACGCCCGGCGATCAGAAGGCGCGGATGGACACGCTGCTCTACGGCAGCGAGAACGAGGCCGCACTGCGTGCTGCGAAGCGCCTCGGAGCCGGCTACGTCGCCCTCGCCAAGGCCCGCATCGCCTCCCTCAAGAAAGCGCCAAACGCCCGTGCCCTGCTCGACGCCGTGCCGCGCGAGCTGCACGGGGATCCTGGCTTCATCTTCAGCAAGATCCAGCTGCTGCGCCGCGAGGAGAAATTTGCGGAAGCCGCCCAGCTCATGCTGTCGGCACCGAAGGATCCGGGCCGGCTCTACAATCTCGACGAATGGTGGATCGAGCGGCGCCTCCTGGCGCGCAAGATGATCGACACCGAGGAATTCCGCAGCGCCTATCTGATCGCGCGCGATGCGGCCCTGCCCTCGCGCGACATCTACAAGACCGAGCAGGAGTTCACCGCAGGCTGGATCGCGCTGCGCTTCCTCAACGATCCCGCGGCCGCTACCCAGCATTTTGCCCGCATCGGGATCGGCAGCGTCAATCCGACCACGCTGGCGCGCGCCGGCTATTGGCAAGGTCGCGCCGCGGAAGCTGCAGGCCGCCAGCAGGAGGCGCGCAACGCCTACGCACGAGCCGCCGAGCAATCCACCAGCTATTACGGCCAGCTCGCACGCGCCAAGCTCGGCCTGCCGCAGATCGAGCTCAACGCTCAGCCGCGCAGCCGCGGTGCCGAACGGCTGGAGATCGTGCGCGCCGCGCAGCTGCTCTACGAGTTCGACGAGCGCGAGATGGCGATACCGTTGCTCGCCGACATGGGCGAGAACGGCGATCCCGAAGCGCTTGCCGGCCTCGGCGAGCTCGCCCAGCGCCACAACGACGCGCGCGGCATGCTGCTGCTCGGCAAGGCCGCGCTCAATCGCGGGCTGCCGTTCGATTTCTATGCCTATCCCGTCAACGGCATTCCGCAATTCACGCCGATCGGCCCCGAGGTCGAGCGCAGCATCATCTACGCCATCGCGCGGCAGGAGAGCGCCTTCAATCCCCGTGTGGTCTCGCCGGCACAGGCCTACGGGCTGATGCAGGTGACGCCGGACGCTGCGCGCTATGTCTGCAAGCGGCACGGCGGGACCTACGATCTGGCGCGTCTGAAGAACGATTCGGCCTACAACGCCACGCTCGGCTCGGCCGAGCTCGGTGGGCTGCTCGAGGACTATCGCGGCTCTTACATCATGACCTTCGCCGCCTACAATGCCGGCCGCGGCAGTGTGAAGAAGTGGATCGATCGCTACGGCGATCCGCGCGACCCCAAAGTCGACGCGGTCGACTGGGTCGAGCTGATCCCGTTCTCCGAGACGCGCAACTATGTGCAGCGGATCATGGAGAACCTTCAGGTCTACCGCGCCCGCTTCGGCGGCGGCACGCGGTTGCAGATCGAGGCCGATTTGCGCCGCGGCGCCGGCAGCGTGGAATAGCGGTCATCCTCCGTCGGCACGCTGTTGGGAAGCCATTGGTCGCGAGCGCCATCGTCGCCGGGACTTGAGCCACTGAAGAAGAGCTGGAGTACGATCGCCAGGCGCGCTTTCTCGACACGCGCCTTCGTGACTGCCAGAACCTTGCGAACTGTCAGAACGTTGTGAGCTGCCAAGCTCTTCGGGCCTGCAGGGTCGCCGTCAATTGGCGAGCTCTCCCTTGCCCTGCGGCTCCAACAAGAAGGCGTCGATCCTTGCGGGTTTAACACCAGATAAGCGGGGGGCGCAGGTCTGCGTTCGTCAACGCGGGTCAGAACCGCGCGGTTGGTCGGGATGGCGTGCGCAGAGACCCCCTCTCCCGCAGCAGCTTCGATCCGGTCACGACGAACGATCGAGCAACGGACAGCCTCGCTCCGACGCCACCGCCATGGGCAGAGCCAAGAACAAGCAGCGCCGGCAAAAAGAAAAAGCCCCGGCGGTTTCCCGCCGGGGCTCTCTGTCAGGTCGTTAGACCGAACTTACCAGTTGCGCTGAGCGCGGAGGAGCATAACGACCGAATTCTGATCCTTCAGCTCGTAGGTCGCCGCCGGCTTGGCGGGAACCGCGATGGTCGCAGCCGGGGTCACCGTACCAGAGTACTTCTGGTCGAGATGAGTCCAGGCGACGTCCGCCGAGAACGTCAGGTTCTTGACCGGGGTCCAGCGGGTGATGATACCGACCTGACCGACGGCGAAGTCCGGGTTACAGGAGGTAACGCCAGCTGCAACGCCCGTCACGAACGCACCACCAGCGCCGCAGAGCGTGGTCTTGGCGAGAGTGCCGAACTGGGCCTGAGCGTAAGCACCGTAGATCGCGGTGTTCCAGTAGGGATCCCAGTTGTGGGTGTAGGCGCCACGGAAGCCCCAGGTCTTGACCGTCTCCTGCGACGAACCAGTGACATACACCGTGTCCGGAGCCGAAGCGAAGCCGAAGCTGCCGTAGGCACCCGCGAGACCCGTGCCGCCGAACATCGAGTAGGAGCTGCCCGCCAGGTTCTGGAAGTTGTAGCGGGTGGCACCGTCGGTGTAGACGCCCGAAATGTTGATCACGTCACCCGCACCAGTCGGGATGTTCTTGATCGACAGAGCCAGCTGAACTGCCCAGCCCCACTTGTCGTCGGGGTGGCCAGTGGCCTCGGATGCGCCGTAGTAACCAACGTGGTTGTCATGCGCAGCCACCGACGCCTGGAAAAGACCCCAGGCCTGATCGACACGCACCATACCAACGAGGTTCGGCGAACGGGTGCCGCCGATGGCGTTGGAGCCATAAGAGAAGCTGGCGGACGAAGCGCCGGTCATGTTCAGGTTGCCGGCCTGATAGTACGAGGAAACGTCTTCAGCCGAGAACGACGCCGTGACGCCCTGACCGAAGTCCGCGGTGTAGGTGAACTGGTTGACACCAGTGACCGTGCCGGAACCGCCGACGAGGCTGTCGAAGTTGTTGCCGGGATAGTTGGTCCAGGGCGCGTCGAACTGCGACACGGCCTTACCCATGGTGAAGCCAGCGAACTGGATGAAGGCGTAGTACACACCGAGCGAACCGGCCGAAGTGTTGCCGTCGGTGCCGTTGACCGAGCCGCCACCCGAACCGAACAGACCCGTGGTGGTCGCGCCGGGGTTGGTGGCCGCAGCCAGCGTACCGCTGTAGGCGGTGGTGCCGGTGGCCGAACCGGTGCCGACGTAGTTGCCGGACGTCCAGGAGAACACGCCATCGAAGAAGGTACGGACAACGCCGTACTCAGTCGCGGTGCGCGTGTCGATGTTGAGATCTTCACGAGCGCGCATGGTGTAGTAGTTCGTCAGACGGTTGCGTGCACCGTTGGCGCCCTGGGTCGACGTGTTGAGACCGCCACCGAAGTCCGAGTTGGTGCCCAGCGCGACTTCAGCGCGCAGGTAACCACCCAGCTTGATGCAGGTGTCTGTGCCGGGGATGTAGTAGAAACCCGCACCGTACAGGGAGCAGATCTTCACGTATTCGACCGCTTTGGCCTTCACGGGGAGATCGGCTGCCTGCGCTCCGCCGACAGCGATGAGACCCGCTGCGGAACCGAGCAAAAGGCTCTTAACCAACTTCATGTTAAACCTCCAAGTTTGCCATAGGGAAGGTTCCGGATCCGCTGGGTGAAGACACCCTAAGGTTGGTTCCCTTGTCCCTTAAATTCACCGCTTAGTCGCTTCGCGCCTTCGGACACACCCGCTGAACGCGAGGGACTTAAGCGAACCACCTAAGACGGGACGACCTCGGGATGCCCCCCTCCGTCGCTCAGTCACAATTACCGAACGCCCTTGCACACACAACAACAGAACGCTTCAGAACCGGCCGATGGAGCGTGTTTTCCGGCGGGTGTTGCACAAATAACACGCAGATGTGATCAGAGCGGCTTTGTAAGGCGTTGAATTTATTCGATTATTTCGACAGGTTCCATCTGCCGCCAAAAGTTCCGGCGAGAGTCCAATATCCCCAGAGAAGCTCTTCTGCGGCTTTGACGCGCCAGAATCGGGAATCATCCAGGGACTCGGCGCGCGCCTTCCGGAGTTGCCCGGTCTGGTCAGGAGGCCGCGACGGCCGTCCTCATCCGCGCGCTTGAACGTCGATATGATCCGGCGGCAAGCCGGCCTGATGTCGTTGATACATAGCCTCGTAAGCCGTCTCCAACCGCCTTGCGTAGAGCACCGCATCAAACGGTGATGCGGTCAGGTGGCTCCCCTGCAGGCGTCCGCGAATATCCGCCAGCTTCTGTTTATCAAGCGCCAGCTCGATCGCGAGTGACTCATAATCCGCACGGGTTCGCGTGATCAGCTCAGGCAGGCCGACAGCGCTCAGCAAGCTCGCCGCCACGCGGCCGGCGAAGCTATTCCCGATTTGGGTCACCACCGGCAGACCGGCCCATAACGCGTCGCTGGCCGTCGTGTGCGCGTTGTAGGGCAGCGTGTCCAGGAAGAGGTCGGCGAGGCGATGGCGCGCCAAATGTTCGGACGAAGACGCAACGCGCCTTGCAAACACCAGGCGATCCGGATCGACGCCCCGGCCCTTGGCTTCCTTCCGCAGATTCGATTTTGCGATCTCGCCCACGTCGGACAGCCACAAGACCGACTGGTCCACGCTCTTCAAGATGTTCATCCAGGAGCCAAAGACAGCCGGATTGATCTTGTAGGCATTGTTGAAGCAGCAAAACACAGTCCATTCCTGCGGCAAATCGTGATCGGCCCGATTGGGCGCAGCATCGTCGATTGTCCCGACGTGATTGTCGCGCGGCATGAAGCTGCCGGGCAAGCGAACGATTTTCTCGTCGAAGAATTGGCTGTTTTGATCCGGCAGCACGATTTGATCGGCAATGATGTAGTCGACTAGCTCCCTGCTCCCCAACGTCCCCGCAAACCCAAGATAGCTGACGGCGGTCGGAGCCGCGCTGGATGCGAACAACGACAGCCTGGCATTGTGCGTATGGCCTGCAAGATCGACGAGAATGTCGATCTGCGCATCGTCGATCGCTTTCAGGACTTCACCGTCGAGCTTGTGCTCGCAATCGACAAAGCGATGAAATGACTTTTCGAGCCGCTTGCGCAGATCGCTGTTGTCGTCAGGACCGATTGAAAACGCATACGTCTCGAAGCGGTCGGGATCGTGATTCTCGAATATCTCGGCGGTGAGGTACCCGACCGGATGCTTGCGAAAATCAGGTGAAACATACCCGACCCGGATCTTGTCGTGGCGACGGATTTCACCCCGTGGCCCCGTTTTGGACACATGCGGGAGCTTTGCCCTCACCCAGGTCCTGGCGCAGCTGAGCTGATCATCGGGAGAATCCGTCAGGGACAGCAAAGCAAAGGGAGAGCTATTGGCCTTCCCGAGCCGTATTGCCGCCGTCAATTGGCCGATCTCTTCGTCCAGATTGTCCCAATTGCACAGGTTCATCTTCGCAAGAAGACGCAAACCCTCGATACCCTCGAGGTCAGGCCTGATCGACACCGCCTTGTCGAAGGCGATGTAGGCTTCGTCATAGCGCCCGAGCTCCATAAAGACGTTGCCCCGGCCAATCCAGGCCCCCTCGATGTCGGCCTTGATCGCGAGCGCCTTGTCATACGCGGCAAGAGCCTCCTCGTAGCGCTTCAGCCCCCACGCCAAATTGCCGCGACCGAGCCATGCCTCGGCGAGATCAGGCTTGCTCGAGAGCGCCCGGTCGTACGCAGCGAGTGCATCGTCGCGGCGCTTGAGCTCGGTGAGAACATTACCGCGGCCAAGCCAGGCTTCCGCCAGATCAGGGCGGATCGCCAACGCCCTGTCAAAGGCAGCGAACGCCTCGTCAAGGCGTTTGAGATCGAAGAACACATTGCCCCGACCAAGCCACGCGTTCTCGAGGCCGGAGTTGATGGAGAGCGCCCTGTCGTAGGCTGCCGACGCCTCGTCGTAGCGCTTCAGGCTCCAGAAAAGATGGCCTCGGGCAACCCACGCGCCCTCGAGATCAGGCTTGATCGAGATCGCCTTGTCATACGCGGCAAGCGCCTCGTCGTGGCGCTTGAGATCGGTGAGAACTTCACCTCGGCCAACCCATGCACTCGGGACGTCCGGCCTGGCCGACAGCGCCTTGTCGTACGTGGCAAATGCGTCGTCGTACCGCCTGAGATTCCGGAGTGCATTGCCTCGACCAAGCCATGCAGTCTCCAGGTCAGGCCTGATCGACAACGCCTTGTCGTAGGCGACGAGGGCATCCTCGTAACGCCTGAGCTTTTCAAGGCAGCCGCCCTTGCTTGCGTAGGCATCGGCAAAGTTCGGATTGTAGAATGTCGCCTTGTCGAATTGCTCAATCGCTTCGCCATAGCTTCGCGCGAACTCGGCAAGGATCGTGCCTCTGTTGTGATACGAAAGGGGATTGCGCGGATTCACCGCCAATGCGCGCGTGAAATAGGCCAGGGCTTCCTGAGGCCGGTTCAGCGCTTTGAGCGCATATCCATAATTGCTGAGGGCCTCGTCGCTGCTTCCGTTCAGGGCCACGGCCGCCCTGAGATGCATTTCGGCCTCGGCAAATCGGCCTTGTACGAGCATCACCACGCCCAGGAGATGTTCGACTTCGAAGATGTTCCTGGCGGATTTGGCGATCTGCTGCAGTATTCTTTCCGCTTTGACCAAATCATGGGCGTGAAAGGCTTCGACAGCACGTCGAAATTTGGTCTGCAGTTCACCCGCCAAGTCCATTCCTCCCTCGGGACGTCGGTCAATCATACCATCGGCCCCGACATTGCAAGATGAGACCGCAGCGGCGTAGCCCGGCAGTCGAGGGACGGGCGAAGCGTGCCAGCCCGGCAGCCCCTCGCCGCTATGATCTCCAGGGCGCCGTTCCAACCGAAAGCGCGCCAGGACAGACTCTGATTGCGGCGACGCCTGGCGCGACGGGGCGGCTCCTCGGCCGGCAAGCGAGTTATCCCGACTAATAGTGAGAGCGCCCTTCCGCAGCCTGACACGGGACCTCGTCGGCCGATCTGAGGGCAATCACCGCTCCATAGCGCGCGGCGAATCGCGGAAAGAGAAAATCAAATCAATCACTTGCAAATGAATCGCTTGATAGAGGCGGTCGGCAACGAAGGCAGTCGCCCCCCGCGCGGGCCATCCGATCAAATTTTGAAACAAAATCAATTATTTATGCGGGTAAAGCGAGCTTTTGTCCGCGCCAGAACCACTCTTAATACAAGCGCCAAAACCTCCAGCTTTGCGTCCGTTATCGCGGCGTTACGTTCTCGCCTCGGGAGCAAACCGCTTGGTTTCGGAATTCGCTGGGAATATTCGAGCAAAAACACACGCTTCCAAATTGACCAGCCCAAGTAATTAGATGCATAAGGCTCGCACCGGAGAGGTGGCCGAGTGGCTGAAGGCAACGCTTTGCTAAAGCGTCATACGGTCTCAAGCTGTATCGAGGGTTCGAATCCCTCCCTCTCCGCCACTCCGCGGCTGTCCGGCCCGAAGACATGGGCAACGGAACGTACCTAAGAACGGAACGTACCTAAGACATGGGTGACAGCCTCGTGCCGAACGGGATCCGCTTGGCGGACCACGAGGGAACCTGATTCAGCATAAATCAGCTTCACCTGCGAAACGACGGCTGGGACGTGCTTCACCGCTCAGTGGGCGGAGACCCACGCCCTCGCCTCGCGCTGGGCGGCCGAGATATCGGCATCCGACATCTGTCCGGCGACTTCCTGGCGCAGCGTCACGGCGTCCTTGCGGCCCTTGAGCGCGGCGAGATTGAACCATTTGTGCGCGGCGACGAGATCGACGAGACCGGAGCGTCCGCTCGCCCAATAGAGGCCGCGCTCGAACAGCACGTCCGACAGCGCGCCTGCGTCGATCGGCGTCGCGGTCTCCAGATCGAAAGTACCCTGAAACATAACGCATCCCCTTTTTTTGTGCCGTCTCGTCCCCCGAGCGCGGCTCCCGTCCAATCAACTGTTCAACTCATCCCCGAGGCTTCTTGCCCGTGCCGTTTGCCGGCTTGTTGGAGGTAATGATGGCCGGCAAATTTGAATGGCAGTTTAAGTATCGCGATGAAGCAGACGTAAACGCGCCCGCGCCAGGCGCGCGCGACAAATGCAAGAAGTCCCCATTTTGCAGGCACTTCTGCAATTCGTCAGATTCGGTTTACCTTGGGATTTTGGGAGAACGATAACCATTGCGCACGGTGAAGCGCGTCCTGTGGTGTCCCTGTCCGCTGTCGTCACCGAATTCCAGAGACAGCAATTGTTTCACCGCAAGCGGCGCGCGAACGGCGCCCCATTGCGCCGCGGCCGCCCTGCTCGAGCAGGGCGCGCATATGAAGAAACATATGGCTGGAAGCTCGACAGCGGCCATCCTTTGAGACGCCCGCCTGCGGAGGGCCCTCAGGATGAGGGATCAGGATGCGGCAGCATCAACGCAGATGGATGCAGCTGTGCCTCATCCGGCGAAGCGGCCGTCGCGAAGGACGAGGCGCTCGCTCAGGCACGCTGAGACGTCATATGCGATAGCCCTGACTGCACAAGGGCAGAACGGCCACGCCGCGGTCAGATCAACAATGTCGGGATAAGGGAATGCCGGCAATACCCCGGCCTCATGAGAACGAGGGCGTCGGCGAACACGTCAGGACCAGATTCCACGTTGGCCCGAAGGCCGCCGGTGAAATTGCGGAGCCCTTACGGAGAACCGCACCGAACGAAGAAAACTCGTTTCTTCTGCCGGACCGGGCTTAGCGAGCGAACCCGCGAAGAGAACGATCCGACCGTTGACCTGATGTCTCGCCGACACCCTCTATCGTCGACCAGAACCTTTTGAGAGGCGCTGATGACGTGCCGGCTCTCTAGGAGCCGGCAACTTCAAAAAGCGAAGTTACTTCTTCTTGGCGACCTTGCGGGTCTTCTTCGCAGTCTTCTTCACTGCGCTCTTCGCCTTCTTCGCCTTCTTTGCCTTCTTAGCTTTCTTGGCCATGTTGCCCTCCGATGTGTGAGATGGCTTAATCGCTGCATGCAGTCGGGGATCGAGTGCACACTCATCCCGAATACACCAACACAACGAAAAAAACAGCGTCTCGCTTAAAGAAGTGTTGACGGCGAAACGCGCCTGCGCTGGCGAACGCGATGCAAACGGACTGCATGAGATGTGCTTGCGATCGCGGAGAGTGCCCGCGGCATCGACCTTTGCAAAAGATGCGATTGTAGAAAAACACTATGCAGCAAGTATTTTCTTGCACGCATGCATCGCGCGCGATCGTTGCAATGATGCATCCTGCCAATCGCGCGAGCGCCTCGCGAAGGCGCTTCGCGGACTCTGAGTCGCGACTTTTGGCAACGAAAATATTTTCATGATTAACGGCGCGAGCGCTCGTTGGAGCGTGTGCAAGTCCCCGTTTTGCGCGAATCGCGTGACGGCGATTCGGTCGGCGTATCGCGCTCGATCGGGATGAAGTTCGTCGCCGCGGATGCGCGCGAGCGTCGCATCGCGAACCGAAAGCGAGGTGACGACGCCTGTCCGTCACCTCGTTCGAACGCGCGAGGTCAGATGCCGAGCTTGGACTTGAGCAGCTCGTTGACGCTCTGCGGGTTGGCCTTGCCGCCGGATGCCTTCATCACCTGGCCGACGAACCAGCCGAGTGACTGCGGCTTGTCCTTGACCTGCGCCGCCTTGTCGGGATTGGCCGCGATGATGTCGTCGACAACCTTTTCGATCGCCGAAAGATCCGTGACCTGCTTCATGCCGCGGCTTTCGACCAGCGCGCGAGGATCGCCGCCCTCCTGCCAGACGATCTCGAACAGATCCTTGGCTATCTTGCCGGAGATCGTACCCTCGCCGATCAGGTCGATGATCCCCGAGAGCTGTGCGGCATCGACCGGAGAGTCCGTAATATCCCGGCCTTCCTTGTTGAGACGACCGAACAGCTCGTTGATCACCCAGTTGGCAGCGACCTTACCGTCGCGCGCGCGGTTGGCGAGCTTCTCCAGCACGGTCTCGTAGAACACCGCGCTCTCGCGCTCGGCGACCAGCACGCTGGCGTCGTAGGCCGACAGGCCGAGATCCGCGACGAAGCGCGTCTTCTTCTGGTCCGGCAGCTCGGGCAGCTCAGCTTTCAGCTCGTCGACGAAGCTTTGCGAGAACTCCAGCGGCAGCAGGTCGGGATCGGGGAAGTAGCGGTAGTCGTGCGCCTCTTCCTTGGACCGCATCGACCGCGTCTCGCCCTTGTTCGGGTCGTAGAGCCGGGTCTCCTGGTCGATCGCGCCGCCCTCCTCGAGGATTTCGATCTGGCGCCGCGCCTCGTACTCGATCGCCTGGCCGATGAAGGTGATCGAGTTCATGTTCTTGATCTCGCAGCGGGTGCCGAGCGGCGCGCCCGGCTTGCGCACGGAGACGTTGACGTCGGCGCGCAGGGATCCCTTCTCCATGTCGCCGTCGCAGGTGCCGAGATAGCGCAGGATCGAGCGCAGCTTGGTCACATAGGCCTTGGCCTGCTCGGCATCGCGGATGTCGGGCTTCGACACGATCTCCATCAGCGCCACGCCGCAGCGGTTGAGATCGACATAGGACATCGTCGGCGACTGATCGTGCAGCAATTTGCCGGCATCCTGCTCCAGATGCAGCCGCTCGATGCCGATCGTGGCGGTCTTGCCGCCGTCCAGTTCGACCACGACCTCGCCTTCGCCGACGATCGGCGACTTGTATTGGCTGATCTGGTAGCCCTGCGGCGAGTCCGGATAGAAATAGTTCTTGCGGTCGAACACCGAGCGCAGATTGATCTGCGCGTTCAACCCGAGTCCGGTCCGGACAGCCTGCCTGACGCATTCCTCGTTGATGACCGGCAGCATGCCCGGCATCGCCGCGTCGACCAGCGACACATGCGTGTTCGGCTCGCCGCCGAACGCGGTCGAGGCACCGGAGAACAGTTTCGCGTTCGACGTCACCTGAGCGTGGACCTCCAGGCCGATGACCATCTCCCAGTCACCGGTTGAGCCCTTGAGAAGCTTGTGGGGTGCGGCAGGTGCGTTCATGGCTCGACTGGTTCCTCTACTGATCCCTTGGCCGCTCGCGCTTCACCCGCTTCGAGAAGCCCGTTGAGCGACCGGAGTACATCGGCGGGCTGGCGCAACGCGATCTCGCGGCGGCCCATCACCTCGATCTCTCCGAACAGCGCGTCGACCTCCGGCGAGGAGGCGAACACGAAGCCGTCGAACGACGTGCTCTGCTCCTCGAAATCGCTGGAGATCTCGACGCGGTAGCCGTGCGCCTTGAGACGATCGACGACGTCGTGATGGAGTGCCTGCGAATGGGTTGCGACGAAGAGATAATCGACGCGGCGTTTGGCAAGCACGCTCTCCGCGCCCTGCAGCATCTCGACTTCGAAGGCCTGGATATCGGCATGCAAGATGTCGAGATGCTTGATCTTCCTGTCCCTGAAGAAGGCGTCGACTTCGAATTTGCCCTTGCCAACGAAGGCCTTGACGAACTCGGCCCGCAGTCCGTTGCGCGCGAAATTATCCTGGCCGGTTTTCAGGCAAGCGGGATCCGGCTCGACCAGGATGACCTCGGCCTTGGGCCGCGCCTTCTTGAGCCACATCGAATAGTGACCCCAATAGGCGCCGAGCTCGACCATCGAGGGCGCTTCGCCCAGCCGCTTCAGCAATTCCTGGAAGACATATTCTTCCAACGGCTCGTGGACGCCGCGATTGATGATGAGCACACTGCTGAAAGGTCCGTAATAGGCTCCGGGCCCGATGCCCGGAACCTTCAGCCCGTTATGCAGATAGACCTGGTCGCCTTCGACGCAGCCTGCCATCGGGACGCGTTCGATCAGGAGGTTGAGCGGATCGGAAACGATCTCTCGAAAACGACCGAATAAATCCTCCGGCTTCGCCTTCGGACCCGTGGAACGAGGCTCGCTCATGCGGATGCACTCCCACCCAGCGCATCGACGATGCGTTGCCATTCTGCTTCAAGCGAATCCGTTGCCACGGGCTGGCCGGCCTGGCGGTACCAATAGCCGGCATTCCCGAGGTCGCCCTCGACGCGATGCAGATAGGCGTGCACCCAGGCGGCCTCGCGGCTGCTCTCGTCCTGGACGATTCTGTGCGCCTGGTCCCAGTCACCCTTGGCGGCCCACCACAAGCCGGCGAGCGGCGCGCTGAGATCCGGCGGTGGCGCGGCGCCGTCGAGGCTGGCGATATACGCCGCCATGTTCACCACCATTTCGCCGGCGTGAAGCGGCCGGCGGCCTGCTCGATCACCTCGCCGAGCGAGAACAGCGTCTCCTCGTCGAAGGGCCGGCCGATCAGCTGCAGGCCGAGCGGCAGACCCTGCGCGTCCTTGCCGGCGGGCACGGCAATGCCCGGCAGGCCCGCCATGTTCACCGTCACCGTGAAGATGTCGTTGAGGTACATCTCGACGGGGTCCGCGCCGCCCTTCTCGCCGATGCCGAAGGCCGCCGACGGCGTCGCCGGCGTCAGGATCGCGTCGACGCCCTTGGCGAAGCAATCCTCAAAGTCCTTCTTGATCAGCGTGCGCACCTTCTGGGCTCGCAAATAGTAGGCGTCGTAATAGCCGGCCGAGAGCACGTAGGTGCCGATCATGACGCGGCGCTTCACCTCGGCGCCAAAACCCTCGGCGCGGGTGTTCTCGTAGAGTTCGTTGATGTTCCGGCCCTGCTCGCGCAGGCCGAAGCGCACGCCGTCGTAGCGCGCGAGGTTGGAGGACGCCTCCGCCGGCGCCACGATGTAATAGGCCGGCAACGCGTATTTGGTGTGCGGCAGCGACACCTCGACGAGTTCGGCGCCAGCCGCCTTCAGCCAGGTCGCGCCCGCTTCCCAAAGCTTTTCGATCTCGGCCGGCATGCCGTCGAGACGGTACTCCTTGGGAATGCCGATCTTCATGCCCTTCACGGACCTGCCGATCGCGGCCTCGTAGTCCGGCACGGCCATGTCGACCGAGGTCGTGTCCTTCGGATCGTGGCCGGCCATCGAGCGCAGCAGCATCGCGGCGTCGCGCGTGCTACGCGCGATCGGACCGGCCTGGTCGAGCGAGGAGGCAAAGGCGACGATGCCCCAGCGCGAGCAGCGGCCATAGGTCGGCTTGATGCCGACGGTTGCAGTGAACGCCGCCGGCTGACGGATCGAGCCGCCGGTGTCGGTCGCGGTCGCGCCCATGCAGAGCAGAGCCGCCACAGCGGAGGCCGAGCCGCCGGACGAGCCGCCCGGCACCAGGGTCGTGTTGGAGCCATCACGCCGCCAGGGATTGCCGACGGGGCCGAAGCACGAGGTCTCGTTCGATGAGCCCATCGCGAACTCGTCATTGTTGAGCTTGCCCAGCATCACCGCGCCGTCACGCCACAGCTGCGAGGTGATGGTGGACTCGTAGGTCGGCACGAAATTGCCGAGGATTTTTGAGCACGCCGTGGTGCGCACGCCCTTGGTCGCGAACAGGTCCTTGATGCCGAGCGGAATGCCGGCGAGCGGCCCCGCATCGCCCTTCCCGATCCTGACGTCCGCTTCGCGCGCCATGGTCCGCGCCTGGTCCGGCGTCTCCATGACGAAAGCATTGAGCACGCGCGCGGCTTCGATCGCGTTCAGATGCGCGTCGGTCAGCTCGAGGGACGTGAAAGTCTTGGCCGCGAGGCCCTTGCGGGCCTCGGCGAGCGTCAGCGATGTCAAATCAGTCATTTATTGATCGGGCTGCAGAAGAACGGAGACAGGGACTTGTCGTTGGCCGGGTCGTCTTGCGTGACGTTTTTCTTGGCGGCCGCTTTCGCAGCCGCCTCGATCTCGTCGAGCACGGCATTGACGGCGACATTGGGATCGGCAGCCTTGCCCTGCCGCTCCATCTTGTCGAGATAGTTCATATAGGCCTGATAGGCCTTCTCGTCGTCGCAAAGCATGCACATCGACAGCGTCCTGAATTGAACTATTCAACTACCTTGGGCACCAGGAAGAAGTGACCTTCGGTCGCGGGCGCGTTGGCAACGATATCGTCGGCGATCTCGCCGTCATTGACCACATCCTGCCGCTTCTTCATCTGCATCGGGGTGACCGAGGTCATGGGCTCCACGCCCTCGACATCGACCTCCGAGAGCTGCTCGACAAAGGCGAGCATGGCGTTGAGCTCGCCCTGCAGATGCGGAACCTCGCCCTCGGAAACCGCAATGCGCGCCAGATGGGCGATGCGGCGGACGGTAGCGGCGTCGACGGACATTATATAAGGCCTCTCACGGCAAAACCTATGTGCCGTATAGCAGAGGCCGCTTTTGCGCCGCAACCGGCGGCAGACCTATCCGGCGAGAGCTTTCATGCGAGCCAGGGCCGATTCGGCGAGATTGCGGGTCAATTCGGCTGCCGGGACCTCGCGACCCAAGGCGATCGCCTGCCCGGCCCAGAGATTTGTGAAATCCACCCTGCCCTGCTTTTCGGCAGCCGCCTTCAGCGGTCCCAGCGCCGTTGCGGCATGGGGAAATGGCGGCGCGTCCGGCGAAATCGGACCGGCCTCGCGCATCAGCCGGTTCTGGACGCCGCGCGCCGGCCGCCCGGTCATGACATTGGTGATGACGGTGGAATCATCCCGCCCCTCGGCGAGCGCCGCGCGTGCCGCCGCACTGACCTTGGATTCCGGACAGCGCAGATAGGCACTCCCGATCTGCACGCCGGCCGCGCCGAGCGCGAAGGCGGCTGCGATGCCGCGGCCGTCCGCAATGCCGCCGGCCGCAATCACCGGGACCTTCACCGCGTCGACCACCTGCGGCACCAGCGCAAAGGTGCCGGGCTGTTCCGAGATCTTGTCAGTCAGGAACATGCCGCGATGGCCGCCGGCCTCCGCACCTTGTGCGATCACCGCATCAGCGCCGTGCTGCTCGAGCCAGACCGCTTCCCTCACCGTCGTCGCCGAGGAGATGACGAGACATCCTGCTGCCTTGACCCGCTTGAGCAGCGCGGCCTCCGGCAGGCCGAAATGGAAGCTGACGATCTCCGGCTTCAGCTCCTCCACGACCTCACAGAAGCCGGCGTCGAACGGCGCGCGGTTCGCGGCATTGATGGGTGCGGCGGGATCGAGGCCATGCTCATTGTAGTAGCCCGCGAGGCGCTGCTTCCAGCGCGCCTCCGCCTCGGCCGTGAGCTCGACCGGTGTGTGGCAGAAGAAATTCATGTTCACCGGCGCGGAGACGCGCTGCCGGATGATGTTGACCTGCTCACGCGCCTTGTCCGGCGACAGCATCGCGCTCGGCAGCGAGCCGAGCCCCCCGCCTTGCGCAACGGCGATCACCAGCTCCGCGTCCATCACGCCAGCCATCGGCGCCAGCACGATCGGGAATTCGGTCTTGAAGAGATCGATCAATCGACGGTTCGGCCACATTGTTGTTCTCTCGCAGTTTAGGCGGACACGCTGGAATTACGCCGGCCGGCTAGCAGTTGCTCGGCCTCGGTCGCGATACGTTCGACGATTTCAGCCGCCGGTGGAATATCATGGATCAGGCCGACCGCCTCGCCCGCGATCACCGCGGCGATGTCGAAATTCCCGGCGGCCTTCGCAGCCGCATAGGCGGGCCCGACTGCGGCGACATTCTGCATCAGTTCGACCTCGCGGCCGATCCAGCGTCTGGCGTGATCGTTGACTAGGCACCGGCCGGTAAACGGCGCGGGCCAGACATTGTTGCGGGAGAGATCGAAAATGATGCCCCGCACCGTTGCGCCACTATCTGCCGCGCAGATGCGCCGCTTGGCCTCTTCCGCGCCATCGGCCTCCTGGCTCGCGTAGAAGCGCGTGCCGAGCAGCACGCCGCTTGCACCGAGCATCATCATGGCCGCAAGTCCCCGCCCATCGGCAATACCGCCGGCCGCTAGCACCGGTACTCGACCCGCGGCAAGATCGACGATTGCCGGGACCAGATCGATCGTGGTGCGCGAGGCGCCGTGACCGCCGGCCTCCGTCCCCTGTGCGATCAGGACATCGGCGCCCGCATCGAGCGCTTGGCGCGCCATCGTCTCGTCCTGCACCTGGCAGATCAGGCGGGCACCGGCGGATTTGATGCAGGCCGCAAAGGGTGCGGGATTGCCGAACGACAACATGATCGCGGATGGGTTTGCGGCGAGTGCGATGTCGAGAAGTTCGGGCCGCGTGGCGAGGCTCCAAGTTATGAAGCCGATCCCGAACGGCGCTTTCATGCCGGCGAGCTTGGCAATCTCCTGCTCCAGCCAAATCCTCTCGCCGTAGCCGCCGCCCAGGATGCCGAAGCCCCCGGCACGGCTCACCGCCGCGACGAGGCGGCTGCCTGCTACGACGTCCATCGGCGCCAGCAGGATCGGATGCTCAATCTCCAATAGCGTGGTCAGCGGCGTCGCGATCGGCATGGCTCCTCCCTGGTCTGGACAGCGAGACTAGGCGCGAATACCATTCTCTAAAATTGAATTCTTGCGAACGCTGCCATCTCGAAAGAGAAACGATATTATGGAACTCAGCGACATCCAGACCTTCGCCGCCGTCGCCCGGACCGGGGGCATCACCCGCGCGGCCGAAGAGCTCAACACGGTGCAGTCGAACGTGACCCAGCGCGTGAAGGCGCTGGAAGCCGAGATCGGCACGCCGCTGTTCGAACGGCATAGCCGCGGCATGACCCTGACCGGCGCGGGCAAGCGCCTTTTGCCCTACGCGCAACGGATGTCCGCACTGGCGCGCGAGGCCGTGCTCGCGGCCTGTGACGACGGCGAGCCCAAGGGACCGCTCGCGATCGGCTCGATGGAAACGACCGCAGCGGTGCGGCTGCCGCCATTGCTCGCGGACTTTCATCACCGCTTTCCCGCCGTCCGGCTGAGCCTGCGCACCGCGCCCACTGCCGACCTCGTCGCTTGCGTGCTCGAAGGCACGCTCGACGGCGCCTTTGTCGCAGGTCCGATCGCGCATGCCGATCTCATTGCGACAAGCGCGTTCCGCGAAGAGCTGGTGCTGGTCAGCGCGCGGCGCTGGGCCACGCTCACCGAGCTGCGCGCCGGCACGCCGGAATCCGGTCCGACGGCGCTGGCGTTCCGCACCGGCTGCACCTACCGGCAGCGGTTGGAACAGATCTTTGTCGAGTTCGGCTGGCCGTCAGCCGCGCGCTTCGAGCTCGGCACGCTCGACGGCATGATCGGCTGTGTCGCCGCCGACATGGGCGTGACGCTGCTGCCGCGCGCCGTGGTCGAACGCAGCGCGATCAACGGCAGCGTGTCGATCCACGCGCTGAGCCATTCGCACGCGCAGGTCGAGACGCTCTTCATCCAGCGTCGTGCCGGACATCAAACCAGCGCGCTGAGCGGGTTTGCCGCCTGCCTGAAGCAAGACGACGAAGTCATCGCAGCCTGAGATGCCAGCGCGTTCCACGACGCGAAATTCACTGTCACAAATCTGTCGTACTTGATTCAACCGACGCTGCGCGCGGCGAGTGCTGCGTTCAGCCGCCGCAGCATGGCACCGCGAAAAGTTTTGAAGCCCGCGGCTTTTCTACGTTAGGATGAGCGACTGGCCAGCGCGAAATCATAACGAAGCCAAACATCGGCAAAAACATCGGGAGGACTATCGATGCGCAATACGCTCGTGTTGTGCTGTGTCGCCGCGTTGTCTGCGACGATCGAATCAGCAAGCGCTCAAGACTGGACCAAATCGAAATGGGGGCCGAACGACGAGATCGGCGCCGCCAACTACATGACCCCCGAGCTCGTGCTGAAGGCCGCATCTCTGGTGAAGACCGGGAAGACCTACGCGCTCGGCATTCCCGTTACACCACAAACGCCCGCCTATCCGCCGCGCGCATTCAAGCTCACCATCGTGCAACCCGGACAGGCCGGCATCCCGGGTTTGGGCCCGAACAAGGCCACCTACAATGACGACATCCTCGACACCTGGGTCGGCATCGGTAGCCAGATCGACGGACTCGGCCATCTCGGCGTCGAGCACGTCTACTACAACGGCAACAAGCTCGCCGACTTCGCCGATCCGAACGGATTGAAGAAGCTCGGCATCGAGAAGGTGCCGCCGATCGTGACCCGCGGCGTGCTGCTCGACATGGCCGCCTATTACAACACCGATATCGTGAAGGAAGGCACCGCCTTCAACGTCAAGGAGATCGATGAGGTCGCGAAGAAGCAGGGCGTCGAGATCCGCCAGGGCGACGTCGTCATCTTCCACACCGGCTGGCTCAGCCTGATCGGCAAGGACGACAAGCGCTATTCGGCCGGCGAGCCCGGTCTCGGCGTCGAAGGCGCAAAATACCTGACCAGTAAGGGCGTCGTCGCGATCGGTGCCGACACCTGGGCGCTCGAGGTGCTGCCGTTCGAGTCCAAGAACGTGTTCGAGGTGCACCAGATCCTGCTCGCGATGAACGGGACCTACATCCTGGAGAACATGGATACGGCCGCGCTTGCCAAGGACAAGGGATACGAATTCCTGTTCGTGCTTTCAACGCCCGCTTCGACCAGCCGCTTGACCGCCGCCTGATCGGCGCGACCGCGCTTGAGGCGCGCGGGGCCAGCCGCGCTGGACCGGCGGCGTGCAGGCCATGATCAACCCGATCGCGATCCGTTGATCCGATGCCCGGGCGAGGACCCTGCCGTCCGCAGACGCCCTCGCCCGGCCTTTCTCTCCGGCCTGATATGCCATCGCCGCAGCGCCACAACGGCCCAGATCGCCTCGACGACGCCGAACGGCCAGGCGCCTTGCAGGAAGCCGTAAGCCGAACCGAGCACGCAGGACATTGCGAACATCTACGAACCAGTGGCTGCGGTCCTCCAGGGCATAAGTGACCAGCATCGCCGTCACGGCGAATAACCCGAATAATGTCAGCGTATCCATAGTTACGGGTTCACTCCGCAGCGCGACGCGTGATATGCGCTAACACCATGCCGGCTCTTATCCTGCCTCTCGTCGACGCTGCAACCCACTGGCCCGAACGCGGCGGGTTGGTCGGACTCGATCTGGGTACCAAGACCATCGGCGTTGCCGTGTCCAATCCGGACCGCCGGTTAGCGACCGGCGTCGAGACGATCCAGCGCAAGGCGTTCAAGCAGGATGCCGCCCGGCTGCTCGCGATTGCCAGTGAACGCAAGGCCGTCGGCTTCGTGCTCGGCCTGCCCATCAACATGGACGGCAGCGAAGGCCCGCGCGCGCAATCGACCCGGGCTTTTGCCCGCAACCTCGCCGGCCTGACCGCGCTGCCCATCGGCCTCTGGGACGAGCGCCTCTCAACGGCCGCTGTCGAGCGCGAACTGATCGGCATGGACGTCAGCCGCGCCAAGCGCGCCGAAGTGATCGACGAGCACGCCGCGATCTTCATCCTGCAAGGCGCGCTCGACCGCCTCGCCAATCTGCGCGCAGCCCCGGGGCCTGACTGATCCATGGCCGTCGTGATCGCGGCGCTCTTCCCCGTCTTTATCCTGATCGTGCTCGGCGTGGTGCTGAAGCGCACCCTGATGCAGCTCGACACGCAATGGAACGGGCTGGAGCGGCTGACCTATTTCGTGCTGTTTCCGATGCTGCTGATCCAGACGCTGGTGAAGGCCGACCTGTCCAAGGTGCCGGTGGCCGGCGTCGGCGGCGCGCTGCTGCTGTCGGCGCTGGCGATGTCGCTGCTCTGCCTCGCGCTCCGCCCGGCCCTGTCGCGGCTCGATATCGACGGCCCCGCCTTCACCTCGATCTTCCAGGGCGCGATCCGCTGGCAGACCTATGTGGCGCTGTCCGTCTCCGCCAACATGTTCGGCGAGGTCGGGCTGGCGCTCGCCTCCGTCGCGATGGTGGCGATCATTCCGCTGGTCAACGTCCTCAGCGTCGCGGTGCTCGCGCACTACGCAGCGCCGGAGAAGCAATCCGCGCGCGCGATTGTCATGACGGTCGTCCGCAATCCCCTGATCTGGGCCTGCGCGATCGGCCTCGTCATCAATGTCATCCACCTGCCGCTGCCGAAGATCTGGCATGAGGTGGCGGACGCACTCGGCCGCTCCTCGCTCGCCATCGGCCTGCTCGTCACCGGCGCCGGCCTGCATCTTGAAGGCCTGCTCCGCCCCAGTACGGGGGCAGCTATCGGCGTGGTGTTCAAGCTGGTGCTGATGCCCGTGGTCGCGCTGGTGCTCGCCGTCTGGTTCGGACTGTCCGGCGACAGCCTCGCCATCGTCGCGATCTGCGCCGCGGTGCCGACCTCGACCAGCGCCTATGTGCTGGCCCGCCAGATGGGCGGCGATGCCCCACTACTGGCGCAGATCATCACGCTGCAGACGATTTTGGCGGCGATCACCATGCCGATCGCGATCGCGCTGGTGGCCTAACTCCCCAACCACATCGTCAGCACCACCGCCGTCAGATTGTTCAGCGCATGCAGCACGATCGTGAGCCACAGTGAGTTGCTGCGATAGCGCATGTAGCCGAACCACAGGCCGATGGAGAAGACCTCGGCGAGGAAGTACAGGTCGTATTGCAGGTGCACGACCGTCCACACCAGCGACGAGAGGATGATCGCGCCGGGGACGCGCAGGAAGCTCGCCGACCAGCCGCGGTAGAGAAAGCCGCGCGCCAAAACCTCTTCGGACATGGGCGCCGCCACGCTGAAGGCGAACAGCAGCATCACGGCAGCGCCCTTGTCGCGGCCGGATTTCAACAGATCGGTCATGAAGCCCGGCGTCGCTTCGCGGCCGAGACTCCGCGACATCGTCTCCCAGGCCACCACGATCAGGATCAGCCCGACGGCGCCGAACAGGAGTTGCTTCCAGGACGGCCAATACAACGCGAGATAGTCGACGAAGGAGGCCTTCTTGATGCGGATCGCCAGCCACACGGCGGCCAGCGTCGCCGGCAGGCCCATCGTGACCGACAACGCGAGCGACGCCGGCTCGCGGCCGACGTGCTGCATCGATGCGAGGTCGATGGGGTCGCGGGCAACCCAGACCAGATAGACGATGGCCCCGATCTGCCCGACGAACATGGCTGCGAAGATAGCGATGCCCCACAGCGCCGTACCCCAGAATTTCCAGACTCGCGGCGGCGCCGGCGTCTCGGTGAGCGGAGGATGATCGGGATTGAGGGAGTCCATTAAAGCGCTTTCGTTTGAGAGGCTCACGGCAGCGCCCGCTCCAGCAGCGCGCGTACATCGCCACTCTCGAGATCGACCGCGCCGTACATGCTGGCGTGATTGGCGGCGAGGCGTGTGGTGGCGAACAGTTCGGCTTGGCGCGGCGACACGCCGTTGAGCGCGGCCGAGGCCGCAAGCAGCGCCAGCTTCTCGACCGCAAGGCGCGCGACGCGTTCGCCGTCCGCGCGCCGGAAGGTCTTGCCGATGAACGAGACCGCCTCGCCTGCTCCTGGCAAACCTTTGGTCTCGGTGGCAAGCGATTCCAGTACCGCCATCGCCGCCTCCGCCTCGCGCGAGAGCGCGCGCAGCACGTCGAGGCACATGACGTTGCCCGAACCTTCCCAGATCGCGTTGACCGGCGCCTCCCGGTAGTGCCGTGCCAGAATGCCGTCCTCGACATAGCCGTTGCCGCCGAGGCATTCCATGGCTTCGTAGAGGAACGGCGGCGCGCTCTTGCAGGTCCAGTATTTGATCGCAGGCGTCAGCAGCCGCATGTAGGCGGCCTCCGCCGGATCGTGCGGCGTCCGATCGAAGGCGCGGCAGAGCCGCATCACCAAGGCTGTGCTTGCTTCGACGTGCAAGGCCATGTCGGAGAGCACGGCCTGCATCAAGGGCTGATCGGCCAGATGTTTCTGGAACACGCTGCGGTGCCGGGCGTGATGCAGCGCGTGGGCGAGCCCCGAGCGCATCAGGCCGACCGAGGCGATCGCGCAATCCTGCCGCGTGAGTTGCACCATCTGGATGATGGTGCGGATGCCCTTCCCCTCTTCGCCGACAGCTTCCGCATAGGCACCGACGAACTCGACCTCGGACGACGCATTGGAGCGGTTGCCGAGCTTGTCCTTCAGCCGCTGGAACTGGATCGCGTTCACCGACCCATCCGGCGCGAAGCGCGGCATGAAGAAACAGGTCAGTCCCTGGTCGGCCTGGGCCAGCACAAGGAAGGCGTCGCACATCGGCGCCGACATGAACCATTTGTGGCCGGTGATGCGGTAGGCATCGCCGTCGCGCACCGCGCGCGTCATGTTGGCGCGCACGTCGGTGCCGCCCTGCTTCTCGGTCATGCCCATGCCGAGCGTCATGCCGCGCTTCTCCCACCACGGCGCGAAGGTGGGATCGTAGCTTTTCGTCGACAGCACCGGCATCACTTTGGCGAGCAGATCAGGCTGCATGGCCAGCGCCGCCACGGAGGCGCGCGTCATCGTGATCGGGCAGAGATGGCCGGTCTCAACCTGCGAGGCCATGTAGAATTTTGCCGCGCGGACGACCTCGGCGGCATCGCCCGCGGGTCTTCCATCCGCGGTCCAGGTCGAATTGTGCACGCCGGCGCGGGCGCTGTGCGCCATCAGTTCATGATAGGCCGGATGAAACTCGACCTGGTCGCGCCGATTGCCCTTAGCATCGAAGCTGCGCAGCTTCGGCGTGTTCTCGTTGGCGACGCGCCCGCGATCGGCCATCGCGGCCGAGCCCCAATGCTTGCCGAAGTCCGAGAGCTCCCGTTCCGCGGCCGCACCGCCATTGGTCCTGACCGCCGCGACCAGCGGCTGGTCCGCGGCAAAGAGATCGACGTCCTCGAACGGCGGTGACTGGTTGAAGACCTCGTGGGTCGCGAAGCTGGGCTGGGTCATCTCGTGTCCTCGGCGCGGAATCAGTTCCGCCGCGGCTGGATCGGGAAATCATACGGCGCACCGCCCGCCCCCGGCAGCGAAAAGTGCCACCACTCCTTCGCATAGTTCACAAAGCCTTGCCTCGCCATCGCTGCCACGAGCCGCTTGCGCCAGGCGCGCTGGTCCGGACTGATCGACGGTGCGGCGGTGTGTCCTTTCACGTCGGTGCAGTCATAGCCGGTGCCCATGTCGACGCTGCCCTCCGGCAATCGCCCCTCGACCGGCGCCGTGCAATCGGCGTAGGCCTTTGACGGGTCGTATTTGCCTGAATTGTCCGCCTTGAGATCGACCAGCGTGAGATCGAGCGCCGCGCCCGTCGAATGCTGCGAGCGGCTTGCGATGTAGCCGAGGCGGAACAGCTCGGTCTTGGGAATTTTCGGATTGTAGCGCCGCTCGGCGGCGGTCTCGTGGCCGTTCTGCGACCACTTGACCATGTCGAGCGAGGCCCGCGCCGGCCGGTAGCAGTCGAACATCTTCAGCGAGAGATTTTGCGTCGCCAGTTCCTGCTGGACCGCCTTCAGCCGCAACCCAACCTCCCGCTTCACCACGCATTCGCCCGCGCCGTAGCCGGCGAGCGGACGGCCGACGAAATTGTTCGAGGTGGCGTAGCGAATGTCCTGGATGATGCTGGGGTCGATGTCGCGCAAATAGACGAAACCGCCGGGAAGCGATTGGGCGTGGGCGGATGAGATGAAGCCGATCGCTACAAATGCAGTAAGACCTGTTTTCACGATGCCTCCACATCCTCCGGCGTCATTCCGGGGCGGCTCGAAGAGCCGAACTGTGGTGCGGGCTCCCGCACCAGAGAATCTCGAGATTCCGGGTTCGATGCTTCGCATCGCCCTGGAATGACGACAAGGTACAGATCGGGGGATAACTCCCCGCCCGGGCTTTGGCCCTTGCCCCCCCGGCCATCCCCGCCTATAGCTCTCGCTTTAATGACATCGAAATCGACCTTCGTCCTCGGCCACCGGCATTTGCTGGGCATCGAGGGCCTTTCCGCGGCCGACATCACCGGCCTCCTCGACCTGTCCGAAGAATATGTCGAGCTCAACCGCCAGGTTGACAAGAAGCGCACCGTCCTGCGTGGACGGACGCAGGTAAACCTCTTCTTCGAGGCTTCCACCCGGACCCAATCCTCGTTCGAGCTCGCCGGCAAACGGCTGGGCGCCGACGTCATGAACATGTCGGTGTCCTCCTCGTCCATCAAAAAGGGCGAGACGCTGGTCGACACCGCCATGACGCTCAACGCCATGCACCCGGATATCCTGGTGGTGCGCCATCACGCCTCCGGCGCGGTGGAACTGCTGGCCCGCAAGGTCGACGGTTCCGTGATCAATGCCGGCGACGGCGCGCATGAGCATCCGACACAAGCCCTGCTCGACGCGCTGACCATCCGCCGCAACAAGGGTCGGCTCGAGGGCCTCGTGGTCGCGATCTGCGGCGACGTGCTGCATTCGCGCGTCGCCCGCTCCAACATCATCCTGCTCAACGCGATGGGCGCCCGCGTCCGCGTCGTCGGCCCCTCCACGCTGCTGCCGCCCGGCATCGAGCGGATGGGCGTCGAGGTCGCGCGCGACATGCGCGAGGGGCTCAACGGCGCCGACATCGTCATGATGTTGCGGCTCCAGCGCGAGCGCATGAACGGCTCCTTCGTGCCGTCCACCTCCGAGTACTTCCATTATTTCGGGCTGGACCAGAAGAAGCTCGCCTACGCCAAGCCAGACGCCCTCGTCATGCATCCCGGCCCCATGAACCGCGGCGTCGAGATCGACACTGCGGTCGCTGACGGCGCGCAATCCCTGATCCGCGAACAGGTGGAAATGGGCGTGGCCGTGCGCATGGCGGTGCTGGAAGCGCTCGCCCGCAACCTGCCGAACGCGTGATGCTCATGTTGACCGACCGCCGACCCATCCTGCTTGCCAATGCCCGCGTCGTCGACCCCTCCCGGGATTTCGATGGCCCCGGCGATGTCCTGATTGCCGACGGCATCATCCGGGAGACCCGCCGCGGCATTGGCGCTGCCGGCGTCCCCGAGGGCACCGACGTCGTCAACTGCGCCGGCAAGATCGTCGCACCCGGGCTGATCGACATGCGTGCCTTCGTCGGCGAGCCCGGCTTCAGCCATCGCGAGACCTTTGCCTCCGCGAGCCAGGCGGCTGCGACCGGCGGCATCACCACCATCATCTGCCAGCCTGATACCTTGCCGGTGATCGACAACTCGGCGACCGTCGACTTCGTGATGCGGCGCGCCCGCGACACCGCAATCGTCAACATTCAGCCGATGGCGGCGCTGACCAAGGGCATGCGCGGCGAGGAGATGACCGAGTTCGGCCTGCTCAAGGCGGCCGGCGCGATCGCCTTCAGCGACTGCGACAAAAGCGTGGTCAATGCGCAGGTGATGCGCCGCGCCCTGACCTACGCGCGCGATTTCGACGCGCTGATCGTGCACTACACCGAGGATCGCGATCTCGTCGGCGAAGGCGTGATGAACGAGGGCGAATTCGCCTCGCGGCTCGGCCTGATGGGCATCCCGAACGCGGCGGAGGCCGTGATGCTGGAGCGCGACATGCGCCTGGTCGCGCTGACCGGCGGCCGCTATCACGCGGCGTCGCTGACCTGCATCGAGTCGCTCGAAATCCTCCGGCGCGCCCGCGACGCCGGCCTGGCCGTGACCGCCTCGGCCTCGATCAACCACCTTGCGCTGAACGAGAACGACATCGGCCCTTACCGTTCGTTCCTGAAGCTGTCGCCGCCGCTGCGCACCGAGGACGACCGCCGCGCGCTGGTCGCCGCCGTCGCCTCCGGCCTCGTCGACGTCATCATGTCCGACCACAATCCGCAGGACGTCGAGGTCAAGCGCCTGCCTTTCGCGGAAGCAGCCCCCGGCGCCATCGGGCTGGAGACCATGCTCCCGGCGGGCCTTCGCCTCGTGCACAACGACGAGCTGGATCTCAAGACGCTGATCCGGGCGATGTCGACGCGGCCGGCCGAGATTTTGGGATTGCCTGGCGGAACCCTGCGCACGGGCAGCCCCGCCGACGTCATCGTGATCGACCCCGATGTTCCCTGGGTGGTCGATCCCGCCGACCTCAAATCGCCCTGCAAGAACACCCCGTTCGACGAGGCCCGCTTTACAGGCCGCGTGGTGCGCACCATTGTCGGCGGACGGACGGTATACGAGCATGTCTGACGTGCGGAGCTGCTGCCAGGGAATTTGCAGACAGGGAATTTGCAGACATGGCGCTTGAATTGTTCCTGCCGGTGGCTTTTGTCATCGGATACCTGCTCGGCTCGATTCCGTTCGGGCTGATCCTGACGAAACTCGGCGGCACGCAGGACATCCGCTCGATCGGCTCCGGCAGCATCGGCGCCACCAACGTGCTGCGCACGGGGCGAAAGGGCCTTGCCGCCGCGACCCTGCTGTTCGACGCGCTCAAGGGCACCGTGGCGGTCGTGATCGCGGGCTACATCGCCGGTCCCAATGCCGCGATGCTAGCCGGGCTTGGCGCCTTCCTCGGCCATCTCTTCCCGGTCTGGCTCAAATTCAAAGGCGGCAAGGGTGTCGCCGTCTATATCGGCATCATGCTCGGGCTGTTCTGGCCAGCGGCGGTAGTGTTCTGCCTGCTCTGGTTGGCGACCGCGTTCACCGCCCGCTATTCCTCGCTTTCGGCCCTGGTGGCCTCGTTCATCACCCCGCTGTTCCTGCTGTGGTTCGGGCAGCCCGCACTCGCGGCGCTGGCGGCGGTGCTGACGCTGCTGCTGTTCTATGCTCATCGCGAGAACATCAAGCGGCTGCAATCGGGCAAGGAAAGCCGGATCGGCGAGAAGGCATAAGCCGGGAATCCACGGATACCGCGGCACCCCTTCTGCATTATATCGCAAATGGTGTTCGCAACTTGCAGCCGAATCACGGCTGTATGGACGAACGGGTTCCAGGCCTTGGCCCTGATCATGGGCATGGCTCTACGCGGTTGCTCAGAATGAGCGAGAAGATTGTCAGCGCGCATGTTGAAGATGGCTTGCAGGGCACTGCGGCAAGCCGGCTGCTCTCGACGACGGACATCTGGTCCGCTGGACCCTCGTCGGTCGTCGCACCAGCGCCTGCTTCCGTCCCGCCTCCATCGCGCGAGCCCGACCCGATCGTCGAAGCGCGGACACCAGTCGAAATTGTAGCTGTCGCAGCGACCGTCACGCATGATCGGACGCCGCGGCAATGGCCGCCGCAAAAATTGTCGCTGGCGCTTCAGGGCGGCGGCACCTTCGCCGCTTTCACGTGGGGCGTGCTGGAGCGGCTGCTCGAAGAGCCATCGATCGCGATCGACACTATCAGCGGCGCCAGCGCCGGCGCCATCAACGCGCTGCTGCTCGCTTCCGGTTTCGCCGAGGGTGGCCGTGAAGGTGCGCGCGCGCGGCTGAACCGGTTCTGGATCCGGCTGATGCATGAAGCCTCGTTCCGATCGCTGATGCTGATCGGCGGCTTCTCGCCGGCAGGAAGCTCGGTCGCATTCGGTCCGACGCTGCGCTCCGGCCAGTTCGATCCGTTCGATCTCGATCCGCTGCGGCAGGCGCTGTCGCGCGACATCAACTTTTCCGCATTGCGCGACCCGCGCTGCCCGAAGCTTCTGATCGCAGCAACCCGGATCCGCGACGGCCAGCAGCAGATCTTCTGCAACGACGTGATCACCGCAGACGTCGCGCTGGCCTCGACCTGTCCGCCGCTGGTGCATTGCGCGGTGGAGATCGACGGCGAGGCTTATTGGGACGGCGGTCTCGGCGGCAATCCGCCCCTACTGCGGCTCGTGCAGGATACGACGAGCACCGAAATCCTGCTCGTCCAGGTCACGCCGGCGCGCGACAGCTACGTGCCGATCACGCTCGCCGCGATCGACCGCAGGCTGGACCAGATCGCGGCCAACGCCGCCCTCAATGCCGAGATCGCGGCGATGGAATGGGCGCAATCGCAGGCCGCATCGGCGCTGCGGCTCTCCAGGATCGCAGCGGAAGATTTCGTCGACGGCTTGGCGCAGCGCTCGTCCACCGATCTCGGGCGCGGCTTCATTCGCGCGCTTCACCGCAGCGGTCGCGAGGCTGCCGGGCGCTGGCTCAAGCAAGGTGCCGATCACACCGCGGCGCCGGCCGCATCCGGCCAGCGCATCGTCGCCCTCGAACCTGCGCTAGCCTGATTTCGCCAGCGCCTGCTCCAGGAACCACGCCGTCGCCAGCGCATGAGCGTCGTTACCGAAGCGCGCGATCACCTGCACGCCGATTGGCAGGCCATTGGCCTTGAGCACCGGCACGTTGACGCTAGGGTTACCCATCAGCGTCCAGAGGCGGTTGTAGCGGGGGTCGCCGGTGCTCGCGAGCTCCTTGGCCGGCGGCGTGCCCGGCGCCGAATAGGTCAGCAGCACGTCGAACCCCTCGAACAATTCGCCAAGCTCACGACGGCCACGACGGCTGATCCGGCGTGCGTCGTCATAGTCCTTGGGTGTGAGACCGACCGTCGCATCGAGACTGGCGCGCAGCATCGGAGCTATCTCGTCGTGGCGTTCGGAAAATTCCCAGGCGAGCGCCCGATGCGCCTCGAAATCCTGGATCACGGGATGGATGCGCCAGGCCTCCTGCACCGCTTGCGGCAGATCGATGGTCTGCACGCTGGCGCCGGCCCGCGTCGCCGCCTTGATCGCAGCTTGCAGCCCCTCTTCGGCGGCCGGCTCCACCGCGCCGGCAAACTCCTGCCTGACCACGCCGATGCGCGGCGCCTTCGCCGGGACGATGCCGGCAAATTCGGTGCGGCCGGTCATCGCGAGCAGTCCGCGCGCAAGATCTTCCGCCCGCGCGCCGAACAGGCCGACCGTGTCGAGCGCCCACGAATAGCATTTGACGCCGACCGTCGGCAGCATCCGGAACGACGGCTTAATCGCGGCGGTGCCGCAATAGGCCGCAGGGCGGATCACTGAGCCGCCGGTCTGGGTGCCCAGCGCCAGCGGGATCATGCCGGCGCCGACGGCCGCGGCCGAGCCCGAGGACGAGCCGCCCGGCGTATGCCCGAGATTGTGCGGATTGAGCGTCGGAGTTGGATCGCGTGAGGCGAACGCCGTGGTCGTGGTCTTGCCGATGATGGTGGCGCCCGCCCGCTTCAACATCATCACGACAGGCGCGTCCGCGCGCGGCTGCCAGCCGCGATAGATCTCCGAGCCCATCTCGGTCGGCATATTGGCGGTGTCGATGATGTCCTTGATCCCGACCGCGATGCCGCGGAGCGGCCCGGCGCCTTGCGCCTTCGCGGATTTGTCGTGACGGACGAAGGCGCGCACGTCCTTCTCCCGCGCCTCGATCGCCGCATGCGACTGGGCGATGGCGTCCTCAGGCGACAGCTCGCCCGCTTCGATGCGGCGCTGGAGGTCGGCAAGTGAGATCATGGCAATACCCTTCTTATTGGGATCGCTTTTAGCATCGCGCCGAGGCCGCGCAAGCGCACGCCGCTGTTGCCCACGCCCTCAGGTTGTTCCATGCTGCGCCTGCAAGGAGCCGCCGTGGACGCCGTCAATCGAAGCGTGGAGCTGACCGAGGCTGACAGGATCGACCGCCTGCGGCTGATCCGGTCCGACAATGTCGGGCCGCGCACTTTCCGGTCGCTGGTCGATCATTTCGGCACGGCGCGCGCGGCGCTGGAGCGGCTGCCGGATCTGGCACGCCGCGGCGGTGCGCAGCGATCGGCGCGCATCTGTGGCGCCGACGAGGCGAAAGCCGAGCTCGCCGCGAGCCGCAAGTTCGGTATCGCCTGGCTCGCGCCCGGCGAGGACGGCTATCCGGCGCGGCTGGCGACGCTCGACGATGCGCCGCCGTTGCTCGCCGTGCGCGGCGACAGTGCAACGCTGATGCGGCCGATGATCGCGATCGTCGGCTCGCGCAATGCCTCCGGTGCAGGCTTGAAATTCGCCGGTCAGCTCGCCCGCGAGCTTGGCGAAGCCGGCTTTGTCGTCATCTCCGGGCTCGCGCGCGGCGTCGACCAGGCCGCGCACCGCGCCAGCGTCGAGAGCGGCACCATCGCCGTGCTCGCCGGCGGCCATGACTGCATCTATCCGCCGGAGCATGGCGATCTGCTGGCCTCGATCCTCGATCGCAAGGGTGCTGCGATCTCCGAGATGCCGCTCGGCCACGAGCCGCGCGCCCGCGACTTCCCTCGCCGCAACCGGCTGATCTCGGGCGCCGCGCTTGGCGTGGTCGTGGTGGAGGCGGCGCATCGCTCGGGCTCGCTGATCACCGCGCGCATGGCCGCCGAACAGGGCCGCGAAGTGTTCGCGGTGCCGGGCTCGCCGCTCGATCCGCGCGCCGCCGGCACCAATGATCTGATCAAGCAGGGCGCGACGCTGGTCACCGAAGCCGCCGACGTCGTCAACGCGGTCGCACCGATCATGGAGCGGCCGCTGATGCGCACTGCGCGCGAGCCCGACAGCGAGCCGTTCGAAAGCGATCCGCAAGGACACGACCGCGACCAGATCACCAGCCTGCTCGGCCCCGCCCCTGTCACGATCGACGATCTCGTGCGGATGTCCGGCGCCTCGCCTGCCATCGTGCGCACCGTGCTCTTGGAGCTCGAACTCGCCGGCCGGCTCGAACGCCACGGCGGTGGACTGGTGTCGCTGCTTTAAGGAGTATTCCGCTCATCGAAGCGCGTGCGCGCCGATGCGATCTGCTCCTGATGCGTGATCGCCCATTCACCGAGTGCCTTCACCGGCTGTTGCAATCCGCGGCCGAGATCGGTCAGCTCGTAATCCACCCGCGGCGGAATCGTCGGGAAGATCGTGCGTGTGACCAGGCCGTCACGTTCGAGCCCGCGCAGCGTTAGGGTCAGCATCCGCTGCGAAATGCCGTTGATCATGCGCTTGAGCTCGTTGAAGCGCTTGGGCCCGTCACTCAGCATCATGATGACGAACACGCTCCATTTGTCGCCGACGCGCGCGAGGATCGAGGCGACGCCGCGGCAGTCCGCGTGGTTGGGATCCGGCCTTGGTGAGGCGGACAAATCGATGTGCGCAGGTTTCAGGGATGTGCCCATGGCTCAAAAAGGTGCGTTCTTGCGGGGATTTCGATAGTCACTCATGTAGCTCTGGTTACAAACATATACTAGGGTGATCCCGAATGAAACTCCTCCACATCGACTCCAGCGTGCTCGGCCCCCACTCCGTCTCCCGGCAGGTCTCGGCCGCCATCGTCGACCGTCTCAGGCAGGCGACGCCATCGCTCGACATCGTCTATCGCGACCTGACGCAGAGCCCGCTCGCCCATCTCTCCGGCTCGCATCTGGCGGCCGCGCAAGGCGCGCCCGCACCGGCGGAGCTCGGCCCCGACCTCGCCGCCAGCAAGGCCGCGCTGGACGAATTCCTTGCCGCCGACATCGTCGTGATCGGCGCGCCCATGTACAATTTCACCATTCCGAGCCAGCTCAAGGCCTGGATCGACCGTGTCCTGGTGGCGGGGAAGACGTTCAGCTACGGGGCCAACGGCCCGCAGGGCCTTGCCGGCGGCAAGCGCGTGATCTTCGCGATTTCGCGCGGGGGCTATTACGGCGCGGGCACGCCCGCCGCGTCGCTGGAGCACCTCGAAAGCTATCTGCGTGGCGTGTTCGGCTTCATGGGGATTCATCATCCCGAATTCATCAGTGCCGACGGCATCCAGGTCGGGCCGGAGCATCGCGAGAAGTCGCTCGCAAGCGCGCTTCAGGCGGCGACCACGCTGCGCGCGGCCTGAGCGAACGGACCATCGTCAGCCGCCGCAACTCGTCGCGGCGGCTGATCGATCGGTGCGCGCTCGGCGAAGCTAAAACCAGGCGCCCTGAATGCCGAGGATGACGGCGACGAGGGAAACGAACAGGCCGATGCCCGAGAAAAGAGCGACCCCGATGAACTCGGAGGTATCGGAACGCTTGGCGGGAACGGCGGAGTTTTCGGTGTAAATACGCGGTGCTGAAATCGGGGAAATAATACGAGCTGCCTTTGGCATATCGGGCTCCCTTGAAAATGAGTCTTCGTGACCCTGCCCGTAAAAGTGTCTTGGCAGCGCAAGCGAAGGTTCAACGTCTCACGCAAGGTTCAGAAAATACAGCTCGCGAGACGTGGGAACCGGTCGGCGCAACCGCTTGCTGCTGTGCCGACCGATTCACTTTTCACTTCAATTGATCAGCCACGATAGATCGGCGCGCCGCTCGGCGAGGCCACCGCGCCGCCGTCGACGAAGATTTCCTGGCCCTGCACATGCGCGGAATCGTCGGAGGCGAGGAACAGCACCGTCTTTGCAACGTGATCTGTTTCACCAATGCGGCCCAGCGGCGTCGTCAGCGCGATCCGCTTCTCGAACTCCTTCTCGGCTTCGGGCGTCGCGGTCGCAGGTCCCCAGATCGGCGTGCGGATCGCACCGGGCGCGACTACGTTGACGCGAATCCCGCGCGGTGACAGCTCCGAGGCCATGGTTCGCGCCATCGATCGCACGCCGGCCTTCGCGGCGCCGTAGGCCGAGTAGCCGGGAATGCCGAGCACAGAGATTACCGAGCCGTTGAGGATGATCGAAGCGTTGTCGTTGAGATAAGGCAGCGCCGACTGCACGGTGAAGAACACGCCGGTCAGATTGGTGCTGATGACTCTCTGAAAATCCTCCAGCGTGGTCGAACCGAGCGGCGTGCCGCCGGCGATGCCGGCGTTGGCGAACACGACCTCGAACTTGCCGAACGTTTCGGCGCCCTTCTTGATCGCAGCTTCGGTCGCGGCAATGTCGGTGGCGTCGGCGGCCAGCGCGAGCGCGTTCGACCCGAGCTCCTTCGCGGCCGCCTCGAGAGTCTCCTTGTTGCGTCCGGTGATCACCACTCTGGCGCCCTCGGCCACGAACAGCTTTGCCGTCGCCAGTCCGATGCCGCTATTGCCGCCGGTGATCAGGGCCGTCTTGTTCTTCAGTCTCACGTTCGCCTCCAGTGGTTGCATCATAAAACTATGATTGCCATCTAGGGCATATGGTTTTATGATGCAACCACACAAGCACGTGAACGGCGACGGGACCGTGCGATCGCGAAAGGACGAGACCGTGGTGAAAAGGACGAGCTTCGAGGGCGACGCGTGTCCGATCGCGCGATCGCTGGAAGCGATCGGCGACCGGTGGTCGGTGCTGATCATCCGCGAGGCGCTGTTCGGCCTGCGCCGCTTCGGCGAGTTTCAGAACAAGCTAGGCATGGCCAAGAACATCTTGTCGACCCGGCTGCGCGCGCTGGTCGACCACGGCATTCTGGCGACCGCCCCCGCCTCCGACGGCAGCCCTTACGAGGAATATGTGCTGACGCCGAAGGGCCGCGGCGTCTTCCCGGTGTTGGTAGCGCTGCGCCAATGGAGCGAGGAATTCGACGATCGCCCGTCGGAGATCGCGACCATCCTGGTCGATCGCGAGAAAGGCCGCCCGGTGAAGAAGCTGGAGCTGCGCGCAGAGGACGGGCGATTGCTGAAGCAAGCCGATACCACGCTGAAGCCGCGCCCTGCGCCGCGACGGCGATCGATGGCATAGCGGCGCTCTATCTCTCCAACGTCGTCCTGGCGAAAGCCAGGACCCATTACCCCAAGGAGGAGTTTGGCGAAGGCTCGTCACCCGGAATTCGCACCGCGCTCAGGTCGATAGACCTTGCGGTATGGGTCCTGGCTTTCGCCAGGACGACACCGGAGGGAGAGCGAGTGTGGCGCGGCAGGACTTGTACAAGACATCGCCAGCGTGAAGGATGGCGAGGTCCACCAAAGTGGCGCCACCATGCCCCTGCTCGCCATTGTCTATTTTTCCACCTCCGGCACCACCGAGAAGCTGGCGCATGCGGTTGGGCGCGGAGCGGATGGCAAGGCGCAGGTCACGCTCTGTCGCATCGCCGGCGACGACATCCTGTCAGGCCGCTTCCAAAATGAGAGCTTACTGGAGACGATCGACCGCGCCGACGCAATTGCGTTTGGCAGCCCGACCTATATGGGCGGACCAGCCGCTCAATTCAAAGCGTTTGCCGATGCTTCAAGTGATCGATGGAGCCGGCAACAATGGGCCAACAAGATCGCAGCCGGATTCACCACGGGCGCCTGCGCAAGCGGCGATCAACTCCACACACTGTCCTACTTTTCCATTCTGGCCGCGCAGCACGGTATGCTCTGGTGCGGGCTGGATATTCCCGGTGGGGAGGATCCGAGCGGCCGCAATCGTTTAGGCAGCCAGCTTGGCTTGGCAACACACTTGATTGACGGCTCGTTGCCGCAGGGCGACCTCGCCACGGCCGAATATCTCGGTCAGCGATTGGCCAAAATGGCAAACCGCAACGGCTAACGACGCCGTCATTGCGAACGGAGCGACTTTGTCCGCAGAAGCCCCGGCGAAGGCGGAAACAATCCAGAATCTTACCGCGGAAAGACTCTGGATTGCTTCGCTGCGCTCGCAATGACGATTGTTGAAGCGGCGCGCCCCAACCTCTCACCGTCCCCCTGAGGTGCTCGCCTCTTCGGCGAGCCTCGAAGGGCGACGGCCCGGCTGCATCAGCGAGGCCGCTCATCCTTCGAGGCTCGGCTTGCGATGCATTCGCATCTCAAGCCTCACACCTCAGGATGACGGGTTAGCGACCACACCCCTCACGACAGCCTGCGCTTGCTCCGCAGCCGCAGATGCTCGTCGGCCTCGAGCTTGGTCATTCCCAGGAGATAGTGCAGCACGTCGAGCTTGTGCCGCTCGGCGAGCTTGCGCAGCGCCCCGACCTGCTCGGCGATGAAGGCGACCGCCTCCTCGACGCCGCCCTCCCCCGGTTCCTCGTGACGCGAGCCTCCAGCCGCGCGCGATGCGGCAGCCGCGCGCGATGCGGCAGCCGCGCGCGATGCGGCGCCCGCCCGTTTCTTTCCTGGCTTAGTCACCAGCCCCCACCCGAATCCATCGCCCCGCAGAAACATTACGCCGACATCGGCCGCAACTCAAAGGTGGTATTTTGCAACTTTCTCGATATGAAACTTTTCCCATCGGGATGGCTTTCAACACCCCTCGATTTGACAGCGAGGGCCTCACCACCCATGTTCGGGACGAAAGGGCCGACCCGAATCTCATCGAATTCGGCCCCAAATTTCCCCATAAGTTACTGGAACTACATGAATATCGTCATTGTGGAGTCGCCGGCGAAAGCCAAGACGATCAACAAGTATTTGGGCTCGTCCTACGAGGTTCTGGCCTCGTTTGGCCATGTCCGCGACTTGCCCGCGAAGAACGGCTCCGTCGATCCCGACGCCAATTTCAAGATGATCTGGGAGGTCGACCCGAAGGCGGCCGGCCGGCTCAACGACATCGCCAAGTCCCTCAAGAACGCCGATCGCCTGATTCTCGCCACCGACCCTGATCGCGAGGGCGAGGCCATCTCCTGGCACGTACTGGAGGTCCTGAAAGAGAAGCGTGCGATCAAGGACCACAAGATCGAGCGCGTGGTGTTCAACGCCATCACCAAGCAGGCGGTCACGGACGCCATGAAGCATCCGCGCCAGATCGACGGTGCGCTGGTCGACGCCTATATGGCGCGGCGCGCGCTGGACTATCTGGTCGGCTTCACCCTCTCTCCCGTGCTGTGGCGCAAGCTGCCGGGCGCCCGCTCGGCCGGCCGCGTGCAGTCGGTGGCGCTGCGGCTGGTCTGCGACCGCGAGCTCGAGATCGAAAAGTTCGTCGCGCGCGAATACTGGTCGCTGATCGCGACCCTGCTGACGCCGCGCGGCGACGCCTTCGAGGCACGTCTGGTCGGCGCCGACGGCAAGAAGATCCAGCGCCTCGACATCGGCACCGGCGCGCAAGCCGAGGACTTCAAGAAGGCGCTGGAAGCAGCCGCCTACGCAGTGACCGCGGTCGATGCCAAGCCGGCCCGGCGCAATCCGCAGGCGCCCTTCACGACCTCGACGCTGCAGCAGGAAGCCAGCCGCAAATATGGCTTTGCGCCGGCGCACACCATGCGCATCGCGCAGCGGCTCTATGAAGGCATCGACATCGGCGGCGAGACCACCGGGCTCATTACTTATATGCGTACCGACGGCGTGCAGATCGATCCGTCCGCGATCACCCAGGCACGCAAGGTGATCGGCGAGGATTACGGCAACGCCTATGTGCCGGACGCACCGCGCCAGTACCAGGCCAAGGCCAAGAACGCCCAGGAAGCCCACGAAGCGATCCGGCCGACCGACATGTCGCGCCGCCCCGACAGCATGAGCCGCAAGCTCGAGTCCGACCAGGCGAGACTCTATGAACTGATCTGGAAGCGCACCATCGCGAGCCAGATGGAGTCGGCCGAGCTGGAACGCACCACGGTCGACATCACGGCGAAGGTCGGCGGCCGCACGCTCGACCTGCGCGCCACCGGCCAGGTCGTCAAGTTCGACGGCTTCCTCGCACTTTATCAGGAAGGCCGCGACGACGAGGAGGACGAGGACTCCCGCCGCCTGCCCGCGATGAGCCCCAACGACGCGCTGAAGCGGCAGTCGCTCGCCGTCACCCAGCACTTCACCGAGCCGCCGCCGCGCTTCTCCGAGGCCTCGCTGGTCAAGCGCATGGAAGAGCTCGGCATCGGCCGGCCCTCGACCTATGCCTCGATCCTCCAGGTCCTCAAGGACCGCGGCTACGTCAAGCTCGAGAAGAAGCGCCTGCACGGCGAGGACAAAGGCCGCGTCGTGGTCGCGTTCCTCGAAAGCTTCTTTGCCCGCTACGTCGAATACGACTTCACCGCCAATCTGGAAGAGCAGCTCGACCGCATCTCCAACAACGAGATCTCCTGGCAGCAGGTGCTGAAGGATTTCTGGACCGGCTTCATCGGCGCGGTCGACGAGATCAAGGATCTGCGCGTAGCCCAGGTGCTCGACGTGCTCGACGACATGCTGGGACAGCACATCTATCCGGCGCGCACCGATGGCGGCGACATCAGGCAATGTCCGAGCTGCGGCAACGGACGGCTCAATCTGAAAGCCGGCAAGTTCGGCGCCTTCGTCGGCTGCTCGAACTATCCGGAATGCCGCTACACCCGTCAGCTCGCCGCCGACGGTGAGGCCACTGCCGATCGTTCGCTCGGCCAGGACCCTGATACGGGTCGCGATGTCTGGGTCAAGGCCGGCCGGTTCGGCCCCTACATCCAGCTCGGCGAACAGAAGGATTATGCGGAGGGCGAGAAGCCGAAGCGCGCAGGCATTCCGAAGGGGACGTCCCCTGGAGATGTCGAACTCGAGCTTGCGCTCAAGCTGCTGTCGCTGCCGCGCGAGATCGGCAAGCACCCGGAAACCGGCGAGCCGATCACCGCGGGTCTCGGCCGCTTCGGGCCGTTCGTAAAGCACGAGAAGACCTATGCCAGCCTGGAGGCCGGCGACGAAGTGTTCGACATCGGCATCAACCGCGCAGTGACGCTGATCGCGGAGAAGATCGCCAAGGGCCCGAGCCGCCGCTTCGGCGCCGATCCCGGCAAGGCGATCGGCGATCATCCCAGCCTCGGCACCGTCACGGTGAAGGGCGGCCGCTACGGCGCCTATGTCACAGCGGGCGGCGTCAACGCGACCATCCCGAGCGACATCGAGAAAGATGCCATCACGCTGCCGCAGGCGATCGCGCTGATCGACGAGCGCGCGGCCAAGGGCGGCGGCAAGAAGCCGAAGAAGGCGGCGAAGCCGGCCAAGGCCAAGAAGGCTGCGGCGAAGGCCGCCGACGGCGATGACGCCGCGCCAAAAACCAAGAAGCCGGCCGCGAAGAAGGCGGCCAAACCCAAATCCGAATCCACCAGCAAGGCGCGCGCCGCCGTGTCGTCGACGGCCAAAACGTCGCCGACCAAGGCAGCTGGCGCCAAAGCTCCGGCCAAGAAAAGTGCCGGCACCAAATAGAGGTTAAGTGAAACGCAAGATTGACCGTGGCTTTCCCGACCGGGCAGCCATCGTCGCCTTCATCAAGGCAAATCCCGGAAAGGTCGGAACCCGCGAAATTGCACGCGAGTTCGGCCTGAAGAACGCCGACCGCATCGAGCTCAAGCGCATGCTGCGCGAGCTCGCCGACGACGGGCTCGTCAAGAAAAAGCGCCATACGATTTCAGAGCCGGACAGCCTGCCGCCGACGCTGGTCGCCGACATCACCGGCCGCGACGCTGACGGCGAGCTGGTCGCCTCCCCCACCGAATGGGACGAAGTCGAAAGCGGCGAACCGCCAAAAATCCTCGTCACGATGCCGCGCCGGCCCAAGCCCGGCACCGCGGCCGGCGTCGGCGATCGCGCGCTGCTGCGCGTCGAACGCTCCGACGAGACCGAAGGCCCGGCCTATCGCGGCCACATCATCAAGGTTTTCGACAAGACCAAGAGCCGCATCCTCGGTGTCTTCCGCAGCCTGCCCGAAGGCGGCGGACGGATCATCCCCGTCGACAAGAAGTCCGCCGACCGCGAGCTGAACATCGCCCCGACCGAGACGCACGGCGCGCAGGACGGCGATCTCGTCAGCGTCGATATCATCCGCTCGCGCGGCTTTGGGCTGGCATCGGGCCGCGTCAAGGAGAAGCTCGGCTCGGTCAAGTCGGAGAAGGCGATCAGCCTGATCGCGATCTACGCGCACGACATCCCGCTGCAATTCCGCCCCGCGGCGGAGCGCGAGGCCGAAGCGGCGGAGCCGGCCAATTTGAAGGGGCGCGAGGACTGGCGCGACGTGCCGCTCGTCACTATCGATCCGCCGGATGCCAAGGATCACGACGACGCGGTGCACGCACAGCCGGATCCTGATCCGAACAACAGAGGCGGCTTCATCGTCGATGTCGCCATCGCCGATGTGAGCTTCTACGTGCGGCCTGGCACCGCGCTCGACCGCGACGCGCTCGATCGCGGCAACTCGGTCTATTTCCCCGACCGCGTCGTGCCGATGCTGCCGGAGCGCATCTCCAACGATCTGTGCTCGCTGGTGCCGGGCCAGCCGCGCGGCGCGCTCGCGGTGCGGATGATCATCGCCCCCGACGGGCGGAAACGCTCGCACAGCTTCCATCGTATCCTGATGCGCTCCGCAGCCAAGCTGAGCTATGCCCAGGCGCAGGCCGCGATCGACGGCCGGCCGGACGACACCACCGGCCCCCTGCTCGACCCGATCCTGCGGCCGCTCTATGCCGCCTATGCCTGCGTCAAGCGCGCGCGAGACGAGCGCGATCCGCTCAATCTCGATCTGCCCGAGCGCAAGATCCTGCTCAAGCCGGACGGCACGGTCGACCGTGTCGTCGTGCCCGACAGGCTCGACGCGCACAAGCTGATCGAGGAGTTCATGATCCTCGCCAATGTCGCGGCAGCCGAGATGCTGGAGAAGAAGTCGCTGCCGCTGATCTACCGCGTGCATGACGAGCCGACTCTGGAAAAGGTCCACGCGCTCGCGGAGTTTTTGCAGACGCTCGACGTTCCGTTCGCGAAAGGCGGCGCGCTGCGCCCCGCTCTGTTCAACCGCGTGCTGGCGCAGCTCGAAGGCCACGACCATTTTCCGCTGGTGAGTGAGGTCGTGCTGCGCGCCCAGGCGCAGGCCGAATATTCCTCGGAGAATTACGGTCATTTCGGTCTGAACCTGCGCCGCTATGCGCATTTCACCTCGCCGATCCGCCGCTATGCCGACCTCGTCGTGCACCGTGCGCTGGTTCGCGCGCTCGGCCTCGGCGAAGGCGCGCTGCCCGACACCGAGACGCCGGAAACGTTGAGCGAAGTCGCAGCCCACATCTCGGTGACCGAGCGGCGCGCGATGAAAGCGGAGCGGGAGACCGTCGACCGCCTGATCGCCCATCACCTCGCCGACCGCATCGGCTCGAGCTTCCAGGGCCGCGTCTCCGGCGTCACGCGCGCCGGCCTGTTCGTCAAGCTCGCTGAGACCGGCGCCGACGGCCTGATCCCGATAAGGTCCCTCGGCACGGAATATTTCAATTATGACGAAGGCCGCCACGCCCTCGTCGGCACGCGCAGCGGCACCATGCATCAGCTCGGTGACGTCGTCGACGTCCGCCTGATCGAAGCAGCTCCCATCGCGGGCGCGCTGCGCTTCGAGCTGCTGTCATCGTCCGGCGAGGCCGCGCCGCGCGGCCGCAGGGGATCCGGTCCGCAACGCCGTCCCTCGTTCAAGGCGCACCCCGGGCGCAGTCCCGACAAGAAGCGCAAGCCGGACAAGCCGAAGAAGCCCGGCAAGGGGAAAAAGGCCAAAGGAAAAAGCAAGGGCAAGGGTCAGAAGGGCAAGGCATGGTGAGCACAGCCCCGAAGATCTGGACCCGCGAGACCGGCCTCGTCGAGAAGCGCGACGTCTTTGCTGCCATGAAGCGCGGCTTTCGCGGCCGCTGCCCGCGCTGCGGCGACGGAAAACTGTTCCGCGCCTTCCTGAAGACCGCGGACAATTGCGCGGTCTGCGGCCTCGATTTCACCCCGCATCGGGCCGACGATTTGCCCGCCTATCTCGTCATCGTCATCGTCGGCCATATCGTGGTGCCCAGCATCCTCTGGATCGAGACCAACTACACCACGCCGGTCTGGATCAGCTTCGCGGCCTATCTGCCCTTCACCTTCGTCGCCTCGCTCGCACTGCTGCAGCCGGTAAAGGGAGCCGTGGTCGGATTGCAATGGGCTCTGCGCATGCACGGGTTTGACGAGAACCCGACGGATGGTATTCCGCCTGTGTAAGCAAAATAAGCAAAAGTAGTTCGGGTGAGGACATGACGGATACGGCGCAGGCGGAAAAGGCAAAAATCCACGAGGGCAAGGAAGCCGACCATCATCCCTATTTCCGCCCGCGGGATGCGGCGACGCTGATCCTGGTCGATCGCAGCGGAGCCATTCCAAAAGTCCTGGTCGGCAAGCGCCACGACAAGGTAGTGTTCATGCCCGGAAAGTTCGTTTTCCCCGGCGGCCGTGTCGACAAGGACGATTATCGCGTGCCGTGCGCGGCGCCTGTAACCGCCGAGTTGGAAGCCAATCTCGCCAAGGGCAGTCCGAAGACGCCGCCTTCCCGCGCGAAGTCGCTGACGATTGCCGCGATCCGCGAGGCCTGCGAGGAGACCGGCCTCTGCCTCGGGCGTAAAGCCGAGGGCAAGGCCAAACTTGAGGGCCCCTGGAAGCCGTTCGCGGATGCGGGCCTGCTGCCCGATCCCTCCAGCCTGTTCCTGATCGCGCGCGCGATCACGCCGCCCGGCCGCGTCAAGCGGTTCGACACGCGCTTCTTCACGGCGGACGCCTCCGCGATCACCCATCGCGTCGACGGGGTGATCCATGCCGATGCCGAGCTGGTCGAGCTGGTCTGGGTCGAGCTCGGCTCAAAGCCGCTCGCCGATCTGCATCCGATGACGCGCAACGTGCTCAACGAGCTCGACGCGCGCCTTGCGACCGGCCCGCTCCGCCATGATGCGCCGGTGCCGTTCTTCCATTTCTACGGCGGCAAGATGCAGAAGGACATTTTGAGCTGAGGCGTTTCAAGAAAACGCGTCAAAGCTGGAATCTCAGTCCGCGTCCGGCTCGGTCCCGACATAGTCGCGCGCCGGCAACTTAAGGACGCGACCGATCTCCTTCGCGAGCTTGTCCGCCTCCTCGCGCCTGGTGAAGCTCATCAACGTAATCGGCTCGGTGCCCTTGTTGCCGCAGAGATTGACGTCATAGGCCGTCAGCTCAGGATCGTAGTCGTCAGTGATGCTGATGAAATGATAGTCGGCGAGATCACGATGCCTGCGAATGTTCAGCGGGCCGAACTGCCTGGTGATGACGATCTGGCGCAGCGTATCGTTCAGTACGACGAAGGTGCGGAAGGTGAGCAGGATGAGGCCGGGGACGCCGACAAGCAGTCCGAGCCCCGTGAACACCAACACTGGCACGAGATCGTCGGCCAGCCTGCCGAAGCCGGAGAAATCCTGGCGCAGGCCGAGCGCGACATTCCACAGCAGATAGAAACTCGCAGCCAGCAGCGGCAATGACATTAGCCGCCCGACCCAGGGCATGGGCCGGTCGATGCGGATGATGCGCCCGTCCACGGTCATTGCACCTGCCATCGAAGGTCTCCTCGTGAGCGAAAGTCATGGCTTGGTCGGAGTGTGCCGTGGATCGGTTCGATGGGACTCCTCCGTCGTTCCGGGCGCGCCCCGCGGAATGACGCGAATGTGCTGAGCTGACATCGAAAAACAAAATAATCTTCCCGCCTCCCCCGATGGCGGAGTTCCTGGGCATGCCTATGTCTTCCGCAACGACACCAAGAACGGACACCGGGCGATGGCACAACGGCAACTCAAGCTTGGCGCGTTCATGCGCCCGATCAGCATCCACACCGGCGCCTGGCGCTATCCCGGGGCCTGGCCGGACGCCAATTTCAACTTCGGCCACATCAAGACGCTGATCCAGAAGCTCGAGGCCGGCAAGTTCGACGCCTTCTTCATGGCCGATCACCTCGCCGTGCTGAACATGCCGGTCAATGCGCTCAAGCGCAGCCACACGGTCACCTCGTTCGAGCCGTTCACGCTGCTGTCGGCGCTGTCGGCCGTGACCGAGCGGATTGGCCTGGTCGCGACGGGCTCGACCACGTTCGACGAGCCCTATCACGTCGCGCGGCGCTTCGCCTCGCTCGACCATCTCAGCGGCGGACGTGCGGGCTGGAACATCGTCACCACCTCGAACCCGGATGCGGCCCTGAATTTCGGCCTCGACGACCACATGGAGCACGCCGAGCGCTACAAGCGCGCCCGCGAGTTCTACGACGTCGTCACGGGCCTGTGGGATTCCTTTGCCGACGACGCCTTCGTGCGCGATGTCGAAAGCGGCGTGTTCGTCGATCCCGCGAAGATGCATGTGCTCGACCATCACGGCAAATATCTGAAAGTGCGCGGCCCCCTCAACATCGCCCGCCCGGTCCAGGGCTGGCCGGTGATCGTGCAGGCCGGCGCCTCCGAGGACGGCAGACAGCTCGCCGCCGAGACCGCGGAAGCCGTCTTCACCGGCGGCGGCAGCCTTGCCGACAGCCAGAAACTCTATGCCGACATCAAGGGCCGCATGGAGAAGGTCGGCCGCGACCCTGAACACCTCAAGATCCTGCCCGGCGCCTTCGTCGTGGTCGGCGACAGCGTCGATGAAGCCAGGGAGAAGCGCGCGCTGCTCGACAGCCGCGTGCATTACGACAGCGCGATCGCCTCGCTCTCGGTCATCCTCGGCACGGATGCCTCCGGCTTCGATCCGGATGGACCGCTCCCTGAAATCCCCGAGACCAACGCCAGCAAGAGCGGCCGCCAGCGCATGGTCGACCTCGCCGCCCGCGACAAGCTCACCGTGCGCCAGCTCGCCCAGCGCGTCGGCGGCTATGGCGGGCTATCGTTCGTCGGCACGGCCAAAACCATCGCCGACCAGATGGAGGAGTGGCTGGTCGGGCGCGGCTCCGACGGCTTCAACATCATGTTCCCGTTCCTGCCCGCCGGCCTCGCCGATTTCGTCGACAAGGTGGTCCCGGAGCTGCAGCGCCGCGGGATTTTCCGGAAAGAGTACGAAGGGCCCACTTTGAGGGAGAATCTGGGCCTGCCACGGCCTAAAAACCGGTTCTTCGAGACGTAATCAGGCCGAGTTGAGCGGTTTTCGAGCCCTAAAATCTTGACATCAGGCCGTTTCTGGCTAGGTTGCCGGCCAACGCGGGCCATTTGGCCGGCTCCAGATTCCCTTCATTCCTGAGGTTCTGAACATGGCCAAAGCGGTCACCATCAAGGTCAAGCTCGTGTCCTCGGCCGACACCGGCTTCTACTACGTCGCCAAGAAGAATTCGCGCACCATGACCGACAAGCTGGTCAAGAAGAAGTACGATCCCGTCGCACGCAAGCACGTCGAATTCCGCGAAGCCAAGATCAAGTAAGCAAGATCGCGGAACGTAGAAGACTTTTGCGGGGCCCTTTCGGGCCCCGTTTTATTTTGGCCCCTCTCTCGTGTCCCGGACGCTCAGCAGCGCACCGTCGAAGTGACGCTGCGCTGCATCCGGGGCACGAGAGCTGAGCTCGGCGCGGCGAGTCATCGGCGGACATTCCATCAACCCTCGGTTGCTCGCTCCGAAATGTATGTTACCGTGCACTTGCCGGGCGGAATGTCCATCAAGCCTTGTCGTGCCTTCAACCATGGCTGTCTTGTCGACCGTCTTGCTGTGCGCGCCGGCAGCGTCGCAAATCCCAACCGGCTCCGCCGCCACGATTCCCCCCGTCACGGTCGACGCACCGAAACAGGTGGCAAGGCCGCACGTGTCGGAGCGGGGATCAAACACAATTGCGCCGCGTCGGACTGCCTCAACAGCTCAAACGTCAGCCGCGCGAACGCCTTCGTATGCGCCGGGTTCTGTGATGGGGAGAATTGCCAGCCTGGAGAAAGTCGCCAGCAGCTGCAACGGTGGCTGCGCATCAAGCTTCCCACAGGGCAAGGAGCCCTGGGTTGGATGCAGCGAGTCGGGCGGCAACATAGAATACGGACCTTTCTCGCCGACCTGCCGAGACACCATCACCCACAAATCCTACCTGGACTGCGTCGAAACCAAGACGTTCCTGGGCGAAAACCGAAACAAGGCCCACTGGTTGTGCAGCAGCCTGGCGGCCGGCAACAGGTTCAAGGTCGCCGATCTCAAGCGGTCAGCACGCACCCGTTAGTCCATGCTGCCTGCCTAGCGAACACTGTCACTTCCCCGATGAGCCGCCAGTGCCCCAAGCGCTGGCGGCTGTTCTTTTCGCCTTGCTCCAGTACCGCTGCGCTCATCAAATCGAATTTGATCTCCCTCAACCTTGCTTGCCGTTCTTTCCCATAGCCTCAGCTTGGTTCCGCGCAACGCCGGGGAGGAACGATGCTCGTAAGAAAGCAAAAAATTGTGCCTCAACGGCCAAGCTCGAGCGAATTGAATGCGCTCGTCGGGCACGCTGTGTTTTGCAGCGAATTCAAATATCGACGCGGCACCGAGATCTTCGGAGAGGCGGAGCCGATCCAATATCTTTACCAGGTCAAGAGCGGAGCGGTTCGAAGCTATAAATTGTTGGCTGATGGTCGGCGACAGATCATGGCGTTTCACCTGCCGGGTGACATCTTCGGCGTCGAGAACGGTTCAGTTCACCGATTTACCGCTGAGGCGATTGTGGAAACGATTGTCCGCCTGACCGATCACCAGAATGTCGCCGAGCGGGAGCGTGGCAGTGCGACCGCGACCAACAATGTACTCAGGCTTGTCACGGGCAGCCTTCAACATGCCGAAACTCACATGCTGTTGCTCGGGAGGAAAACGGCAATCGAGAAAGTCGCGGCTTTCTTGATCGAGATGGACGTCCGCTTGACTGCCGCTGGAGTGATGAGCCTCCCCATGAACCGTCGCGATATCGCCGACTATCTGGGGCTGACACTGGAGACGGTGTCACGTGCTCTGTCACAACTCAGGGATCGTGACATTCTCAGCTTCATCGGGCAGTCCCAGCGACAAATCATATTGCGGGATCGAGCAAAATTGACCGAGTTCGATCAATGAGCGGAATTGATTCATTTGGCCCGGGGCAGACCAAGTGTGACCCACCTCGCAGAGCGCCGTGACCGGTTTCAATATCTCCAGCGGGATCGTTGTATGAACCTGATCCATTCCCGTGAAGAGCCATTTGCCGTTGCTGGATCCGCTGCGCTTCGCGGCCGCCCTCGGCGTCGCCATGTTTCACCAGATGTTCTGGTCCTGGGCATGGGTGTCGATTGGCGTCCCGGGTTTCGAGCGCACCGTCGCCGCCGATGTTCTCTACCCGTCCGCGGCGCCCTACACATGGTTCGGCTGGGTCGGGGGCGAAATCTTCTTTGTCATCTCCGGTTTCGTCATCGCGAATTCCGCAAGCACGTCTTCGCCGGGCGAGTTTCTTCTTGGTCGCGCCCTCAGGACAGTGCGAACACACTTCAGTAAGTAACGAGCAGCTCTCTTGATCGGATGCCCGCTGAATTATCCGCCGCGATGGAGACGAAGGCGTGCGCTTCCGCCCTGCCTAGGCGTGTACCCGTTAAGCGGCCGCCCGCCAGATGTCCGGTTTACCGCCAACATCGGCCGCAGACCTGAAGGCCTTCGAGGTCGCAGATGAGCCAAGGCGACATTTGAGCCCATCCCATCCCATCCCATCGTTGGGCGTACCTTTTGAAATAACAATCGGAACTAGGAAACACTGGGAAGTCCGCGCGTTTAGCGAGACGGGGCATCACACTGGAGGAAAGCATACGAACAGCAACTCTCGCGATGGTAGTCGTTGCCGGAAGCGCGATTGCCTTCCAAGCAGTGGCCCAACAGCAAAAGGGCGCACCTAGTGAGCAAACGAAGGAGGAGATGCACCGTGGTGTAGACAGTGGGCTCAAGACTAGCGAGCCCAACGAGCAGATGCAGCGTGATGCAGACAAGGGGCTCAAGACACGCAATTCCGGACAGTCCGGGTTCGTGGCAGATCAAGACAAGCCGGGCGCTTCTGCGCACCCTCCGGGCCGGCCGGAAAGCGAACAGACCACCGGTTCGGGTAACCAGACCGGCGCTCCAAAATAGAGCCGTTAGCGCTCAGCGGCGAGCCCAAATGTCCGTTTGGGGTGACAAGCGGGCCGATCACGACGAAGCAGCGCGGCGTCCGCTGTAAACTCCAAAGCGGAGGCTCATGAGGACACGCCCGCCCCGCTACGCCGTCCGCAACACGGGCGCCGGCGGCTGCGACGGCCGGATCAGCGCGAATGCGACCTGGATGATGCCGCCGGCCAATCCCAGCGCCACGCCGATGCGCCAGGCCATGGTGTAGGAGCCGAGCGCGTCGTAGAGCACCCCTCCTCCGTAGGCGCCGAGGAAGCTGCCGATCTGGTGGCTCATGAATGCGAGGCCCTGGATCATCGCCTGCCAGCGCAGGCCGAACATCTCGGCGACCGCGCCCGCGACCAGCGGGCCGACACCCATCCACAGGAAGCCCATGATCGCGCCGAACAGCAAGGTCGAGGCCGGCGTCGCCGGCAGCATGAAGTACCAGGCCAGCGCCAGCGACCGCAGGACGTAGATGCCGCCGAGCAGCGCGAGCTTGTTCCAGCGCTGGCCGGCCCAGCCGAAGAACAGCGAGCCCAGCACGTTGAAGCCGCCGATCATGCCGAGCGTCTGCGCGCTCAGCATCGGATCGAGGCCGCAGATTGCGAGATAGGACGGCAGGTGCGTGGTGAGGAACACGAGCTGCATGCCGCAAACCAGATAGGCGCAGGTCATCACCACGAAGGACGCATTGCCGAAAGCGGTCTTCGCTGCAATCAACGCCGTGGCGTCCACGATCTCGTCAGTCGCGGGCTTCGGCAGCGGAACCGCGTCGACGCGCCCGGCATACCAGGCCGCGGGGATCATCAACACCGACATCACCACGAAGCCGGCGAGCCCGACGCGCCAGCCGAATCCCTCGTTGAGCATCTGCCCGAGCGGCGCCGAGAGCAGCGCGCCCAGCGAGCCCGCGCCCGAGACGATGCCGAGCACGGTGGAGCGCACAGTCGCGGGCACCGCGCGCGCCGCCACCGACATCGCGATCGCCGCCGCGGTGCAGGCGAGCGAGGTGCCGATCAGCACACCGGCGCCGATCATGATGGCGACGAGACCGTTCGCGGTTGCCATCAACACCAGGCCCGCGATGTACATGAACGAGCCTGCGATCATGATCGGACGGAAGCCGTAGCGCGTGGTCATCGCGCCGGCGAGCGGCTGGAGAAAGCCCCAGGCGAGGTTCTGCACGGCCAGCGCCAGCGTGAAATCGGAGATCGACAGATGGATGTCGTGGGTCAGCGGCTGCATGAAGATTCCGAGACTCTGCCGCAGCCCCATGCTCAGCGTCAGCATGATCGAGGCGCCGATCAGGATGGGCAATGTCGGGCGCAGGACCTGCATCAGGGGCATTTTGTTCTCCCTCATCGGCGCGGCGCGGGCGCCGTGGTCTGCAATATCGGTTGATTTTGGTTACACAGACCTGTGTACTTAGGCTATGGATAGCCTGCGCTGTCAAGCGAACAGGACATTCATCGCCGCATGGCTCCCCCGCCCGCCCCACAGACGATGAAAGAGCGGATCCTCGAGACCGCCGACAAGCTGTTTTATCTGCAGGGCATTCGCGCCATCGGCGTCGACACCATCGCGGCCGAGATCGGCATCTCCAAGCGCACGCTCTACAACCACTTCCCCTCCAAGGACGCGCTGATCGCGGCCTATCTGGAGCGGCGCTTCGTGCAGCCCCGCCCCTCCGAGAAGCCCCCGGCCGAGCAGATCCTCGCCACCTTCGATTCGCTGGAGCGCCGCTTCGCTGCAAAAGACTTTCGCGGCTGCCCGTTCGTGAATGCGGTTGCCGAGCTTGGCCCGGCCGACCGCGCCGTGAAGAAGATCGCCATCGCCTTCAAGGAAAGCCGCCGCGTCTGGTTTCGCGACCGCCTCAACGAGCTCGGCGTCGCGAACGCGGAGGCGCTCGCAACGCAGCTCGTGCTGCTGGTCGACGGCTCGATCGCGCAGGATCTCGTCCGCGACGACCCCGCCATGGCGCGTGCCGCGAAGGAGGCGGCGACGGTGCTGTTGAGGAATGCGGGGGTGGACGTGGGAGACGAGGCTGCGGTGAAGCCAGGCAAGCGGTCGGCCCGCCATCCCTGACGCAGCCGGAAGGTCAAAACCTGATCCGCTCGTCGCAAGAAGTCCGATAAGCGAGCACGCGCCCCAACGTCCTCTTGCCGTGCTTCACCTTCGATCTCTTGAAGAGAGCGAGCCGGTATCCCTGAGAGAGTGGACGGCGGTGGTACGAAATACCTCAGCACGCATTTTGCCGACAGACGTCGCTCCGATCTGCGCGTTGAGGGCCGGAAACGAGCTCAGTCCTTACCGACGCAAAAGACCGCCTTTCAATGCAATCTAACCGCCTATTGGCGCAGTTTTACAGCCAGTTCGAAGAATCGATTTCTTCTCTACCCCTGACCGGTCGCTTTTCCAGCAACGTGCCGATTTGCCCCTTTAATCCGCGCGCGTTGCGTTCGCTGGCCGACACACGGAGACTGGCCTCTCGTCAACGGCTTTTCGACTGACAGGACGTCGAACCTGAACCATATCCTTAATCGAAGCAGTGCAATGGGCTTGGCAAGCCATCGAAACTATATGGCCGGGCGCTGCCCTGATCAGTATCGCCGTCGGGACCTACAATCCGGTGCAAATAGTCTCGCACGGATCACTAAGACGTAGGAGCGGCTGAACGCAGGAAGCCTGTCGTGTCCCCTTCAGGGCTCGTGCAGTCCTGAAGGGAGCGGTGTTTTCGGATTTCGCTCGACAATCTAACGTCGGTTGTGCTGAAATCCGCCTACACGCCACTAAGATGGCGTTTTGATTGAGGATTTTCAATGACCGAAACAATTACGCTCGACATGGCTACGCGCGAGATCGTCCGCGGTATCGTCAAGGACAGCTCGGTGCTCTGCACAGTTACCAGCGCTCCCGATGTCTATGTCAACGTCATCACCAAGGCGGACACTGCTACCCTGCACAAGGCAGACGGCACCGTCATTCCGAAAATGACGCGCACTCGATTTCATCTATTTCGGGCCAATACCGGCAATGCACCGTTTTCTGCGACCATTGTAGTGACCGACCTGCCCACCAGCCCGACCGACAAATCGAACATGCTTATGACGGCATTCAGCCTCGTTAGACACAAGCCGAAGGGGATGAAAATCAAGAAGAGGACACCCAAGAAGCCATAGGTCGCCGGAGCGATCTGTTGAAGTCTTAGCGACGATCCCGAAGGGTACTCATCGAGAGCCTCAAGGTAGGAAGGGAGGCAGGACTTCTCCTGCCTCCCAGTTTCGGTTTGTTACCGCCGCAGCAACAGAAGCCTCGATGCGGCGAACAGAACAGGTCCGACACGCCATGAAGAGTTGGCGGAGGCGGCTCGCGCAGCGGAAAAGATCGTGCACGATAAAGACATCGCCGCTCTTCGACTTGAAACGTCTTTGGCCAATGAGAGTGCTGCTAAGCTCGAACACTCAACCTCGCGCTCCGCCGGGATTTGGAGGACGAGCGAGCAAAGCGGGCTCCACGCCAGTTTACGGACGATCAGTTGGAAACCTTGGCAACCGAGCTGAAGAGTATAGGCGGAAAATACCTCGTTGTTGGGCGGGATGAAGACGAGCCCAGCCGATTGACCTATCAATTGGTTCACACCTTGCACAACGCTGGACTTCTTGATCCGACCCGGGAATACGCTCTTACCAGCGCGCCCAGCCAGAACTTCTCAGGCATCCACCTCTATTTTCCCGAAGTCACTTCGGCTGACGAATTCGCGGGGCATCCGATCACCAAGGCTTTCGCAAAAGCTGGCGTTGGCGTGGTGGAATATCACGCAGGGCCAGAGAGCGCGGTTGTCACAGACCCAAAGCTTCAATCCAAATTGCCAACCATATATGTCGGACATAAGCCCCTGACCGACTGATCCCCCTCAATGACCGAACCGAAAGGAACCATCGTCATTTCGGCGTCGTTGATCTTCTTTACACCCGGAGAAGGTCATGAATCGAAAATCGCTTCTTCTTACAGCCGCACTGTCCTTCGCTGTTGCCGCGCCCGTCCTCGCACAAGGAGGAGGTGGCGGTGGTGGTGCCGGTGGAGGCGCGGGTGGCGCGGCCGCGAGCGGCGGCGCGTCCGGATCATCCGCGAGCTCAGGCGCAGGCACTGGCACGTCTGGCGCCGCCAATGGAGGCTCCTCGGCGCCATCCGGCATGGGCACAAACGGAACCTCAACCGGCGCTCACACGAACAACTCTCCAACCAACCCGAACGTTCAGCCCCCGACGCCGAACGGCAACACCGCGAGTGCACCGGCCGCACCGAGCAGCTCGGGCGCGGGCAACACCGCGTCCGGGTCGACACAGACGGGCACGCCGAACGGGACCGACAGGTCCGGCATCACGGCCACCAACGGTGCCAACAGCGACAACAAGGGCCAGATGAGTCCCGCGGAGCAAGCAAGAACCGGAGTCAAGACGCTTCCGCAGGATCAAACTCCAGGAGCGGTCAGTGCGCCGGGCGTTGGCGTCGGACATGCGGCGAACGGCTTGCCGATCGGTACGCCCGGTTCGGGGACCAGCAACGTCGATCAGAAGTGACCCGGACTTTCGCCATCTCCACAGGGCCCGCTACGGCGGGCCTTTTTTGTGATGTCCCGAAGAGGGCTGCGAGAGCGAGAAACGGGTAAACTTGGCATCAGGCGACCCTGCCGATACACTGATTTCTTTTTGGGGCGTGCCCATGATTAGACTTTCGTCATTGCTATCATTTTCGTTTCTGATCATCTGCAATCCGGCCTGGGCTGACGATATGAAGATCCAATTCACGTTTGGACCTCCGCGGCCCTGCACCACCGTCTTCCCAAATCCCGAAATCAAGTTGAAAAGTGTGCCGCCCGGCACACGCACGATCGTCGTCAAGTTTCGCAGAGAGAAGAACTACGAGATGGGCGGCCAGGAGATCCCGTTTCCCTCAGACAACATCGTGAAGCCGGAGAGCTTACGAACCTGGGGCCCCTGCAATTCCGGCCTGTACACTTACGAAGTCATCGCAAAGTCCAGCACGGGCGCGGCCCTGGCCAAGGCAGAATGGTCGGAGCCGTATCCTCCCTGACTTGAAGGGTGGACGCCGGCTGGTCCGCCGTGGCGTGCCGCTCCTCGCCTGCGCGATGACAGCGGAGTTCGTGGGATGTTCGGGAGGCTAGCAAGATGCTCCTGTTTTGCCCGACGAGTCAAACGGCGTTGCTGTCTGCATCGACCCGTTTGCGGCCGACGTAAGCCATTGATCCGACTAGCGTCGGCTACTGTGCATGGGGTTGTTTTCGCGTTTTTTTTTTGCGCCGGGCTCTGCGAGCGGCCTCACGCCGCGTGAGAGACCACGCGATTGCGGCCGTCGTGCTTGGCGCGATACAGCGCGGTGTCGGCGCGCTTGAGGACATCGCCAACCGCCTCGCCCTTCTGCTCCAGCGTGGTCAGGCCGATCGAGATCGTGACCTCGATGCGCTTGGTGCCCTTGTGGATCGCAAAGGGCTCGCCGGCGATCGAACGGCGCAGGCGCTCGGCGACCATGCCGGCGACGTGGAGATCGGTCTCCGGCATCACGATGACGAACTCCTCGCCGCCGTAGCGGCAGGCAAGGTCAATGCCGCGGATCGACTTGCGCACCCGCACGGCGAATTCGCGCAGCACGTCGTCGCCGGCGTCGTGGCCGTAATTGTCGTTGATCGACTTGAAGTAGTCGATGTCCAGGATCATCAGCGCCAGCGGCTTGCCGCGGGTCGCGGCCTGCTCGGCCAGCGTCGCGAGATGGCTCTCCATGTAGCGGCGATTGTGCAGCCCGGTGAGCGCATCCGTGATCGCCATCTCGATCGAGTTCTGCACGTTGTCGCGCAGATGGTCGGTGTAGCGGCGGCGGCGGATCTGGGTGCGGGCACGCGCCAGCAGCTCGATCTTGTCGATGGGACGCAGCAGATAGTCGTTGACGCCGATCTCGAGCCCACGCAGCAGGCGCGTCGCGTTCTCGGGGTCGGCGATCGCCAGGATCGGCACATGCCGCGTGCGTTCCAGCGACCGCGCCTGGCTGCATAGCCTGAGGCCGTCGAAATTGTTGAGGTCGAGCGAGACGATCAGCAGATCGTAATTGCCCTCGGCGGCGTGGAACAGCGCCTCCGTCGGGTTCGGCTCGACATCGATGGTGTGCTCGGCGGCGAGGATCGTCGCCAGCCGCTCATAGGAGGACTGACGATCGTCGACCAGCAGGATGCGGCCGCCCTTGCCGGTGTCGGAGATTGCACTGCGCTCGGGCGCCTGCATGCCGATCTCGAGCGAGGTGATGGCGCGCATGCGCAGCTCATCGGTCATCATCTTCAGCCGGGTCAGCGAGCGCACGCGCGCGATCAGCACGACATCGGAGACGGGTTTTGTCAGGAAATCGTCGGCGCCGGCTTCCAGCCCGCGGTTGCGGTCAGCCGGGCTGTCGAGCGCGGTGACCATCACGACGGGAATGTGGTGCGTGGCCGGATTGGTCTTGAGGCGGCGGCAGACCTCGAAACCGTCCATGTCCGGCATCATGACGTCGAGCAGGATGATGTCGCATTCGGCGCGGGCGCAGATCGCCAGCGCCTCGGTGCCGTTCGCGGCGGTCATCACGTCGAAATACTCGGCGGACAGGCGGGCTTCGAGCAGCTTGACGTTGGCAGGGACGTCATCGACGACGAGAATACGCGCGGACACTGTGAACTCACTTCCTATCCGATGAAACGTCGGACCGTCTCAATGAATTTGCCGACCGAGATCGGCTTGGATAAATAGGCCTCGCAGCCGCCCTCGCGGATGCGCTCTTCGTCGCCCTTCATCGCGAATGCGGTAACGGCGACGACGGGAATGCTGCGCAGCTCCGGATCGTCCTTGATCCAGCGCGTCACCTCCAGGCCCGAGACCTGCGGCAATTGGATATCCATCAGCACGAGGTCGGGCCGCATCTTGCGAACGAGGTCGAGCGCCTCGTAGCCGTTGCTGGTGCCGGTGGTCTGGTAGCCGTGCGCCTCCAACAGGTCGCGGAAGAGCTTCATGTTGAGCTCGTTGTCTTCCACGATCAGGACGGTCTTAGCCATCCCGCCCTCCTGATTGGTCCGCAGACCGATGCATGTGACGCCTCAGGCGCCGGTCGCCGGCGCTTCGAAAACTGGATTCAAACTAGCCTCGAATTCGCTTGAGTTTCGTTAAACCCGAGGGCCGACTTTCTGCGATGTGGTTTCCAGTTGCTTGTCGGGGGTCGCAAGACTTACGAACGAGACTCGGGCATGGTGGCCCAAAGTAGACACCGAAAGTTAACGGAAAGGCAAACCGGCCACGTGAAAAAGCCTGTTCACAACCCCCGCGAAGTCGCTGAAATCGTTGCGCTTCAGGCGCTGTCTTTCGTCGCGGGCGAGCCGGAGCGGCTGGGCCTGTTCCTGGCCGAGACAGGGGTCGGCCCGGAGATGCTGCGCAATGCCGCCTCGGATCCCAATTTCCTGCTGAGCGTGCTCGATTTCGTGATGCGCGATGACGCCACCGTGAAGGCCTTTGCCTCGTCCGCGGAACTGCATCCGACCAATGTTGCCGCAGCGCGGCAGGTTCTCGGCGACGCGCTCGGCGACTCCCATTGGGAGCGCGACGTGCCGTGACCTCCCTGGAGACGGCCGGGCCCCGTTGCTTCTGCCGGGATTGTTCGGCCGATCTGGATATCGGCGTGCGGCGCTGTTCCGCCTGCGGTTCCCCCCGCCTCGCCCGCCACCGCGCGCTGGCAAGCCTGACCATCGCCCATATCGACTGCGACGCCTTCTACGCGACCGTCGAAAAGCGCGACAATCCCGAAATCGCCGACAAGCCGGTCATCATCGGCGGGGGCAAGCGCGGCGTGGTGTCGGCCGCCTGCTACATCGCGCGCACCTACGGCGTGCGCTCGGCCATGCCGATGTACAAGGCGTTGGAAGCCTGCCCGCATGCGGCCGTGATCCCGCCGAACATGGCGAAATATGTTCGGGTCGGGCGCGAGGTGCGCCAGGCCATGCAGGCGCTGACGCCACTGGTCGAGCCGCTTTCGATTGACGAGGCGTTCCTCGATCTCTCCGGCACCGAGCGGGTGCACGGCATGATCCCGGCCAAGGTGCTGGCGCGGTTCGCACGTAACATCGAGCGCGACATCGGCATCAGCGTCTCGGTCGGCCTCTCCTGCAACAAGTTCCTGGCCAAGATCGCCTCCGACCTCGACAAGCCCCGCGGGTTTGCCGCGCTCGACCAGGAGGAAGCGCGCGAGATGCTGGCCGACAAGCCGGTCGGTTTCATTTTCGGCGTTGGACCCGCGACACAGGAGCGTCTGGTGCAACGCGGCTTCCGCATCATCGCCGACCTGCAAAAGGCCGACGAGATCGAGATGATGCGGCAGTTTCCGAGCGACGGCCGCAGGCTGTGGCGGCTGGCGCGCGGCATCGACGACCGCCGCGTCGAGCCAGATCGGGGCGCCAAGACGATTTCGAGCGAGACGACGTTCGAGACCGACATCCGCGACTTCGCCACGCTGGAGAAGATCCTGTGGCGGCTGTGCGAGAAGACGTCGTCTCGCCTCAAGAGCAGCGAGCTCGCCGGCTCGACCGTTACGCTGAAGCTGAAGACCGCCGATTTCCGCCAGCGCACTCGCTCGCAGTCGATCACGGCGCCGACGCAGCTTGCCGCAAAGATCTTCTCGATCTGCCGCGAGATGCTGGCCAAGGAGATCGACGGCACCGCCTTCCGCCTGATGGGCGCCGGCGTCAGCGCATTGCGCGAGGGTTCAGTCGCCGACGACACCGACATGCTCGACCGCCGTGCCGCCCACGCCGAGCGGGCGGTCGACAGCTTGCGCAAGAAATTCGGCAGCGCCGCAGTGATTCGCGGTATCGCGTATGAGGGGCCGGAAAAGGCGCAGGAGTGATGACAGGCGAACGCGACGTCGACGCACTGCTGAGACACATGAAGCCGGAGATGCGGCCGGGCATCTTCGTGTTCTGCACGATCGCGACAGACCAGTCGATTCCCGCGGCGCTCAGCCCTTTGCTGACGTTCCGCGAGCAGGAAGGAACGACGCTCGTGATCCCACGCGAACAGGCCGAAGCGGCGGGACTACGGTACGCATTCGCATCGTGCCTGATCACCCTGACGGTTCACTCCGCACTCGATGCGGTGGGCTTTCTGGCGGCGATCACGGCACGTCTCGCCGCAGCCGGCATCAGTGTGAACGCCGTTTCGGCGTTTCACCACGATCATCTGTTTGTGCCGGCTGACAGCGCAAACGACGCGATGGTTCTTCTGCAGGAGATGTCCGAGGCTACGCACTCGTAGCCCGGATAGAGCGCAGCGCAATCCGGGCTACGGGAAAGATCTCAATCCGCGACCGCCACCGCCTCGATCTCGATCATCCATTCCGGCGCGGCGAGCGCCGAGACGCCGACGAGCGTCGAGGCCGGCGGCTCCATGCCTTCGAAGAAGGCCGAGCGGGCCTTGCCAATGATCGGGCGCAGCTCCGGCTTGTAGTTCACCACGAAGGTCGTGATCTTCACGATGTTGGCGTAGCTCGCGCCGGCTGCTTTCAGCGCGTGCCCGAGATTCTGCATCACCTGCGTGGTTTGCGCGGCGATGTCGCCCTCGCCGACGATCCGCCCTTCCTCGTCCACCGACACCTGGCCGGAGATGTAGATCGTCCGCGCACCGGTGGCGGTGACGACATGCGAATAGGCGGGATTGTGATGCAGGCCGCTGGGGCGGAGATGATCGAGCTTGGGCATGATGAGCCTCCCGGTTGTTTGCGTTTGGGAGGGAGCGTAGCCAGAGACCGCGTTGCAGACCAGCCCTCAATTGCAGGGCTTGCTGTCCTTCGCGTCGAACTTGCCCATCGCGCCCGAAATCACAAAATCATTGTAATCGAGCACAAGCTGGCGCGAGACACCGTTCTCGTAGAGCTCGAATGCCATCGCGTAGACCGGCGTCTGCTCGCCTTCCTTCCGCTGGGCCTCGCGGTCGAAATAGCTGACGGTGACGGGCCAGCGCTTGAGCGACTTCATGTGCTCATCGGACGTTGAGGGATCGGGCGAACCTTCGCGCTCGGCCGGGATCGGCTGGCCGATCACGGTCAGCGTGTTGTAGACCTTCTGGCCATCGTCGGAGCCGTCATAGACGGAGAGCTCGAGCAGCGACTTGCCCTCCTTCGCGGCGGCAATGATGCGCTGTATCTGTTCGGTCGGAAACACGATCTTGCCGTCGAGCGTGAAACTCTTCGGCGCCGGCAGCTTCAGCTTGACATTGATGTGGTCGCCGTCGCGCTCCGCCGAGCCGTCGACCCGGCCGGCATCCGCCTCGTTCATCCGCGTCTCGATCTTGAAGCGGTAGCTTTTGCCGCCGGCGTCCTCCCAGGAATTGGAGCGGAGGTCGCTGAGCGTGACCTTGCCCTCGCCACTGTCGAGCTCGGACACCTGGCGGAATTCGGAGGTGTAGCCCTCGCACGAACTTCCGGTGAAATTGTAGAGGATGCGGCCGCGCGCGCTGTTGATCGAATTGGAGCGCGATTTCACCAGGCTCAAATCATAGAGCGCCTGATGCGCGAGGAACGGACCGTTCGCGGCCAGTGCCCCGCCTCCGGGGCCGAGAGCGGCCGCCGCAAGCGCCGTCACACCGAGCGAAGTCCGGAAAAGGTGCAGCATGTCTGGTCCCTGGGGAAAGCGCAGATTCGACATTTTAATGAACGTTCCATTGCGTCGCAACTGAGGCCGTTTCACGTAAAGTTGCGGCCCTTGCGTTGAACCTCCTGCCTTGCCTCAACAAATTGCCACCCCCGACGGTTGCTTGCATGTGGCGGCATGATGGGCGAAACAGAGCCCGCCCGTGCTGCAAGGGATGCGCCCGGGCGGATGGATTTTTGGACAACGAGGTCGGACATGGCGGGCACGGTCGAGCACAAGCTGGCGGAACAGGGCATCAAGCTGCACGAAGCCCCCACCCCCGTGGCCAATTACGTCCCGTTCGTACGCACCGGTAACCTGCTGTTCGTCTCCGGCCAGGTTTGCTTTGATCCCGCCGGCAAGCTGATCGCCAAGGGCAAGCTCGGCGCCGGCGTGACCATCGAAGACGGCGCGGCGGCCGCCCGCGGCTGCGCCGTCAACCTGCTGGCCCAGGTCAAGGCGGCGCTCGGCGACCTCGACAAGGTCGTGCGCGTGGTGCGCCTCGGCGGCTTCATCAACTCGGCGCCGGACTTCCTGGACGGGCCGAAGGTCCTCAACGGCGCCTCCGACCTGATGGTCGCAGCCTTCGGTGACAAGGGCCGCCATGCCCGCACCACGGTAGGCGTCGCCTCGCTGCCCGCGGATGCGGCGGTCGAGGTCGAAGGCGTGTTCGAGGTCGCCTGAGGCGAATGCGCGCTCCTGACTGGCTGACAGCCCGCCCGGTCGCCCACCGCGGCCTGCACGATATTTCCCGCGGCATTGTCGAGAACATGCCGGGCGCGGTACAGGCTGCGATTGCTGGCAATTTCTCGATCGAGGTCGACATCCAGCTCTCCGCCGACGGCGAGGCCATGGTGCATCACGACCATGCGCTGGGCCGCCTCACCGAAGCTACCGGGCCGCTGGTCGAGAAAACCGCCGCCGAGCTGAAGGCGCTCACGTTCAAGGACACGGCCGAGCGGATGATGTCGCTCAGCGACCTCTGCGGCCTGGTCGCCGGCCACGTGCCGCTGGTGATCGAGGTCAAGAGCCATTTTGACCGCGACCGCAAGCTGGTGAAGCGGATGGCCGAGGTGCTGGCGTCCTATGACGGACCTGCCGTCGGCATGTCCTTCGACCCGGACCAGGTGCTGGCGCTGGCCGAGCTGCTGCCCTCCCGCCCGCGCGGCATCGTCGCGCAGCGGAGCTATGAGGACGAATACTGGGCTTACCTGACCCAGGAGCAGCGCGACAGCATGCTGTACCTGCGCCACGGCTTCCAGACCCAGCCGCATTTCGTCGCCTTCAGGGTCGACGACCTGCCCGCCCCGGCCCCCTGGATCGCCCGCAATTTGTTCGGCTGCGCTCTGCTCGGCTGGACCGTACGTACGACCGAGCAACGTACGCGGGTCGCGCAACATGCGGACCAGATGATCTTCGAGGGCTTCGTGCCGTAGGCTTGATGTTTCCCACTCTTGAAGTCGCTGCTGCAATGCACGATCTTGGGCATGATGGCACCATCCGAAATCACCCTTGAGGCCGTACCTTCCATTGGCGAAGTATCGCCGGACGACTGGGACGCCTGCGCCCATCCCGGCAAGCTTTCTAACGGGCGTGGCAAGGAAACCTCGTCCGGGCTTCCAGGCGATTCCCCCGGCCTCTCAAAGCCTGCCTATAACCCCTTCGTCTCCCACGCGTTTTTATCGGCCGTTGAGAAATCGGGTTCGGCAACAATCCGCACCGGCTGGGGCCCGCGGCATCTCGTGGCCAAGATCGACGGCCACGTCGCCGGTGTCGTGCCCTGCTATCTGAAATCGCACTCGCAAGGCGAATATGTCTTCGACCGCGGCTGGGCCGACGCCTATGAGCGCGCAGGCGGGCGCTATTATCCGAAGCTGCAGGTTTCGGTTCCCTTCACGCCGGCCACGGGACCGCGGCTGCTGGTCCGCGACGGCGTCGACCACGCGCGCATCACGGAGGCACTGGCCAGCGGGCTGGTGGCGCTGTGCGGCGTCAGCAAGGCTTCCTCGGTCCACGTCACCTTCGCCCGCGAGGCGGAGTGGAAGCTGCTGGCCGAGCACGGCTTCCTCCAGCGCACCGACCAGCAGTTCCACTGGCACAACGAGGGTTTTGCGAGTTTCGACGATTTCCTGGCGACGCTAAACTCCCGCCACCGCAAATCGATCAAGCGCGAACGACGCGATGCGCTGGCGGCCGGGATCACCATCCACTGCCTCACGGGCAAGGACATCACCGAAGATGCCTGGGACGCCTTCTTTCAATTCTACATGGAGACCGGCTCGCGCAAATGGGGCCGGCCTTATCTGACGCGCGAATTCTTTTCGCTGATCGGCGAGACCATGAGCCAGGACGTGCTGCTGGTCATGGCACGCCGCAACGATCGCTGGATCGCGGGCGCGATCAACTTCATCGGCTCGGACACGCTGTTCGGGCGCAACTGGGGTGCGGTCGAGCATCATCCCTTCCTGCATTTCGAGGTCTGCTATTATCAGGCGATCGACTTCGCCATCAAACGCGGGCTAACGAACGTCGAAGCCGGTGCGCAGGGCGAGCACAAGATCGCACGCGGCTACCTGCCGCGAACCACCCACTCCGCTCACTTCATCGCCGATCCGGGCTTGCGCCGCGCCATCGACGATTACCTCAAGCGCGAACGCGCCTATGTCGCGGAAGCCGGACGGGAGTTGGCCGGGCTCGGCCCGTTCCGCAAAGGCGTCGACGAGGCGCCTTGACGGTTCGCTGCGGCTGGTGACAGTAAGCGCAAAGTTTCGAGGAGCCGCCGCCATGACCGCCTATGACCCCGACAACATTTTCGCGAAGATCCTGCGCGGTGAATTCTCCTGCCACAAGGTTTACGAGGATGAGCACGTGCTCGCCTTCCTGGATATCATGCCGCGGGTACCGGGCCACACCCTGGTGATTCCAAAAGCCCCTGCCCGCAACATCCTCGACATCAAGCCTGACGACTACGCCCATGTCGCCCGCGGCGCGCACAGGATCGCTGCCGCAGCGATGACGGCATTCAAGGCCGACGGCATCACCGTGCAGCAGTTCAACGAGGCCGCCGGCGGACAGGTGGTGTTTCATCTCCACATGCACGTGATGCCGCGCCACGACGGCGTGGCGATGCTTCCGCCCGCCAGCCGCAAGGAAGACGTCAAGGTGCTGGAAGAGAACGCGACCAAGCTGATCGCGACGTTGAAGAGCTAATCGTCATTCCGGGGCGCGACGAAGTCGCGAGCCCGGAATCCATTTCACGGCCTTCTCTGCTGCCCGATGGATTCCGGGCTCGTGCCTACGGCACGCCCCGGAATGACCGAGAAAATTCACTCCGTCTGGAAATCCCCCGGCTGCGGCGCAGCCAGCGGCGTGAACTCGCAACGATCCGGCTTGATGTCGATCAGCGGCGTGTTGTCGAGACAATCGAGCCCTCGCACCAGAATCGCGTTGCCCTCGATACCGACCAGCTTCACGATCGACGTGCCGATCGGATTGGGGCGCACCGGCGAGCGCAGCGAAAACGTGCCGCGGGTCTTCTCGTTGTTCTTCGGGCTTTGCAGGACAATGTCGCGGCGCGACTTGTCGAGCCAGTAGAGCACTTCGAGATTGCCGTAGAAATCGACACCCTTGATCGCCGGCACGAACGGCTCGAAGATCTCGAGGCGGCATATCGGGCCGTCATGCCGGCCCTGGCGTGGGGTCTCCATCCGCGAGCTCCAGGGCGTGCGGATGCGCCCGATGAAGACGAGGCCGGCATCCTGCGTCGGCGGCAGCTCGATGGAGACTTCCCCCTCGCGGAGCTCGTTTTCGCGAACCATATTTCCAATTCCCTGCTGTTCGCCGGTGGTTTTAGCCCAACCACCACTTGCCGGCCAGCATGAAGACTTCGCCCGCGACCACGCCCGCGAAGATCGAGCGGCGGGTCAATAGGAAGACGACGAGGCCGGCGCCGACCGCACCGTAGCGCAAGGCATCCGGCACGCTCGCAAGCGCCCCGGGCGGCTCGACCACGATCTGGGCGATGACGCCGGCCAGGATCGCGGTGGCGACCGCCCGTACCCAGACCAGAAGCTCGGAGCCCTCGTCGATGCCGCCGCCAAACCACAGGCCGAGCATGCGCCAAATCTGGTTGGGAACAACGCCGGCGACGAACAGCACCGCCAGCGCGTGCCAGTCGCCAATGAGCTGCGCAAAGCTCATGCGCGCACCTCCCGCCACCAATGTACGCCATAGGCAATCGTGCCAGCCACGAGGCCGCTGACGAGGATGTCGAGGCCGGAGTTCATCTTCGCGGCCAATGGATAGAGCAGAACCCCCAGCGCGAGCGCGACGACGTCGGCGACCTCGCGGCTGTTGCGTGCGGTCGAGAACAGGAAGGACAGCGGCGTCAGCAACAGGATCGCCGCGCCAAGCGTCTGGGTCAGATTGGCAGCAAGGAAATAGCCGACCGTGTTGGCGGTGAGACACACCGAAACGAGACCGAAGCCAAGTCCGTTGACGAAGGCGATCCGGCGTTCACGCGGCACCTGCGGCAGGAAGCGATGGCATTCGACCCACAGTGTCACTGCAGTGAGATGCGCCGCGAAGAACAGCTCGCGCCGCTTCGTCGTCGGCGTGCGCATCAGCGGCAACACCGAGACCACCATCGGAAACAGGCGCACGGCGCTGACGGTGACTGCGATCGCCGACTGGATGATGGTCGCGCCTGAGCCGAGCGTGGTGATCAGGATGATCTGCGCCGGCCCCGCCCAGACGAACAGCGTCGAGCAGAGCGCCCAGAGCAGGCTGAAATGGGTATCGTGGGCAAGCGCGCCAATGCCGAGATAGGTTGCGAACAGGACGAGGGTGAGGATCGTCTGCGTGATCGAGCGCAGCCCCCACGCAAAGGCGCGCCAGGGACTTTGCCATTGAGGTGAATCGAGCGGAGGAAGCGCCACGGGAGTCTTGGCCGGATGAGGAATCGTGCCCGCATAACGGGCAATGCGGCGCCTCGCGTCAAGGAAGCACGCGGCGGGGCTGGCATGCACGCTGGGACAGATACCCTACCCGCTCACGCCGCGGTTCTTCAGCACGAAGCACGCCCCGCCAGCCTTGCGGATGCGACCGCAGAGTTCATCCGCCTCGCTCCGCGTATCGGCGCCGATGCGCACCTGGTAGAAGGCGCGCGTGCCGCGGCTGCGCATCACCGAGCTGAGCAGGCTCGGATCACGATCGCCGATCACGGCGCTCAGCCGCGTGACCGCGCGGGAATACATCGCCAGCGCCCGGTTGCGGTCGAAGCCGGCGGCGAGCTGCACGCCCCAGATCTTTGCGGCCGCAAGCTCCACATGCTGCTCGAGCTCGGCGACGAAAGCATTTGGCGCGCGCTTCAAAAGCGCCATCAGATCGCGGCAGCTCGTCGGCGGCGCGCTCGGCGGCCCCTTGCCGGTTGCGCCTGCCTTGGCCCACGCATCGACGCTCGTGCCAGTGATGGCAAGAACGTAATTGCGGGTCTGCTCCGGCATGCCGCCGGTGCCGGCGAGCCATTCCTGCACGCGGCGCGGCCCGGCATTGTAGGCGGCCGCCGCCAGGCCGAGATTGCCGAACTGCTTGCGCAGCTCGTTCAGGAATTCCGCCGACTTCGGCAGCGCCTGCACCGGATTGAAGGGATTGAGCAGCCCGCGCTCGCTCGCGGTGCCCGGCATGAATTGCGCGATCCCCTGCGCGTGTTCGCCGCTGCGCGTCATGGGTCCCACCGCATCGGCCTGGAAGCGGCTCTCCTGCCAGATCACGCGGGCGAAGAACTCCAGCGGCAGATTGGCATCGCGCGCTGCGGCCTCGACGATCAGGCAGATCGATTCCCGCGTGTCGCTCTCGCGCGCATCCGCGGGCTTCGCCGGCGGCATCGCGAGCTCTTCGACGCTGGGGACGGCGACATCGGTCTTGGCGGGCGAACTGTTCCACGCCGCGGCCTGTGTCGCCGGGACGAGCAGCGCGGGGATGATGAACATCGCAATCTGCACCCATCCTGTGCAGGCATGACGGTGGCGCGCCTCGGCGCGGCATGCGACAGTGTGATCTGCCATGTTGTGGCATCGTGCCATGGTTCGACGAGTTGCCAATATATGCTGCCTGACCTGCTTCTCCCAATGCGTTACCCCGCCAAACGGATCCGCGCGATCCTTGTCCTCGCCGCATTCATCCTGAGCGTCGCGCCGGCCGCGGCGCAGGTGACGTCTCAAGTCACATCTCAAGCCACTTGGCGGATGACCACGGAATACCCCGAGAATAACATCTCCGGGATTGGACTCACGACCTTCGCCACCCGCGTCTCCGACCGTACCCACGGTTTCGTGACCGTGACGAACGCCTTCGACAATCAGCTCAAGATCAACTCGGGCGAGATGCCGCGCGCGGCGCTGGACGGCCGGATCGTGGGCGGCGATGCCTTCGCGGGCGCACTCTCGGGCCTCGACCCTGTGCTCGGATTGTCCACCCTGCCCTTCCTGGTGCAATCGGTGGATCTCGCCCGCGCCGCCAATCTGCGGGCGCGCCCTCTCTACGAGAAGGCGCTCGCGGCGCGCGGCCTCAAGCTGCTCTATGTGACGATCTGGCCGGCCACGGGCCTGTGGTCGGACCATGCGCTCGAAGGCGCCGACGATTTGCCCAAGCTGAACTTGCGCACCTACGATGCCAATTCGACCGACGTCATGCGCGCGGCCGGCGCCAACGCGCAATTCCTGCCGATGGATGCGGCGCTCGGCGGATTGAGGGAACACCGCCTGAATGCCTTCCTCACCTCCGGCGACGGCGGCGCAGGGCGCAAGCTGTGGGACTTCCTGCCGCATTTCACGGCCATCAACTACGCGATGCCGATCTCGATCGCCTTCATCCGCAGCGACGCCTTTGCCGAATTATCCGAACCGATGCAGCGCGAGGTGCTGGCCGCGGCGGCCGAGACAGAGCAGAGCCAGCTCGCGCTACTGACCCACCGCACCATCGAGAACTATGCGCGCATGCGGGACAATGGCGTCCATATCGCCGAGCCGGCGCCGCCGTCTCTCGTCGCCACGCTCCGAAAGGCGGCAACGCCTGCGATCACGGCTTGGGAGGCACGGGCCGGCACCGACGCCGCCGCGATCGTCGAATGGGCTCGGCAACAATGAAGCATCCCCTCTTGACTTGAGGACCCAGCCAACTAGCAACAGGCGACGATATCAACGCCGGTGCCACCCTGATGGTTACGATCTATTTCGATCTCGACGGCACGCTGACCAACCCGAAGCCCGGAATCACGCGCTCGATCCAGTACGCCCTGGAGCGGCTCAACGTCGCGGTGCCGAGCGAAGACGAGCTGACCTGGTGCATCGGGCCGCCGCTGCATGCCAGCCTGCAAAAGCTCACGGGCAGCGCGGAACTTGCCGACCGGGCGCTGCTGCTCTATCGCGAGCGCTTCAGCGATGTCGGCCTGTTCGAGAACGAGGCCTATGCCGGCATCATGGACACACTGACAACGCTTGCCGCGACAACACCGCGCATGTTCGTGGCGACCAGCAAGCCGGCGGTCTACGCCAGCCGCATCGTCGAGCATTTTGGCCTGAAGCCGTATTTCGAGCGCGTGTTCGGCTCTGAACTCGACGGCACCCGCGTCGACAAGCGCGACCTGCTGCGCTACGCGCTCGACGAAGCCAAAGTCGATCCCGCCAGCGCGATCATGATCGGCGACCGCAGCCATGACGTGGTCGGCGCCCGCACCAACGGCATGACCGCGATCGGCGTGCTCTATGGCTACGGCAGCGAGACCGAGCTGCGGGACGCCGGCGCGCATCACATCTGCGCGGCGCATCCCGAGCTGCTCGGTCACTGCGTGATCTAACTCTATCAAGCGGCGACGGTCTCCACCGCCGCCAGCATGCCGGTCTTGGCATGACAGTTCAGATATTCGAAGAACTGCTCGTCGGCAGCCGCCACGGTGACCTCGTGGTAGAGCCGCAGTCTTGCCGAGGGGCCGAGCGTGGACAGGTACTTCATCGCGGCGCCGAATATCCTGACGTGGGTCGGATGCGATTCCGCCCACCGTTCCAGCGCCGCCAGGCTCTTCCACCAGCTTTGACCATAGGACTTTTCACTCGCGTCCCCGTTGGCTGCAAGCACGCGCATGTAACGGTTGGCGTAACAGCCGATGCCGAGGCCGTCATCGCGCAGGAAATCCATGCCCTCGCGCAACACCGGTTCGACGTCGTCGAGATAGAGCTTTCGCTCGGACGACTCGGTATCGCTCCAATCCTGGCCTGATCGGATCAGGCAGAGATTGTCGTGCGCCTGCACGCGTAGCCGCGCGCCGTCACGGATCAATTCGGGATTGCCGCCCGGCGACATTGGATCGGTCTGCGACAGCGGGATGCGGTCGCGCATGCCGCCCCAATAGGCGTGCTCCTGCACCTCGCCGCTCATGCCGCCGGCGATAGCGGCGACGCCCTCGGGCCGGCCGAGCGAGGAAAACAGCGTCTCGTGCCGCGCCACAATGGGGCGCAGCACCTCGATGAAAGTGCCGATGCCCTCGCGCTGCGTTCCGGTCCAGGCCTCGCGCGCCGGTGCAAACCATTTGTCGAAGCGAGCGATGTCGTCCCAATAGGCCACCGAGACGACGTTCTCGTAGCCGGCCTGATCAGCATATTGCGCGCGGTCCCAATGCGTGGGCCCACCCTCCGCGGCAAACCGCGCCGCGATTTCGGCGAGCCTATCCGTTGCAGCCGCCGGCGCCGTATCGCGATATTGCAGGCCGAAATACGCCATCACGACGCGGTTCACGGCAGGCTTATAGCGCGCCACGAAGGACGGGTACGGCGGCTGGTAATCGTCCGGCACGCGCTTGTGGCGCGTGCGCGGGGTCTCGAGATGCAGAGGAATTGCGGATTCCATAGGCGTGCCTCCCCTTGATTCCGGCGATCAGCTCGCCGCCGCGGCAATATCCGTGGGCTCGACGGTGTCGACCGGCAGCGCAAACTGCTCGACGCGCTGGTATCGCTTCTTGTTGAGCAGGAGCCGGGTCACGTCAGGGCGCGAATAGTGCCCAGCTGGATCAGCGGCATTCTTGGCGACGCCGATAGCGCCAAGATCGATCTCGGCAATCAAGAGGCCCTCCTGGTCCGGCGCGAGCTTGTCGCCAATCTGGCTGCCATCGGGACCGTAGATCGCAGCGAAGCCACCGCCGGCATGCAGCAGCGCGTGCTTGTCCGGCCGGTCACACAGCTCGTCGATCATCGCTTGCGAGACCGTCGCGCATGGCGCGAGCACGAAGCAGGAGCCCTCCACCGCATAGACCCGCGAGGCGGCGTTATTCACTTCGGCGCCGAGTGCTGGCGCAAAGGGATCGTAGAGCGAAAAGCTAGGCCAGGCCGCGACATGGACCTGCTCGTTCTGGGCGTACATCGCGTATTTCGACAGCGGCTGGAGATGCTCCCAGCAGCACAGTGCGCCGATACGGCCGATGTCGGACCGCGCATGCACGGCGAGATCGCTGCCGTCGCCCTCGCCATACACCGTGCGCTCGGCATGGGTCGGCCGCAGCTTGCGGCGCTTTGCGATGGTCTCGCCATCGGGCCCGATCAGCCATTGCGCCAGATAAAGACTGCCGCCGTCGCGCTCGGACAGGCCGAGCACGGCAGTGAGCTTGGCCTTGCGCACGGCGTCGCGCAGCCGCTCGGCCTGCGAACTGTCATAGGACAGCGAATTGTCGAAATAGCGCTGCACGAAGCCGCGGCCGATGGCCCAGGCCGGCGAATCCATCCAGATGTGCCAAGGGTAGCCGGGGATGAAGGCTTCCGGAAAGGCGATCAGCTTGGCGCCCTTCTCGGCGGCGTCCCTGATCAGGGCGATCGACTTGTCGATCGAGGCGTCGAGATCGAGCCAGGCGGGCGCCGCCTGCACCACCGCGACCTTGTATTTCGGATGTTCGATGCCCATTCCCGCCTCCCTTGCCGGTTGATCGGAAGCCAGGTCCGATGCAGTCTATTTGACCAAGCCGGGCGGCGGGCGCTCGACCGCGGCGGAACAAAAACTCGACCGGACGGGATCGCCGGCCCGGTACGGGATTTGCCTCCGGCCAGGCGGGACCTACGCCAACGCGCGATGTTGCGGGATGTGAAAGGGAGGCTCTGCAGATGCCAATCCAGTTCACCACGGACGACAGCCCAGGCCACCGTCGGCTTGCGCTTTGGCAGGATATCGTCTGCGACGTCTTCGTCGGGCTCGACTGCAAGTCCGATCTTGGCAGCGCCTTTCGCGGTTCGGTCACCCGGGCGTCACTGGGCAAGGCGGAATGCTCCGAGGTCTGCTCCGACCGTCAGCACGTGTTGCGCACGCCGTCGCGCATCGCGCGCTCGGATCAGGATTTCATCCTGATCGCGCTCGGCAATCGCGGCGCCGGCGCCGTGGTGCAGGACGGGCGCGAGGCGGTGGTGCATCCGGGAGAGTTTGCGCTCTATGACACCACCCGGCCCTACGAGCTGAAATTCGACGGCACCTTCACGCAGACCATCTTCAAGGTGCCGCGCGAGATGCTGCAGCGCCGGCTCGGTGCGACTGAAACCCTAACCGCCAGCGCTTTCGGACCGGACTCGCCACTGCAGCGGATCGCCTACGATTTCATCTACCGGCTCTGCCAGAGCGCGGATCAGATCGATCCGCACCACGCCGCCGCTCTGTCGGAACAGGCCGTCGATGTCCTGGCGATGGCACTGGGCGAGCGGCTGGGCAAGACACCGCTGCCGTCCTCGACGCATCGCTCCGCCCTGCTCTACCGATTGAAGGCGCATATCCGGGCTCATCTTGCCGATCCCGATCTCTCACTGTCCGAGACCGCGGCGGCACTCGGCATCTCGTCCCGCTATGTCAACGATCTCCTTGCCGACGAGGACACCTCGTTCCAGCGCTATGTCCTCGGTGAGCGCCTCGCTCAATGCAGGCGCGACCTCGCCTCCCCCGTGCTCGCTCACCGCCACATCAGCGAGATCGCCTTCGCCTGGGGCTTCAACGACCTCTCGCATTTCGGCCGCGTCTTCCGCGAGCATTTCGGCATGTCACCGCGCGACTTCCGGCAGAGCCAGTTGCGGCATTGACGTCCGTGCAGCCAATGGCCCGAGCCTTCGCTTCAGGCGAAGGCCGTGCTCGTGAATTCCAGATTGTCAGGTGCTGCCGCCGGGATCAGGCTCTGCACATGAGAACCAACGCCACCATAAGCGGATCAGAGGTCTTGCTCGGCGTGATCGCGATCCGGCTCGCGGTGCTGGTCGCGGTGGGCTGGGGCCTGACGCTTCTGCCGCGGCAGCCGGGCGATGGAGAAGCCGCCTGTGTGGCCTCTCCTGCACCGAGGGGCGCGGCTCGGCTTCCGACAACGGCGGCCGGCCCGCGCGTGACTGACGCAGCATTCGATGACATGCGTCTGCACGACTAGGCCGTTTCCCAGCAAGGCCGGTATGTGAGCGCGGCGTAGGACACTGCGCACGCTTGCTTTACCATCCTGCACAGAGGTCGCGGGGATCAATCAGCGGCCAGCCGAGGAGCAAATCGATGGAATACCGACGCTTGGGCCGCTCGGGCCTCATGGTGCCCGCCTTGAGTCTTGGGACCGGCACCTTCGGCGGCGTGGGACGCCTCGCCGCGTGGGGCGCGACTGACGCGACCGAAGCGCGGCGCCTTCTGGATATCTGCCTCGATGCCGGCGTGTCGATGTTCGATACCGCGAACGTCTATTCGCTCGGCGAATCCGAGCGCGTTCTCGGCGAGGCCATCAAGGGCCGCCGCGACAAGGTTTTGGTCTCGACCAAGGCGACGTTCCGCTTCGGCGACGGCTCCAACGACATTGGGTCGTCGCGACAGCATCTGCTCACAGCCATCGATGCTTCGCTGAGCCGGCTCGGCACCGATTACATCGACCTGTTCCAGCTTCACGGCTTCGACGCCTTCACCCCTCCTGAGGAGGTGCTCGCGACGCTCGACGTGCTCGTGCGCGCCGGCAAGATCCGCTACGTCGGCGTGTCGAACTTTTCGGGCTGGCACCTGATGAAATCGCTTGGCGTTGCCGACAAGCATGGCTTCCCGCGTTACGTCGCCAACCAGACCTATTATTCACTGATCGGGCGCGACTACGAATGGGAGCTGATGCCGCTCGGCCTCGACCAGGGCCTCGGCGCAGTGGTCTGGTCGCCGCTCGGGTGGGGACGCCTCACCGGAAAGATCCGCCGCGGCCAGCCAAAGCCTGACGTAAGCCGCCTGCCCAAGACGGCCGAGTTCGGTCCACCCGTGCCGGACGAGCACGTCTACCGCGTCGTCGATGCGATCGACGAGGTCGCCAAGGAAACCGGCAAGAGCGTCTCCCAGATCGCACTGAACTGGCTGCTGCAGCGTCCGACCGTCTCGACGCTGATCATCGGCGCGCGCAACGAGACGCAGCTGCGCGAAAATCTCGGCGCGGTCGGCTGGTCATTGACCCAGGACCAGATTGCAAAGCTCGACGCGGCAAGCAAGGTGACATTGCCCTATCCTTACTGGCACCAGCGCACCACCTTCACCGACCGCAATCCGCCGCCGGTGTAGCGACCGGCGCCGGGGGGGGGGGGGGGGGGGGGGGGGGGGGCGGGCGCGCGGGGGGGGGGGGGGGGGGGGGGGGGGGGGGGGGGGGGGGGGGGGGGG
>NZ_JBVVPS010000003.1:0-18988 GCF_055811355.1 Bradyrhizobium sp. WSM4873 | reverse complement strand
ACACACCACACACACCCCCCCCCCCCCCCCCCCCCCCCCCCCCCCCCCCCCCCCCCCGGGGGGGGGCGCCCCCCCGGGGGGGGGGGGGGGGGCCCCCCCCCCCCCCCCCCCCCCCCCCCCCGACAGTGTCATCGTGCGCACCCGCGAGGGCCGCCCAATGCGCCGATTTGCCATGAAGGCCCTGTTCACCGCTCTCAATCTCAACCGCGCCGAGCGGAGCGGAATCGATTGGGACCGCACCATCCTGATCGTCTCGACCGCGGTGACGGTTGGGCTCGTCGCGCTCTACGTGTTCGGGAAGTCGACCTCGCGCTGGTGAGCCGCGAGGGCCGTGCCGACCCATGCCCGCGCTGCCGGGAGACCCGCGCCCGGCGCAGGAACCGGCCGTGTCCTGCCGGGTTGCGATGCATCTCGCAATTTCCTAATCCGGAGACGAATCACGGCTCGAATCAAGCACGCCGCCATCATGTCGCCAGCCCCCATGGAGCACGCCGACGGCCTGCCGCAGCCGCAGCGCAGCCAGGCGGTCCTCACCATTGCGCTCGGCATCATCATGGCAGTGGTCGACAGCGCCATCGCCAATGTCGCGCTGCCGACGATCGCGGCCGACCTCGACGCCAGCCCGGCGTTTTCGATCTGGATCGTCAACGGCTACCAGCTCGCGATCACGATCTCGCTGCTGCCGCTGGCTTCGCTCGGCGAGATCGTCGGCTATCGCCGCGTCTATCTGGTCGGGCTGGTGCTGTTCACGCTTGCCTCCGCATTCTGCGCGCTGGCGCACACGCTGCCGCTCCTCACGATCGCACGCATCGTGCAGGGGTTCGGCGCGGCCGGCATCATGAGCGTCAACGCGGCGCTGGTGCGTTTCACCTACCCACGTAGCCAGCTCGGCCGCGGCATCGGGCTCAACGCCCTCGTCGTTGCTTTCTCGGCCGCGGTCGGCCCGACGCTCGCCGCCGGCATCCTCGCGTTCGGCAGCTGGCCCTGGCTGTTCGCCATCAACGTCCCGCTCGGCGTGGTGACATTGGTACTGGGCCTGCGCAGCCTTCCGCACACCACGCCTGCGAGCCATTCCTTCGACTGGCAGAGCGCGGGGCTGTCCGCGATCACTTTCGGCGTCGGCATCGCGGCCGTCGACAGCGTCGCTCATGGCGAAGCGGCGATCACCTGTCTCGTGCAGTTCGCCATCGCGCTCGTCGCCGGCGCGCTGCTGATCTACCGCGAGACCCACATGGCCTCGCCGCTGCTACCGATCGACCTGTTGCGGATCCCGGTGTTCGCTCTGTCGATTGCGACCTCGATCGCCTCGTTCTGTGGGCAGATGCTGGCCTTCGTCGCGATCCCCTTCTACCTCCAGAGCCGCTTCGGCTATTCGGCGGTGCATATGGGCCTCCTGATCACGCCATGGCCGATCGCGGTCGCGTTCGCAGCCCCCCTCGCCGGTCGCCTGGTCGAGCATTATCCGGCCGGCCTGCTCGGCGGCATCGGCCTCACGCTGTTCGCCTGCGGCCTCGCTGCGCTCGCCTTGTTGCCGGCGGCGCCCACGCCGCTCGACGTGATCTGGCGGATGGCGCTGGCCGGCGCCGGCTTCGGCCTGTTCCAGACCCCCAACAACCGCACCATGATCGCGGCCGCCCCCCGCGAGCGTGCCGGCGGCGCCAGCGGCATGCTGGGGACGGCGCGGCTGCTCGGCCAGACCACCGGCGCAGCGCTGGTGGCGCTGTTCCTCGGCCGCTATCCGATCGAGGGAACCCGGATCGCGTTGCTGACCGGCGTCGGCTTCGCGCTCTGCGGCGCGGCGCTGAGCATGTTGCGGCTGTCGCCCGCGGGAGCGCGCGGCGCCGAGCATGTTCGGGTGCAGGACGACCAGCGTCTGCGCGGCGAATAGCGCACGACCATTTGGGAAGGCCGATTTCGGCTGCGTCCTCCGCGCCTCACATCTTCACTATCTCGGTGCGATATTTCGGCAGCAGTGCTGCGATCAGCTTGCCTTTCTCGGCCATCTCTTCCGGGGTCGGCTTCGGCGGTGGCGATGTGCGGCCTTCAACGGGAAAGCCAACCGCCAGGAAGAATTCGTCCTGTCCCGCTGGCGTGCACATGCAGAGCATACGGGCCGTCTTGCCGGACACGTTCTTGAACGCGTGCGGCGCGTTGGCCGGAACGTTGACGGTCGACCCGGCACTTACGGTGTGGGACTTACCGCGAAAGGTGAATTCAAGTTCGCCTTCGAGCAGCGTGAACATTTCCTCGAAGTCGTGGCGGTGCGGCGGGGGCCCGCCGCCGGCGGGCACCAGCATGTCGACCAGGCAATAGCGTCCTGCGGTCTGCGCGCCCGACACCAGGACCGTGTAGGTGCCGCCGGCCACAGAGATATGCGGCACGTCAGCGCCGTCGGGATCGGCGACCGTCAGGGCACGGCCGGGATCGTCGGCGGGGATCGAGGAAGCTGACGACGAGTTTGCAGAAGGCGTGTTGGTCATACGGGATATTCTTGCTTATATTTGACTGCCCATAAGAAAGGCCGGCTTCTCAGCCGGCCTTCTCAATTCTTCGCGTGCAGATCAAACCTTGACCAGCGGGCTCTTGGTCGGCCCCTTCGAGCCGCCGGGGCCACCGGGCTTGGACTTGCCGGGCGGGCGCTTGCGGGCACCCGGGAGCTTCTCCTGCTTCGGCGTGACCGGACCCTCGACGAACTCGAAGCCGATCTTGTCCTTGGTCTCGTCGGCCTCGTCCTTGACCAGAACGACGCGGACATGGCCGCCACCCTTGAGCTTGCCGAACAGCACCTCGTCGGCCAGCGGCTTCTTGATGTGCTCCTGGATCACGCGAGCCATGGGACGTGCGCCCATCTGCTCGTCGTAACCATGCTTCACCAGCCAGGTCTTGGCGGGCTCGGACAGCTCGATGGTGACGTCGCGATCGCCGAGCTGCGCCTCGAGCTGAAGCACGAACTTCTCGACCACCGTACCGATCACCTCGACGCTGAGATGGCCGAACGACACGACGGCGTCGAGACGGTTGCGGAATTCCGGCGCGAACTGCCGGTTGATCGCCTCGTGGTCGTCGCCTTCCCGCTTCGAGCGCGTGAAGCCGAACGCCTGCTTGGCGAGATCGGACGCGCCCGCATTCGTGGTCATGATCAGGATCACGTTGCGGAAGTTGACCTGCTTGCCGTTGTGGTCGGTGAGCCGGCCGTGATCCATGATCTGGAGCAGCACGTTGTAGAGATCGGGGTGCGCCTTCTCGATTTCGTCGAGCAGCACCACGCAATGCGGATGCTGATCGACGCCGTCTGTGAGCAGGCCGCCCTGGTCGAAGCCGACATAGCCGGGAGGCGCGCCGATCAGGCGCGACACGGTGTGCCGCTCCATGTATTCGGACATGTCGAAGCGCAACAGCTCGACGCCGAGCGACGCCGCGAGCTGTTTCGCGACCTCGGTCTTGCCGACGCCGGTCGGACCCGAGAACAAATAGCAGCCGATCGGCTTCTCCGGCTCGCGCAGGCCGGCACGCGCCAGCTTGATCGAAGCGGCGAGCGATTCGATCGCCTTGTCCTGACCGAACACGGTGCGCTTCAGGGTCTGCTCGAGATGCTTGAGCACCTCGGCATCGTCCTTCGACACGCTCTTCGGCGGGATCCGCGCCATCGAGGCGATCGTGGTCTCGATCTCCTTGATGCCGATGGTCTTCTTGCGCTTGTTCTCGGCGACCAGCATCTGCGCCGCGCCGGATTCGTCGATCACGTCGATCGCCTTGTCCGGCAGCTTGCGGTCGTGGATGTAGCGCGAAGAGAGCTGCACCGCAGCCTCGATCGCCTCATTGGTGTATTTCAGCCGGTGGTAGTCTTCGAAGTACGGCTTGAGGCCCTTGAGGATCGCGATCGCGTCTTCGACCGTCGGCTCGTTGACGTCGATCTTCTGGAAGCGCCGCACCAGCGCGCGGTCCTTCTCGAAGTGCTGGCGGTATTCCTTGTAGGTGGTCGAGCCCATGCAGCGGATCGTGCCGGAAGCGAGCGCGGGCTTGAGCAGGTTCGAGGCATCCATCGCCCCGCCCGACGTCGCGCCCGCACCAATCACGGTGTGGATCTCGTCGATGAACAGGATGGCGTTGGGATGGGCCTCGAGCTCCTTCAGCACCTGCTTCAGGCGTTCCTCGAAGTCGCCGCGATAGCGCGTACCGGCGAGCAGCGTGCCCATGTCGAGCGAGAACACGGTCGCAGCCGCCAGCACCTCAGGCACCTCGCTATCGACGATGCGCTTGGCAAGACCCTCCGCGATTGCGGTCTTGCCGACGCCGGCCTCGCCCACGAACAGCGGATTGTTCTTCTGGCGGCGGCACAGCACCTGGATCGCGCGGTTGATCTCGGAATTGCGCCCGATCACCGGATCGATCTTGCCGTCACGCGCCTTCTTGTTGAGGTTGACGCAATAGGTCTCGAGCGCCTCGCCCTTCTTCTTGGCGTCCTCGCTGCCCTTGGTCTCCGTCTCCTCGTCGACACCGCGCACCGGCCGCGCCTCGGAGACGCCCGGCCGCTTGGCGATACCGTGGCTGATATAGTTGACGGCGTCGTAGCGCGTCATGTCCTGCTCCTGCAGGAAATACGCGGCATGACTCTCGCGCTCGGCAAAGATCGCGATCAGCACGTTGGCGCCGGTCACCTCTTCGCGACCGGACGACTGCACGTGGATCACCGCGCGTTGGATCACGCGCTGGAACCCTGCGGTCGGCTTGGCGTCGTCGGCGCCATCCGTCACCAGGTTTTCGAATTCGGTCTCAAGATAATTGACGAGGCTCGTACGGAGCTTGTCGAGGTCGACGCTACAGGCGCGCATGACGGCGGCTGCATCGGAGTCGTCGATCAGGGAGAGCAGGAGATGCTCAAGCGTCGCGTATTGGTGATGACGCTCGTTTGCGATCGCCAGTGCACGATGCAGGGATTGTTCAAGGCTTTGGGAAAAAGTCGGCATTCGCGTCCTCTATGGCCCCCACCATCATGATCGCCATCGCCCGGTCAGGCAACAACAACCTTTGTCACATATAGTTATACAAGATCGCGGCGAAAGACCGGTTCCGCGACTCAGGCGGCTGCACAGCTGCGGTATTTTTCGATGCAAAACCCGTTCCGGTTTGGGCACGATCGGCACCGGTCCGAAATTCCGTAGTTTTGCCCTCTGCAACGAACATCGCGCGCAGACATCATGGGCAATCACACTGCGACTTGCACAAGAACCGGCTTCGAACGCGCCGTAACGTGTTGTGTCTTACTTCTTTTCCATCACGCATTGCAGCGGATGCTGGTGCTTGCGAGCGAAATCCATCACCTGCGTCACCTTGGTCTCGGCGATCTCGTAGGTGAACACGCCGCACTCCCCGATCCCGTGATGATGAACGTGCAGCATGATCTTGGTTGCAGCCTCAGCGTCCTTCTGGAAGAATTTCTCCAGCACATGAACGACGAATTCCATCGGCGTGTAATCGTCGTTCAGGATCAGCACACGGTACAGGTTCGGCCGCTTGGTCTTCGGCTTGACCTTGGTGATGACGGACGTGTTTGGCGCGGAAGGACCGCCGGAACGGTTCTCGTCGTTGCTCATCAGGGCAGCGTGGGCGGCGGCGGCCGCGGACGGATCTGGTCTGGAAGACAGTTGCGGCATGGCTCAGGCGTTCAAATTCCCCACGGAAGCGTATGACGGTTCGCCGCGCAGCCCCGGCCTTCGGAGCTTCGCACAGGCGTACCGCCTTGTTGGATCGCCGCTTCCAGCCGGTCCGGTCCAAGCCGGATCGGCCTCACCGAATATGGGCCTGCCCCCGGCTCGCCGCAAGCGTGCGACAGCTCGGCCGATGCTGGCATGGCGGTCCCGATTCCCGGTCCGGGCGATCCTCACCAAGGTTAATCAATCCGGACTGATTTGACAAAAGCTTCCGCCCCACCGGTTTAGAAGATGTTGACCAGGAACCCGCCGTAACGCGGCTGCAGCCGCTTCGCGCGGGTTAGCTCCGGTTTTCTACGGACCAATTTACCCTGCGTTCAATGGCGTGGCGCGAAAACGGGCAAAGCCACAGATTTCCGGGAATCGTCATGTCTCGCGTGCCCCTCGTCAGCCGTATTGTTGGTCGGCACCTCTCCCGGTTTGCAGCGGCCGAACAAGGCAATATCGCCGTGATCTTCGCCATCGCGCTGCTCCCGGTTTTGGGCTTCGTCGGAGCTGCAATCGATTACAGCCGCGCGGCCCAGGCTCGTTCCGCAATGCAGGCGGCCCTCGATTCCACGTCGCTGATGGTCTCCAAGGATCTGTCGTCCGGCACCATCACGACGTCGCAGATCAGCACCAAGGCGCAGGCTTATTTCAATGCCCTGTTCACTGCTACCAACGCCCTGCCGTCGGTCAGCATTGCGGCCACGTACACCGCAAGCACCAGCATGGGCTCCACCATCCAGGTCACCGGCACCGGCACCTACACGACCGCCTTCATGAAGGTCGCAGGTTTCCCGACACTCGACGTCGGCGCCGATTCTACCAGCGCCTGGGGCCTGGTGCGCATGCGCGTGGCCTTGGTGCTCGACAACACGGGCTCGATGGCTGACGACGGCAAGATGGCGGCGATGCAGACCGCCGCGAAGAGCCTGGTCGACCAGCTCAGCCCGCTCGCCAAGTCCAATGGCGACGTCTACATCTCGATTGTTCCGTTTGCCAAGGACGTCAACGTCGGCGCCAACAACTACAATAAGTACTGGGTCGATTTCAGCGATTGGGACGCGGCCCGCGGCACCAGGTCCGCCAACCACAACACCTGGACGGGATGCGTGGTCGACCGCGACCAGGACTACGACACCAAGAACACGACGCCCACGAGCGGCAATGCGGGAACGCTGTTCCCGGCCGAACAGTACTCCTACTGCGACACCGGCAGTGCGTCCTATCTGCAGCCAATCATGCCGCTGAGCTACGACTGGAACTCACTCAAGAGCCGTATCGACGCCATGAAGCCCACCGGCAACACCAACCAGGGCATTGGCCTCGCCTGGGGCTGGATGACACTGTCGACCGGCGATCCCATGAACGCGCCGGCCAAGGACACCAACTACACCTACAAGGACGCGATCGTGCTGCTCTCCGACGGTCTCAACACGCAGAACCGCTGGTACAGCAACGCCTGGCAAATCGACGCGCGGCAGAAGAAGCTGTGCGACAACGCCAAGGCGGCGAACATCACGATCTATACGGTGCAAGTGAACACCGGGAGCGATCCGACGTCCAGCGTGCTGCAATATTGCGCGAGCGGCACCGAAAAATTCTATCTGGTGACGAAGGCCGATCAGACCGTCTCGGTGTTCAAGGACATCGGCACGTCGTTGTCCAAGCTGCGCGTGGCGCGCTGAGATCGACACGCCGCGACACAGAAAAAGCCCGGCTGCTGCAGCCGGGCTTTTGATTCCAGGACGTCAGGAAGCGTTAGCTGGCGGCCGGAGTGAACTTCGACACGATGGTCTCGACCGGCTTGAACGCCTGCTTGGCGAGGTCGCTATAGAGGCCGGCGATCTTCTGCGATTCCGCGACGAAGGACTCGTAGGCGGAACGGGCGAATTCGGTCTGCGCTTCGACGGCCTTGTCCAGCGACTTCACGCCGGAAAGCTTCTCGACGAAGGACTTGGTGTCTTCGAACGACTTCTTGGTGTAGTCGCCATAGGCGCTGGCGATCGCCTGAAGGCCGTGCTGCATCGAGGTCGCGGAGGCGACGTACTGCTCGAAATGCTCTTTCCCGTAGCCTTGAAAGTCTTCAACCTTGAACATTCGGAATCCTTTTCCCTAGCTCTTGTCGGGAAGCCCCGGCTCCCTGACTCTGCTCACAATTAGTGCAACGCACAAAAAAGTCAAGAATTTTGTGCGTCGCACAAAATTGCATGCAAAATCGCAGAAATTCCCGGGGTTTCCCGCAATGGTTCCTTAAGCTTTTGGAAACCGCGGCCCCCTACTTTGATTCCCTGGACGTGTTCAGCTTCCACAAGCGGCCGAAAGCCGTTGGAGAACATCACCTTAGCCAGAACAGCGGCTCAGGCCCAACGTCCCCCGCGGCGAACACCTGCGGAGGACAGCCTGAGCAGGTAATGATCCCGGGTCCCTTGGGCACAATTTCGCCTCACGAGCCGGTGATCAAGTCAGAAACGGGGACGGGGTTTCATGCTTCGTAAAAACTTGTCTTCCTCGCGCTTGGCGCGGGTTGGCGTTTTTGGGCTTCTTGCGGTCACCAGTGCAGTCATCTTCACCACAGATGCTGCCGAGGCGCGGCGCCACCGGCGTCACACCGCGCACCACCGCGTGCAGCGCGATGTGTCCGAGAGTTCCAGCCCGAAATTCGCGTCGATCATCGTCGACGGCAATTCCGGCTCCGTGCTTCAGGCAACGAGCCCCGACGGGATCCGGCACCCGGCCTCGCTGACCAAGATCATGACGCTTTATTTGCTGTTCGAGCGTCTCGACTCAGGGAAGATGAAGCTCGACACCGAGATGCCGGTGTCGCAGCACGCCGCCGATCAGGATCCGACCAAGCTGAACCTGCGTGCCGGCCAGACCATCCGCGTCGAGGACGCGATCAAGGGTCTCGTCACCCGCTCCGCCAACGACGCAGCCGTTGTGATCGCGGAAGCGATCGGCGGCGACGAGGACGACTTCGCCCAGATGATGACGCGCAAGGCGCGTTCGCTCGGCATGTCCAGGACGGTTTACCGCAACGCCAACGGCCTTCCCAACGATGAGCAGGTCACGACCGCGCGCGACCAGGCCACGCTCGGACGCGCCATCCAGGAGCGCTTCCCACGCTACTATCGCTATTTCGCGACCTCGACGTTCAATTGGCGCGGACAGTCGATCCGGAACCACAATCATCTGCTCGGCAATGTCGAGGGCGTGGACGGCATCAAGACCGGCTACACCCGCGCCTCCGGCTTCAATCTCGTGACCTCGATGCGCCGCGGCAATCGCCACCTGATCGGCGTCGTGCTGGGCGGCCGTAGCGGCGGTTCACGCGACGCCATCATGCGCAACCTGCTCGCGGAGAACCTCGATAAGGCCGCGACCACCCATACCGTCGTCGCGGTCACCGAACGCAACGGCTCCGACGCGGCTGCCGAGATTGCCGATGCGTCGGATACCCCGGCCCGTTCCGCTCCGCAGGTCCAGGCGTCGGCTGCCCCTGCTCCCGATGCAGCCCCGTCGCGTCTCGCCGCGCGCCTCTCGACGCTTGCGGCTGCGACTGCCGCGGTGCCGCCGGCTCAGCCCAACAGGCCTGAAGTTCGGCCGACAGAATCCAAGATCGAGCCTGCGCCGCTCACCAATGGCTTGATCTCGAGCCAGCCGCTCTCGATCATCCCCGGCTCGTCCGAGCCGATGAAGCCGGTCCGGGTCAAGACCGTCCAGGTCAAGGCCGGCGCGGTGAAGGTCGCCTCCGCCGCCCCGGCTCAGATCGCACCGCAGGTCACGAGCACGGTCGCGTCGCGCTCCGACGTCGCCGAAACCTCGGGCGCCGTGGTCGCCCGTGCAGACCTTATCAACAAGCCCGAGGTCGTCAGCCAACCGGAAGCTCCGAGGGCCGAGATCGCCCGTACCGAGCTGCCGCGGCAGCCGGCGGGCTTCGGCAGCGGCAACGGCATCCTCGGCGTATTGCCGGCCGCCACTGCCGCCGCACCCGCCCCGGCTGCTGCGAAGCTCGCGTCAGCCGACCCGGCGCTGCAGCCGATCCAGATGAGCGCCACCACGAAGCCGGTCGTCACCCATAGCGGCTGGATCGTCCAGGTCGGCGCGCTCGAGAGCGAGAACGAAGCCCAGCAGCGCATCGACGCGGCGCGCAGCTCGGCTCGCGGCCTGCTTAGCAAGGCCGACCCGTTCACCGAGCCGGTCGTCGCGAAAGACAATCGCAAGCTCTACCGCGCCCGCTTCGCCGGGCTCGACCGCGACCAGGCCGAAGCCGTGTGCCGCACCCTGAAGCGCGCCGATATCTCCTGCATGACCGTCCGCAACTGATCTTTCGCATCGCTCCAATGAAAATGCCCGCGCCTTGCGCGGGCATTTTCATTTTCGGGATGCGGTGGCCGACGAGGCTGTTCCACGACAACCTCTCGTCAAGGATTTACGGTTAAAATTTTACGCAAGGGATCGACCACGCCGACAATGGCGGGCATCGGGGCGACGGCAAACAGAGCAAGCAGAGCTCACACGGGACGAGCGTTTGTAGCGTGGTGCCGGAGTTAGCCGTTATGCGTGCGAAGCAGAGTATCCTTGGCCTCGTTTACACGGGCAGCGAGATACGTCGAGCCCCCCTGGTCGGGATGCAGTTTCTTCATCAGGGACTTGTGAGCCCGGCTGATGTCGTCCCGCCCCGCTCCCGGCTGCAGGCCAAGGATCTGATAGGCCTCCTCCGTCGTCATTTTGCCGGTCGCCACCGTGCGGCGCTGCCCCCCTGCCGCGTCGCCCTGCGCGTTCTGACGCCAAGCGGGAAACCGGCGGTCCAGATAGCTTTCAAGTAGGGCCACGCTCTCGGCGTCGAACGCCGGGACCATTGCCAGCAGGGCCGCGAGATCGAACTCATCGAGATCGCGCCCGGCGTGAGGCCCGGCGACGATCCGGCCTCCGAGCTGGCCGGAATCGTGATCGAGCCGCATATCCAGGAATTGCGAGCGCACGCGCGAGGCCTGACCGGCCGGGCGCGTCGCGCCCCCGCCGAACAGCCCGCCGATATGGCCGAAGCCGGCGTTTGCCATCGGTGTCCAGCCCAGGAGCCCGGCACCGAATATCCCGAGCGGGATCGCCACCACCAGTTCGCCCTTCAAGCCTGTGAACGCTGCGACGGCCAGCGCCACCACGCCGCCACCGAACCTGATCGCGCGTGCCAGCACGGCCGGATTGGCCGAACGGAACATCTGGAGCAGCAGATAAAGGGTAATAACGGCGATAGCGCCGGCGATCAGGGTCATGGCCGGAATATAGTCGGCCTACCGCCAAAAAGCATCGTGTCCTTGCGCCCCGCCGACCGCGCCCCAGCGCTACTTCATCTGGCCGATCAGCCTGGCCGCACCACTGGCGGTCTTCGCCAATTGCAACAGCGCCTCGCGTCCGCCGGCCGCGTAGGCGGCGGCTGCGCGCAACAGCTCGCGCAACTGCGCCGCCGCGCCCGGATCGAACCGGCACCAGGCGCCGCCGGTTAGGCGCGCGATCTCGCGAAAGGCCTGCTCGGCCACCGCGTCATGGCCTTCCTGAAATACGAACACGGGCACCTTGAGCATGCCGAGCTCGCCGGCCTTGGCGCAGAGCTCGTCGACGTTCTCCTCCATGGCGTCGCCGACGAAGACGACGGCGCGCACGCCGGATGCGACCGCCTCGCGCCGCGCCTCGCTCAGCACCTTGCCGATCTGGGTGTCGCCGCCACGGCAATCGATCTTGCCCATCAGCGTCGCAAGCTTGGCGCTGTCGGAGATCCATCCCGTGGCGCGGCACTCGTTGAAGCCGCGATAGTAGACGAGCCGGATATCGAGACTGCCGAGCGCGGCGGTCTCACGGAACATGTCGGCCTGAAGCGCGCAGGCCATGTCCCAGGTCGGCTGGCGGCTCATCGTCGCATCCAGCGCGAAGATCAGCCGCCCTTTCGCACCGGGCGCATGCGGTGACAGCGCGCGCGCGTTTGCGACGAAGGCGGCGATGTCCTCCGAGGTCGAGGTCCCCGCCTGCGGCACAGCGCCATCTTGTTGCGCCGAGACGGCATCGCGGCCGCGCGGTTTGATGGGTTCGCCGGACATTCCTTGACCCCTGCGTGAGCGGCTAATGTGGTCAGCGCATGCAGCCCGGTCAATGTGCAAAGCCCCCGCAGGCGTCAGCCGGCGGAGGCTTTGAAAATCGCTATCGACGACGAGGAAGGCGTCAGCTCTTGGCAGGCGCCATCAAGGCGACCGGACCGGGCTCGAGTATCTTGGGCGGGGACGATTGCGTGTCGACCGGCGCCACCTCGCTATCGGTCACGCTCAGGAACTTGTCGAGCATGCCCTGGATCGAGTTCTTGGCAGCGTCCGGACCGGTGTCGCGCATGTCGTTGTGCTGGAATTCGGTCTTCACGACCTGGATGCCGGCCTTCTCGCATTCCTCGTCGGTCGGGATCACGCCCGCGTCGGCCTTGAACTGCGGATCGGTGGAGCGGAACGACAGGATCTTGAACTTGCCGGCGGTGACGAAGGGCACGCGAAGATTGTCGAGCGTGACGACCTTCTTGACCTCATCCGGGTACTGCTTGGCGAAATACATCGTGATGTCGCCGCCCATGGAGTGGCCGACCATGGTCACCTTGTCGTAGTCGGCGTTGGGCTGAACCTTCTTCATCTCCTGCATGGCGAGATGGATGTTGGCGACGCCGCGCAGGATCTGCGGCAGCCGGCCGACATAGATCTCACCGGGCTTGGTCACCATCGGAGGGTCGGTCGGCAAATCATGCTGCGGGCTGACGACGAGGTAGCCACGCGCGGCGAAAATGTTGGCGAGGAAGCCGTACTCGGTGTTCTTGACGGTGTTACCGTGGTTGATCACGGCGACCGGCATCGTGATCATGCCGGCATTGGCCTGCATTTCCTTGTCACGACGGATCGCGATATCGACGGGCACGGCACGGTTGTCGCGCGAGGCATCGTAGAAGGTGATGGTCTCGTGCCTGATTGCCCACTTGCTCGCCGTGAAATAGGCGACGCCGCAGAGGGCACTGACCGAAACCAGAACGGCAATTCCACGCTTCATTTTCGTCCTCAGCCTCAGGCTCTTGCGGCCTGAATCCCTGTTGAAAATCGTGTTCTTCCGGAGCTCTTCGGCTCCTGGTCGCCTATTCCCTAATATATGTCACAGCCGCGTGACAGGAAGGCTAAATATTGTGAACCATCAGCCCTTTCATTGTGCGGCGCACTCGTTTCTTGGGCACCTCGTTTCCATACGGCTACGTCAGGGTGCACGTCACCTTCCGACGCAACCTGTCTCGATCGGGTTCAATTTTGCAGTAAACGCGGGGTGAAAACGGCTGAGCGCGGGCTCGGTTCCCACGGGAGACCGGCCGCTTTGATCGACCAGAAGTAGCGACATACCGCCACCTCAGGCGCCGAGAATGTCGTGAACCTCGAGCGGCTTGTCGATCTGATTGAACCACTCGGCGCGGTTGGCCGCACGGCGGCGTCCGCGCTCGTCGAGCGGAAGCTTGAGCTGCCGCAGCAGGCTCGTCACCTCTTCCCTTGCGGTGAGATGGCCGAGATTGGGCCGCATGCCGAGAGTGGCCTCGTCGATCTCGTCCAGCGCGGTCAGTCCGCGCGGGAAGAACTCGCGATAGACGACGCGTTCGGCGAAGCCGTCGACGTAGCGGAAGCCGAGCCGTAGCGACAAATCCTTCAACCCCTCGGCAACCAGCTGCTTGTTGCGGGAGCCGAGCATCGACAGGCGGTTGCGCACCACGATCCAGTCGGTGGTCGCGCCATCGAGCTGGCGACGCTTGCGCCTGACATCCCGCACCATCTCGGCGTAGTGACTCTCGCCCGTCACCGCGTAATTGGCGGGATCGACCGTGCCGAGCACGTCGAAATCGAGGAAGCTGTCGTTGATCGGGGTCACCAGCGTGTCGGCCATCGAGTGCGCAAGCCGCATCAGGTAGCTGTCGGTGCCGGGCGTATCGATGACGATGAAGTCGAAGCTGCTCTCGACCGCCGAGACCGCCTCCATGAACTGAAGGAACTCCGAATTCTCGTTCTCGGCGACCTGCATGGTTTCGCCGAGCTTGATGCAGCGATGCAGCGGCAGTTCGAGGTCGAGCTTGGTGCGGCGCGCCCAAGCGGAACGGTTGTTGATGTAGTGAGTAAAGCTCTGCTGGCGGCAGTCGAGGTCGATGGTGGCGACGCGCTGGCCGGCTTTCAGAAGCGCGACCGCGATGTGCAGGGCGGTCGTCGACTTGCCGGAGCCGCCCTTCTCGTTGCCGAGCACGACAACATGCGCCGAGCCGGACTGGCCTTGGCTAGCTTGCACAAGCATCGCGATCCTCAACACCCCTAACGAATATCTTCGAGTTGGCCGCGTCTGCGGTCAAGTGAAATGCGTGACAGGCAATACGAATCGCGGCGCGCCGTCCTTCATGATGAATCGCCGCGCCGCTTCGCGTCTGTGATCCAGCCCACAATGTCGCGACCGCTTGCGCGGCATTGCGCGGGATGCTGTGCCGCATCCGGATGCGTGGCGTCCATCGTCGCCGCTTGTTAAGGTTAGCCTGCCGGGCGCCGGGACGCGCCCGCCGATTCCCAACCCCGTCGAGTTCTGATGTCACGCAGCCCCTTGATCGCCCGCACGGTCCCCACCTTGCGACGCGCCGTCGACAATCTTCGCAAGCGAAAGGCCACGATCGCGCTGGTCCCGACCATGGGAGCGCTCCATGACGGCCATGTGTCGCTGGTGCGCCTGGCCAGGCGGCGCGCGAGCCGCGTCGTGGTGTCGATCTTCGTCAACCCGACCCAGTTCGCCCCAACCGAGGATTTTGGCGCCTATCCGCGAACCTGGAAGGCCGATCTCGCCAGGCTCGCCGCCGAGGACGTCGACGTCGTCTGGCATCCCGGCGCCGAGGCCATGTATCCGGAGGGCTTTGCCACCCGCATCATACCGGAGGGACCGGCGCTGGCCGGGCTCGAGGACCGCTTCCGCCCGCATTTCTTCGGCGGCGTCGCCACCGTCGTCGGCAAGCTGTTCACGCAGTGCCGGCCGGATGTCGCGATCTTCGGCGAGAAAGATTTCCAGCAGTTGCGTGTGGTGGCACAGATGGCCCGCGACCTCGACCTCGGCGTCAAGGTGATCGGCTCCCGCACCGTGCGCGAGCGCGACGGGCTCGCGATGTCCTCGCGCAACGTCTACCTGTCACCACAGGAGCGGCAGACAGCAACCACGCTGTACCGCGCCATGAAGGAGAGCGCCGGGCGCATCCGTGCCGGCGAAGCGGTCACGGCCGCAATGGCGCGCGGTGCTGCGATGATCACGGCGGCCGGCTTTGAGCTCGACTATTTCGAGGTGCGCCATGCAACGACCCTGGCGCCTGTCATCTCGCGCAAGGACGGCCCCTTGCGCATCCTGGTCGCGGCCAAGCTCGGCACGACCCGACTGATCGACAATATCGCGGTTTAGAGCAGCCCGAGATCACGCAGCTCGCGTCGCATCGGCTCCGGCATCGCCGCGATCGAGCCGGCGGCTGACTTGCCGAGGTCGGGCGGCACTGAATCGTCGGCAAGGTAGCGCCAGCCCTGGAACGGGCGCATCGGCCGCGGCGACACCGGGATCACCTTCGGCTGCATCACGATCCGGCAGCGCCCGATGCCGTCCTTGTCGCGGAACGGCTCGATCCCGATGATCTTTTCGCGCGCGGCGACCTCGCCCTTGATCACCCAATAGAGCGACCCGCCCGACAGGATCTCGGCGTCGCGCTTGGGCACCATGCGGGTGATGTGGATGTGATGTTGCGGCAGACCCTTCTTCTTGGCGGTCTGCATCCGTTCGGCGGTCCACTCCTTCAATTCCTTGACGGATTCGCAGCCGACGGCGAGCTTGATTAGATGTAGTGGCATGCCCCAGCATTAGCCGGGCAGCCACCCATTTGGAATGCCGATCTACTCGTTATCCGCAGCCGGAGGAGCGGCGGGCGGCGGCGTGAGCGGAACCGGTGCTGCAGCCGGCGCCCGCGCAGCCTTGGGCGCAGGCGGCCTCTTCGCGGCGGGAGCTGCGGCCTGTGCCGAGGCCGCTGCCGGGGGGCGCGGAGCCGCCGCGTTCGCGGTGGGCGCCGCTTGACGCGTCGCTGGCTCCGGATTCATGATGCTGACCGGCGGCGTCGACGAGGCACTCGGGAACTCGGCATTGGTCGGCTTGCCCGTCGGCATCGACGGCGGCAGTCCCGCAAGCGCGGCAGTGGCCGGCAACGATTGCGCTGCTGCAGGCGCATTCCAGGTCGGGGCGTAGCGCGCAACCAGCGTGTCGTAGAGATGAGAATCCATGTTGGCGGCGACCTGCTGCTGATCGGTCAGCGAGCGGAAAGCTGCACAATCGAACTGCGTGCAGCCGTCGCGCACGACCAGCACCTGCGCGACCAGACCATAGCGATCACGCTCCAGCGATTTGCGCAGCACCTTGATGTCGGGCGTCAGGCTCTTCTCGACGGTCGCGGCATCGCCGAGCGCCGTCAGCCGGTCGATCCTGGCCGCGGTCGCGGAGACGGCTGCAGCCGCCGCGTCAGGCGCGCCGAACAGCGCTTTCTCGCAACCAATGGCCACGGCATCGCCGGCGAGATCGTCGAGACAGGACAGCGCCGGCAGGCTCGCGGTCATCGCGGCCTGTGCACGCGCCTCGGTCGGCGTGGACTGCCCCGCCGGTCCATCGACGCGCACGACGGCAGCCAGCGCGATGGCTATGGCCAGCAAGGTCATGACGGTCAGCGCGCCGTTGGCGACCGACCGCTCGGCGCGCAGCAGCGTCACCAGGAGAATAAGTCCGAAGAAGCCGGCAGCCGCCAGCATCATCCACATCGGAAAGGCTGGCGAGCGCCAGATTTGGTCGAGCGACGAGGCCCATGCCCAGTTCATGCGCGACGTCCCCTCACGCGAGCAGAGAGCGAATGGTCAAAGCGAGTACCGAGAGTCGGCGACTGCCCCCGGCCTACCTTTTGAAGGTGAAGCGGGCCTTTTGACGGCGGCAGAATACAAATTCCCGGGGACGCGCCAATGCGCGGGTAGCGTCGGCCTTCAGGACAGCGCGAGCTGGCTTTCCTTGGCGACGCGTTCGAAGGCTTCGGTCGAGCTCTTGATCCGGTACTGACAGTCGTCACCATCGGTCGGCAGGAGGCGGATGACCTCATACGAGCCGCTGGCAGCGGGGCGTGCGACATTGCTGGCGGTGAACAATACGCGCGCGCCAATAGGGAATTTGTGCTTCAACACCCTCTCCATCACTCAAACAACGCCTGCCACGCCCATGGTCCCACTGCGTCGGCCGGCCGGAAACCCGCCCGCTGTATAGCATGCGACGGGCGTTTTTGGCCAGCAGTATGCGACATGGCAAACGTGCGAATTTTGCAGTTATTTCAGAGTGATGCCGCCGGCCGATGATACCGCTGGAACCCGTTCTTCCGGGGTATGGGGCAAACGGCCGTCGGGGCTGGCGTGATCCACCGCCCTGGGCGGTTCCCGGGCCGTGAGGTCCCTCTCCCTGCCGATCACTCGGGCGATCGAGCGAGGCCCGATCGCAACCACGGGCTACACGTTCTCGAACTTTTCGATGACAAGCGTTTCGGCGAGCCCGTCCCGGGTCCATTCCTGGAACGCCGGCAGCGCCAGCATCGTGTCCATGTAGGTCTTGGTCTCCGGCGTGACCTCGATCGCGTAGGTGCGGAAGCGGTGCACGACCGGGGCATACATCGCATCCGCCGCGCCGAAGCGCCCGAACAGGAACGGTCCATTGGTGCCATACCGGGTCCGGCACTCGCGCCAGATCTCCTGCACGCGCGCGATATTGGCCTCGGCGTCCGCGGACAGCGTCACCGGGCGCACCGGACGGTGCAGGTTCATGCCGCATTCGTTGCGAAGGGCCATGAATCCGGAATGCATCTCGGCGCACACCGAACGGGCATGGGCGCGGGCGGCGGCGTCGTCCGGCCACAGCTTCACTTCCGGATAGCGCTCGGCGATGTATTCGATGATGCTGAGCGAATCCCACACCGTGATGTCGCCGTCGACCAGCACCGGCACCTTGCCGGCGCGGCTGAACGAGATGATCTGCTCCTTGTCCGCGGGATTATCGGTGTAGAGCGGGATGAGGGTCTCCACGAACGGGATATCGTTGGCGCGGAGTGCGAGCCAGGGCCGCATCGACCATGACGAGTAATTCTTGTTGCCGATTGCGAGTTTCAGCGCAGCCATGTCATCAGTCCTTCTCGATACCCCTTGAAGCGAGCCGCTTTTAACGCCATCGCCTGCCGCCAATCAATCGTTGCTGCACCTCGCCATGCGTGGCAAGCGTTGCGATCAGGAGATACACATGAGCAGGCATTGGGTCGACATCACCGCCGTCGGCTTCTTCATCATCGAATGGCTGGTCTACGCCCTGACGCTGGAGCATTCGGCGTATGGCCGCGACAGCCTGTCGGCGCGGATGAACCGCTACCGCGAGGTTTGGGTGCGCCGGCTGCTCGACCGCGACGCGCGCATGGTCGACATGCAGATCATGGCCTCGCTGCAGAACGGCACCGCCTTCTTCGCCTCCACCAGCCTGATCGCGCTCGGCGGCGCGCTGGCGCTGCTCCACGCGACCAACGACGCGATCACGATCTTGAGCAAGCTGCCGATCGATCTCAGCACCTCGCCGGCCATGTGGGAGCTGAAATGCGTCGGCCTTGTCCTGATCTGCGTCTACGCCTTCTTCAAATTCGCCTGGTCGTACCGCCTGTTCAACTATGTCGCGATCCTGTTCGGCGGCATGCCGGCGGCCTCGCAGCGTGACACGCCGGAGGCCGAAGCTCATGTGATCCGCACCTCGCGCCTGTTCGAATCCGCCGGCCGTCATTTCAACCGCGGCCAGCGCGCCTTCTTCTTCGCACTCGGCTATCTCGGCTGGTTCGTCAGCCCCTGGGTGTTGTTCGTGACCACGGCAGCCGTGGTGATCGTGACGTGGCGGCGGCAATTCGCCTCGAGCGCGTGGGAGGCCATGGCGCCGGAGGTGGTGGATGGCGAGGAGATGAAGCGCGGCCGTTGACGCGCTCGCAATGACGGAGCAAGGGGAAGCAGCGTCGCTCTTCCATCTCGCATTTTGAATCGCAGACACGCCTTCGCGTCCTCGCGGCTGATTTCGCCCGAGCTTTGCTTCAGTCGCTCCACCCTCTTATCCAAGAGGGCGCAGGGAAGGCCGGGTGCTGACCTCGCACCCGCGGTCCGCTGCGCGAAAAGCACACGCAGGAAAAC
>NZ_JBVVPS010000002.1:394390-515021 GCF_055811355.1 Bradyrhizobium sp. WSM4873 | reverse complement strand
CTGCGCTCCATCCGGGCTACTTGCTTCTTGTGCGCCTCAACCGTTCTTCACACGAAACGTCTCGTGGCAGCCGCCGCGGCATCGGCGTGAGCTTTTCGACGCTGATGCATCCTGCTCCTGACTGGTTGCGACATCAGGAGTTCCGACCCGCGGCGAGCACCTCAATCAGCAACAGCGAGACAAGCCATGGTCAAACCGTTCCCGTCGAAGACGCACATCGGCAACCATATGCTGCATCCGGAAACGCTGATGCTGACCTATGGCTATGATCCGCAATTGTCGGAAGGCGCGGTCAAGCCGCCGGTGTTCCTGACCTCGACCTTCGTGTTCAAGACGGCCGAGGACGGGCAGGACTTCTTCGATTTCGTCTCCGGCCGGCGCGAGCCGCCGGAAGGGATGGGCGCGGGCCTGGTCTATTCACGATTCAATCACCCTAACAGCGAAATCGTCGAGGACAGGCTCGCGATCTACGAGCGTACCGAGAGCTGCGCGCTGTTCTCGTCCGGCATGGCGGCCATTGCAACCACGATCCTGGCGTTCGTCCGCCCCGGCGATGTCATCCTGCACTCCCAGCCGCTCTATGGCGGCACGGAAACCCTGCTGACGAATACGCTTGCGCGTCTGTCGATCGGCGCCGTCGGCTTCGCCTTTGGCGTCGACGAAGCCGTGGTCGGCCAGGCCGCGGAGGAGGCCATGCGCAAGGGCCGGGTTTCGATGATCCTGATCGAAACCCCGGCGAACCCGACCAACGGGCTGGTCGACATCGCGATGATGCGGCGCGTCGCCGAGACCATCGGAAAGACGCAAGGACACGTTCCGATCATCGCCTGCGACAATACGCTGCTCGGGCCGGTGTTTCAGCGGCCGATCGAGCACGGCGCCGATATTTCGCTGTACTCGCTCACGAAATATGTCGGCGGTCATTCAGATCTGATCGCGGGCGCCGCGCTCGGCGCGAAGGCGGTGGTGAAAGGCATCAAGGCGCTGCGGGGCGCCATCGGCACCCAGCTCGATCCGCATTCCTGCTGGATGATCAACCGCTCGCTCGAGACGCTGAGCCTGCGCATGGAAAAGGCCGATGCGAATGCGCGCCTCGTGGCGGATTTTCTGCGCGATCATCCCAAGGTGGCGAAGGTGCACTATCTCGGTCATCACGACGCGGCGTCGCCGGACGGACTTGTGTTCGCGCGGCAATGCACAGGGGCGGGATCCACGTTCTCGTTCGACATCATCGGCGGCAAGGCCGCCGCCATGAAATTCCTCAACGCGCTGCAGATCCTCAAGCTGGCGGTGAGCCTCGGTGGAACTGAGTCGCTTGCGAGCCTGCCCGCCACCATGACCCACTCCGGCGTCCCCGCCGACATCCGCCGGAAGATCGGCGTGCTCGATTCCACGATCCGGCTGTCGATCGGCATCGAACACCCGTCGGATTTGATCGCCGACCTCGCACAGGCGCTGAACGCGGCCGAACCTGTGGTGTGACGCCTGCGCCAGGGTTACGGGGAATCGAAAAGGGCAGCTGCGATGGCAGCCGCCCTTTTTGCTGGTCTGTGCGAAGTTTACTTCATCACCTGACCGCGGATCTCGCCGCCCGGATTGGCCGCGGTGTGGATGTTGACGTAGAGCTTGCCGCCGAGCAGATCGGCGGCCTGCGCGTCGGTCAGTGTCGCCGAGCCCTCGGCCGGGCTGGTGGCGGCGCCTGGAATCGCGACCGCGACGCCAGCGTTCTTGCCGGCCTCGGCGGGTCCGTGGAAATGCGCGGCGGTGGCGGGGCCGGACAGGCCGGAATAGGTGAGCTTCCAGGACAGCTTCTTGCTGGCGGCGTCGTAGTCCAGATCGGCCGTTCCGGTGCCGCTGCTGGTCGTTGCGGGGACCTCGGACTTGGCGTCGAGCGTTGCTTTCAGCTTTTCCGCGCTGGCCGAACCCGCAAAAGCAACGGCGCCAAGCACTGACATGGCGATGACCATCTTGTTCATGATTTTTCTCCCTGCTGAACCCGTTTGGGCTGCCAAACTTCCAACAGCCGGCATTTCAGTTTATTCCCGTTTCCGGCCGCGGTGGGCTAAATTCTTCGTGGCTGGAGCCGCGAAGACATCGCTCATAAGCTCGCCGCGACGAAAGGACCGCATGTTGCGACGAACAATCTCCGTGGCGCTGCTCGCCGCACTCGCCGCAGCCGGCGTCTATTGGTGGCTCAGCGCGCCGGTGGTGGCGGCCGCCGGCACCGCGCCTGTCCGCGTGCCTGATCTTGCCAATGGCCAGGTGATGTTCAACGCCGGCGGCTGCGCCTCATGCCATGCCGTTCCCGACCAGCCCGATCGTCTCAGGCTCGGCGGCGGCGTCGCGATCAAGTCGCCGTTCGGAACGTTCTACGCGCCGAACATCTCCTCCGATCCGACCGACGGCATCGGCAAATGGAGCGAGGCCGAATTCGTCAACGCGGTGATGCACGGGGTCTCGCCGGACGGACGGCATTATTTTCCGGCCTTTCCCTACACGTCCTATCAGCACGCCAGGCGCGAGGACGTGCTCGATCTCTTTGCGTACCTGAAAACCCTACCGGCCGTTGCAGGCAAGGTGCGCGACCACGACCTGCGCTTTCCGTTCAACATCCGCCGCAACGTCGGCATCTGGAAATTCTTATTTCTGGACGGCATGCCCTTCGTCGCCGACAGCGCGAAGTCGCCGCAGTGGAATCGCGGCGCCTATCTCGTCAACAGTTTTGGCCATTGCGCGGAATGCCACAGCCCGCGCAACGCGCTCGGCGGCATCATGGCAGGACAACGCTTCGCCGGCGGTCCCAATCCGGAAGGCGAGGGATGGGTCCCTAACATCACCCAGAAGGGCATTGGCGAGTGGAGTGCGAAGGATATTGCCTATTTTCTGAAGACCGGCGAATTGCCCGACGGCGACAGCGTCGGCGGCGCGATGACGCGGGTGATCAAGAATACCTCGCAATTGCCGGACGACGATCTCGCGGCGATGGCGGACTATCTCAAATCGCTACCGCCGGTGGACGGTCCGCCGCGCCCCAAGCGCAAGGCGGGCGGCGCCTGATCAGCCGGCCCTTTTCCGGACGGTCAACTCGCGCCAAACGCCTTGAAGGTGATGATGGTGAGGGTGTCCTGGATGCCGGGCAGCACCTGCACCTTCTCGTTGACGAAGTGGCCGATATCGGTGTCGTTGTCGACGTAGAACTTCACCAGCAGGTCGTATTGACCGGCCGTGGAATAGATCTCGGAGGCGATCTCGGCTTCGGCAAGCGCATTGGCGACCACATAGGATTGACCGAGCTTGCATTTGATCTGGACGAAAAAGGGAACCATCGCGGTCACTCCGAAAGCATATCTGGCGGCTAATAGGCCAAACCCGGCCGGATTTAGCAAGCGAACTTGCTGGGCTGGGGGCGGCGCGCTAGGACGGGCCATGGCTTCGAAAACGCGGAAAATCGCCCCATGACGACGCCCGTCGCGCTGACCATTGCCGGCTCCGATTCGAGCGGCGGCGCCGGCATCCAGGCCGACCTGAAGACCTTTGCCGCGCTGGGCGTTTTTGGCGCGTCCGCCATCACGGCGCTGACGGCGCAGAACACCCGCGGCGTCACCGGCATTCATGCGGTGCCGGCCGAATTCGTCACCACGCAGATCGACGCGGTGTTTTCCGATCTCGAGGTCGGCGCGGTCAAGATCGGCATGGTGGCGCAAGCCGCCAGCATCGATGCGATCGCGGCCGCGCTGTCGCGCTGGGCGCCCCGGCATATCGTGCTCGATCCCGTGATGGTGGCGACATCGGGTGATCGCCTGCTCGCGTCCGAAGCTGTCGACGCCCTGCGCATCAAACTGATGCCGCTGGCCTCGGTGATCACACCCAATCTGCCGGAGGCCGCGGCTCTGCTCGACGAACCGGTCGCGGCCAGCGAGGCCGAGATCGAGGGCCAGGGGCGCCGGCTGCTGGCGCTCGGTTGCCGGGCAGTCCTGATCAAGGGCGGGCACGGCGAGGGCGCCGAGAGCATCGACTATCTCGTCGATGCCAGCACCACGATCGCACTCGCCGCGCCGCGCGTTGCCACTCGCAACACCCATGGCACCGGCTGCTCGCTGTCCTCGGCGGTCGCCGCGGGGCTCGCCAGAGGCGAGGATCTCGAGCGCGCCGTGCGCAACGCCAAGACCTGGATCAGCGCCGCGATCGCGGCCGCCGACCGCTTCAGCGTCGGCCACGGCCACGGCCCGGTCCATCATTTTCACAAGTTTTACTGACGCCGGTCGCGAGCCCGCCGCGGTTCCGGGTTCTTGCGGAGGCCGCTGCGACGCCATGTCGCCTGATTGTCGCATGCGACTGATATTCGCGGGGTGGGCGAGGCAAGCGCGATTCGTATCCGAAGGTGCCTCAAAGGTTCAATTGGTCATCCCCTGTCACGGGACATTGTTACAGGCTGGCGCATGGGAAGTTACGATGTGAGTGACGAGAGCCCGGAGCGGCGCTTTCGCACGTTGTTCATCTCCGACGTTCATCTCGGAGCCCGCGGTTCTCAAGCCGACCTTCTGCTCGACTTCCTGCGTTTCCATGATGCCGACACGATCTATCTCGTGGGCGATATCGTCGACGGCTGGGCGCTGAAATCGAGCTGGCATTGGCCGCAATCGCATAACGACCTCGTCCAGAAGCTTTTGCGCAAGGCGCGCAAGGGCGCCAAGGTGATCTACATCCCCGGCAATCACGACGAGTTCCTGCGCAACTATTACGGCACGCATTTCGGCGGCATCGATGTGGTCGAGAACACCGTTCACACCGGCGCGGACGGCAAGCGCTATCTCGTCATCCACGGCGACATCTTCGACCTCGTGGTGCAGAACGCACGCTGGCTCGCCCATCTCGGCGACAAGGCCTACGATTTCGCGATCCAGCTCAATCGCTTCGTCAACTTCTTCCGGCGCATGTTCAAGGTGCCCTATTGGTCGCTGTCGCAATGGGCCAAGCAGAAGGTCAAGAACGCGGTTAACTATATCGGCGCGTTCGAGCAGGCGCTCGCCGCCGAAGCGCGGCGCCACGACGCCGACGGCGTGATCTGCGGCCACATCCATTATGCGGTGATCCGCGACGAGGGCGGCATCCGCTACATGAATTGTGGCGACTGGGTGGAGAGCTGCACGGCGCTGGTCGAGCACGACGACGGCCATTTCGAGATCATCACCTGGGCGGATCAGGCCGAGAAGCCGGCACAGGTCCCGCAGGTTGCAGCCAGAGCTGCATGACAAAGGCAGGCTGATGCGCATCCTGGTCGCGACCGACGCCTGGCACCCGCAAGTCAACGGTGTGGTTCGGACGCTGACCAAGCTTGCCGACGCCGCCAAAGGCCTCGACGTCGAATTCTCGTTCCTGACGCCGCAATCGTTCCGCACCTTTGCGATGCCGAGCTATCGCGACGTGCGTCTGGCCATGCCGCGACCGGGCAGAATCGCGAAGCTGATCGAAGAGGCGCGCCCGGACAGCATCCACATCGCGACGGAGGGTCCGATCGGTCTGATGGTCCGCCGCTATTGCCGCCAGCGCAAGCTGCCCTTCACGACCAGCTTCCACACCCGCTTTCCCGAATATGTCCGCGCCCGCGTGCCGGTGCCGGGCTCGCTGATCTGGCGGGCGCTGCGCCGATTCCATAGCCCCAGCCGCGCCGTGATGGCGGCGACGCCGGCGCTCGCCAGCGAGCTGACCGAGCGCGGCTTCGACAATGTCGTGCTGTGGCCGCGCGGCGTCGACACCCATCTGTTCCATCCCCGGGCGATCGATCTGTGTCTGCCAGCACCGGTGTTCCTCTCCGTCGGCCGGGTCGCGGTGGAGAAGAATCTCGAGGCGTTCCTCGACCTCGACCTGCCCGGCACCAAGGTGATCGTCGGCGACGGTCCGGCGCGTGTCGCGCTGGAGCAGGTCTATCCGGACGCGATCTTCCTCGGCGAGAAGCACGGCGAGGAACTGGCGGACATTTACGCTGCCGCCGATGTCTTCGTGTTTCCGAGCAAAACCGACACCTTCGGCCTGGTCCTGCTCGAAGCGCTGGCGAGCGGCCTGCCGGTCGCGGCGTTTCCGGTGAAGGGGCCCCGCGACGTGATCGGCGATGCGCCGGTCGGCGCGCTCGATCACGATCTGCGCCGCGCCTGCTTCGCCGCGCTGGACATCTCCCGGCAGGACTGCGTCGAATTCGCCGCCAACTACACCTGGGAGGCCTCGGCCCGAGCCTTTATCGACAGCATTTTGGCGGTCGGTGCGGTGCTGCCGGGCCGGAACGGGGCAGAACCGGCGCGATTCGTCGCCTGAGGGTACGAAATCCTCGCGCGGAGATGCCTTGCCCGCGCCTCATCCGCCGCGATAACATCAGGCATGACAGAACAGCTTCTTCCGATCGGCCCTGCCGATATCGATGCCGCAGCACGCGTGATCGCCCCGTTCGCCGTCCGCACCCCGCTGCTGTCCTTTCCCGTGCTCAACGAACGCGTCGGCGCAAAGGTCTATCTCAAGCCGGAGATGCTCCAGCGCACCGGCTCGTTCAAGTTCCGCGGTGCCTTCAACAAGGTCGCCTCGATCCCGCAGGACAAGCGCGCCGGCGGCGTGGTCGCGTTCTCCTCCGGCAACCATGCCCAGGGCGTGGCGGCGGCGGCCAAGATCCTCGACATGCATGCGACCATCGTGATGCCTGCGGATGCGCCGTTGTCGAAGCGCGAGCGCACCAAATCCTACGGTGCCGAGGTCGTGCTGTACGACCGCGACCGCGACGACCGCGAGGCGATCTCGCGCGGCATCGCCGAGAAGCGCGGTGCGACGCTGGTCAGGCCCTATGACGATCCCTTCGTGATCGCCGGCCAGGGCACCGCCGGCCGAGAGATCGCGGAGGATATGGCGGCGCTCGGTCTCGTCCCCGACATCGTGGTGGCGCCGGCCTCCGGCGGCGGCCTGATCGCGGGCGTCGCGACGGCCGTGAAGGCACGCTATCCGCTGGCCCAAATCGTCGTGGCCGAGCCTGAGGCGTTCGACGATCACGGCCTGTCGCTGACCGCAGGTCACCGCGAGCCGCATGGGCCGGCAGGCCGCACCATCTGCGATGCGCTGATGGCCCTGATCCCCGGTGAGATGACATTCGCGATCAACAGCAAGCTGCTTGCGCGCGGCGTCACCGCCTCGGACAAGGAAGTCGGCGCGGCCGTCGCGTTTGCCTATCGCGAGCTGAAGCTGGTGGTCGAGCCGGGCGGAGCGGTGGGCTTGGCCGCGCTGCTTGCGGGACGACTTGATGTTGCCGGCAAGAACGTCGTCATCGTGCTCTCCGGCGGCAATGTCGACGCCGATCTGTTTGCGGAGCTCGTGGCCTGATATTCTAATCTTCTGACATGAAGAAGGGCAGAGCGTCACCGCTCTGCCCTTTGTCGTGTGTGGCCGACCGCGATTAGTGCATGAAGCCGCGGTGGTTGTTGCCGCCGTTGCCACCCTGGCTCTGGTTCATCGACTGGCGGAAGTTATTGCCGCCATTGTTGACCATGCGACTGGTCTCATTGAACTGCGGGCGGTTGTTGTTCTGCACCTGTACCTTGTTCACGGGGTTGTTGCTGATCTTCGCGCCGTTGTTGATGCGGATCGGGTTGTTCTGGTTCTGAACGTTGACGGGCTTCGTCTCGATGGTCGTGCCGCCCTTGCCGACATTCACCGGCATGCTCACGATCTTGCCAGGATTGCCGCTGGTGGTGCCGTTGGCAATGCCGCCATTGTTGCCGCCGTTCGGCGTCTTGTTGGTCGCAGGCAGCGTCACGATCTTGCCGATGCCGCCATTGTTGTTGGTGGTGTTGGTCGGCGCGGGCAGGGTGACGATCTTGCCCGGGGTCTGCGACGGCGTGCCGTTCTGCGGGTTGGGCTGGTTGTTGCCCGCCGGCAGGTTGACGATCTGGCTGCCATTGCCGAGCTTGCCGATGCCGTTGTTGTCCCCCGACTTCTGCACGATCGGCAAATTGCCGTTCACTTGCGCGCCGCCATTACCCTGCTGCAGCGGCATGTATTTGGGCTGGCCGAGATTGCCGATCTTGAAGGTCGGGGCGATATTCTGCGGCGCCAGGAACTTGGTCGCCTGCATCAAGGGGATCTGCTTCGGTTGCATCTGGAGCTTCAGCGCGACCTGCGCATAGGGCGTGTTGCCGTAGTTGTCGTAGAAGGACTTGTAGGCGAGCGGCGAGTTCGCGAGCACCGTCTTGTGCCAGGCCTGCGTGAGCAGCAGGTTGTTGAGCAGCCAGCGGACGTGATCGCACAGCGGGTCGTGCGGATACATCGTGATGAACTCTTGATAGTACTCCGGCCGGGCTTCGGACACGACGTAGTCATAGGCCTGGCGGGTCGAGCGGCTCGGCAGGTTGGAGGCCATCTGCACCACAGGCGCATTCACCGGCGCGCGGCTGGCGGCAACAGCGGTGTCGCCGAAAAAGGTGAAGTCGGATGTCAGCGACGAGCTCTCCCACGGGATCTGCGCGCCGCTGGTGGTCTGGTTCACTTCGAGGCGCACGCGCTTGAACAGCTGCTCGATCGGGACGTTGGGCTCGCGCGCGACGTTCAGGAAAGCTTGCGTGTAGGGGCTGTGGCCGCCGGTGCCGTCCTGCGCTTCCGCGCCCGGAGCGGTGGAATAGCCGACGATCGAACCGTTCGGCGCATCGACGATGGCCAAGCCACGGCCGGCATCATTCACGTTCGGGAACGGGTTGTTGCGGCAGGCATCAAGGATCACGATGCGCATGCGGCTCGGGATCGTCTCCAGCGTCGACATCACGTCGACCAGGCGGACGGAGTTGTTGACGAGCTCGGTCTGGCTGGAGACCTTGGCGTCGACGGGAACGAGGTAGTTCTCGCCGGCGAGCTGCACGCCGTGACCGGCGTAGTAGACCATCGCCACCGTGTTCGGACCGCGCGCTGACACTTTGGCGGAGAAGTCCTGCACCACGCGAAGCATGTCGTTCTGGGTCAGGTCGGTCGCGGCGACCACTTCGAACCCGGCCGAATTCAGGAATTTCGCCATGGACTCCGCGTCATTGTCGGGGTTGGCGAGCTGCGGCGCGTTCTGGTAGTTCGAATTGCCGATCACCAGCGCGACGCGCTGCTCCGGGCCTTGCAGCGCGGTGGGGGCGGGCTCCACCGGGGCGACTTGCGCGGAAACCGGGCCGCAGGCGAAGCCGAACAGGCTTCCCAGCAGGCTGGCCGTCATCAGGAAAGGTTTTAGGCGGAACATGGCGTGCTCCTTTGGCACTGATCTCGATACGAGATTGGTTGCCGGGGAGCTTGGCCGCGTTCGAGTTTGAGGTCCGTGATCGCCATCACCATGGTAGGCTGCGTGATCTGAATCACGCTTGGAACCTGCCAAGGTGGGTGCACGATGGGAGGACAGTCCGTCACATGCTGAAATCGATCGATCCGATCCTCACGCCCGACCTGCTCTGGCTGCTGGCGTCCATGGGCCATGGCGACGACCTCGTTTTCGTCGATGCCAATCACCCGGCGGCACGCATCGCGCAGAGCACGCATTCGCGGCGCCTGATCCAGTTGCCCGGCATGAGCATGGAGATCGCGATCCGCGCCATCATGTCGGTCTATCCGCTCGACGATTTCGATCCCGATCCGGTGCGCGTGATGATGCCGGTCGACGATCCCGACGGCGTCCCCGACGTGCAGCGCGCGGTGCTCGCGGAGATCGAACGCGCCGCCGGCCGCCCCGTTACGCCCGGAAAACTCTCCCGGCCGGATTTTTATCGCGCGGCGGCGGCGAGTTTTGGAATCGTGCAGGTCGGCGACAGCCGGGGGTACGGATGCTTCCTGATCAGGAAGGGTGTGATCAACTAGAAGCGCACGAACGAACGATGCGGTACTGCGTCACGCGTGCTCGAACGGTCCGACCTCGCGGATCACCTTGCAGATCTGCAGGAAGCCGCTGGCGTAGAACTCGGCATGTCCCCGCTTCATCGTCTCGACATGTTCGGGATGGGTGCGCCAGGCTTCGAGCGCTTGCTCCGAGGCAAAACGGAACACGGTGAGCTCCTCGCCGTCGTCGGCCTTGAACGACTTGACCGACACGAAGCCGGGAAGACGGCTGACGATGTCGTACATGCGCGCGCCGAGCCGGTCGTGTTCGTCGACAGAGGCGCCGTCACGCAATTGCAGATCGCCAATGACAATCACTTCGCCAATCATGTTTCCTTGACCCTCGGTGATGGATATCCGTTCCCGATCTCTTCGGTTTCGCGAAGGCTTTGTTACATCGCCCCCCCGAATTTGAATGGCCTGCCGGCATCCGACTGTTTATGGTCGGTCCATGTCGCGCCTTATGTGCCTATCTGTCGCTATCGTCCTATCGCTGCTGCCGGCTGTCGCGCCGGCTGCCTCAATCCAAAAGCGTCCCAAGCAAGCCTGGCATGGCTACGGCTTCCTGCCGGGCTATCGCCAGCCGCTGAGCAACAGCATTCCGCTCTACAAGCAGAAGGAGGCGATGCGGCGGATGTCGCCTAGCGACCGGCGCCATTGGTACATCGATCCGGTCCCCCAATATTACGGCTGGGACGGTGAGTGGCGCTATTTCGGCCGGCCCGGCTTCGGCGGCGGCCGCTACAATGGCGGCAGTTTTGGTCCGTGCTGGACGCGGACGCCGATCGGCGCGGTCTGGAATTGCGGGTGATGGACTGAGCTCCGACATTGCGAGCGTAGCGCGTTGCGCTCGCAATGACGTTGAGGAGAGAGTGTTTTCCTCACTCCGCTCTCGTGCCCCGGACACCGCGCAGCGTCTCTTCGACGGTGCGCTGCAGTGCCGGGGCCCATGCTGCTACGGAAGCTGTGGCTCCTGGATCCCGGATCTGCGCTTTGCTTGTCCGGGACACGGAGGGAGTATGCGTCCCCCTTACGAGAAGAATGCGATCTTCTCGGCCTGGGTCATGCGGCGGATGGGCGCCATGGGATCGTTGGCGGCGGCGCGGGGCTTTTGCAGGATACCGCTGGCGAGGATGGTGGCGCCGAGCGAGGCTTCCGGAACCGGCGAGGGCATCGGCAGCGTCGTGGCCTGCGCCGCGCCGAATGTCGCGGTGGCGGCCATGACCGGCGCTGGCTGCTCCATCACTTCGGCGGCGGCTTCCGCAATGGCGTTGGTGAGGCCCGCCAGCGAGTCCATCGCGATCGGCGCTTCCTCTACAGGCTCCTCCACGATCGCTGCGGCGGCGATTGGCTCGGGTCTGAGCGGCTCTGGTGCCATCGGCTCCGGTATCTCGGCTGCGATGGGCGCTGCGGCCTCCGCAACCACCGCCTCCGGAACCGTCGCTTCCATCTCGACCGGTTCGATGATCTCGTCGAATTCCGGATCGGGCGCGGCCATCTCCAGCGCGATCGCGTCGAGTATAGCTTCGTCCTCGGCTTCCGCTGCGGCATCGAGCGAAAATTCGTCCGTCACCTCCGCGAAGGCCTTAGTGGCCGGCTCTTCAAAAGCGATGTCTTCAGGCGCGATCCGGCTCTCGGCGAGGGGCGCCTGCTCCAGGGCGGCGTCCGTCGCGTGCTCGGCAACAGAGAAGGCGTCAGCGACGCCAGCCGTCTCCACGGCGGCTTCGGGCTCGATCGCCTCTGCGATGTCCTGCGGCTCCGTAAGAGCCACGGCGGCTTCGCTGGCCATCACCGCAGGCGCGGCCTCCGCAGGCGGAGCTTCCGCAGCGGACGACGGTGCCTCCTGCACTGGAGCCGGCGACGGGCGCGCGGCCTGCGGCGTTGCGTCAGCGTCTGTCTGGTCGATCCGGTCCTTGAGCAGATCGAATGCGGCCTTGAGATCTGCGCGGGGGTCGATGGTCGAAACCTGCGCGCAGGCCGCCTCGATGGAGGCCAGCTGCGAATCAATCAGGTCGCAGATTCGCCCGTCGGCGCCGATCTCGCGCCAGCGCCAGGAGATCTCCTTGATGATGCGCAAGCCGCGGGGAATCGGTGCGAGGCTCGCCTCGATCGCCCCGGGATCGAACGCCGCGATCGCAATCGTCTCGGCTTCGCGGATCGCGTGGCGGATCGCGATTAGCGCCTCCGGCAGGCGGTCCTCGACGACGGGATGGCGCTGCGCCGCAAGGGTTTCTTCGATTTTCGCGACCGCATCGAGCACCATGCGGGTGTCGGCGTTGCGGTTGCGCTTGGCGTATTCGCCGAGGAACCAGCGGCCGCGCGCGGTCTCCAGGAAGGCTTCGCGGATCGCGTCGTAATCCTGCTCGTTCGGCTCGGCCGCGCGGGCAGACATAGGCGAGAGGGCGAATGCTTCGTTGGCCATGTCAATCTCGTCGCGCAAATCACCGCGCGTTACAGTAACGATCATCACGATATCGACCGAATCGCAATTGGTTTGATGGCGCCCGAATCACAAATCCCCATCGCAGCAGCTCGGAAGCGGCGATTCGCCGTGAGCCTCGCGCTGTTCTATTCGGCCGTGTTCGCGGTCTCGGGAACGCATCTGCCGTTCTTTCCGGTCTGGCTGAAGGCGATCGGCATCGACGCGGCCTGGATCGGCCTCATCAACGCGCTGCCGGCGATCACGCGCTTCACCACGCTGCCGCAGATCACCGCCTTTGCCGAAAAGCGACATGCGATTCGCGCCGGCATGACGGTGTCCGTGCTGGCGACGGCGATCGGGTTCACGGCGGTCGGCTTGCAGCAGCAGCCGCTGGCGCTGTTCCTGATCTATGCGCTGACCTGCATGATGTGGACGCCGACCATGCCGCTGACCGACGCCTACGCGCTGCGTGGTGTCGCCCGCTACGGCCTCGATTACGGGCCGGTGCGGCTGTGGGGCTCGGCAGCCTTCGCGGCCGGCTCGCTCGCCTGCGGCTATCTCGTGGACCGCATCGCGGCGCGCGATCTGATCTGGGTCATCGTCGCCTGGGCTGTTGTTGCGGTCGCCGCCGGCATGCTGCTGCAGCCCCTCGACGATGTCAGGCGAAGGACGACAGTGACGCACGCCAGCAAGGCGCTGCTGCGTGATGCCGGCTTCTGGGCCATCATCGTTTCGGCCGCACTGATCCAGGGCAGTCATGTCGCGTATTATACGTTCTCGGCCATCAACTGGCAGGCCCAGGGTCTCGGCGGGTTGACGATCGCGGGCCTCTGGACATTGGGCGTGATCGCCGAGATCATCGTGTTCGCGCTGTCGCCGCGCTTCTCGCTGCACCCGTCCTCGCTCATGGCGATCGGGGGCGCGAGCGCGGTCGTGCGCTGGGTCGTCACTGCATACGATCCGCCGCTCGTGCTGCTCGCGGTCGTGCAGCTCGGCCACGGCCTGACCTTCGGGATGACCATTCTCGGCACCATGAGTCTGCTGGTGCAACGCGTGCCGTCGCATCAGATCGCGCGGGGACAGGGCTACTACGCCGCGTGCAACGGGCTGCTGGGTGCGACCACCTCGATCGCGTCAGGCGCGATCTACGCCCGCATCGGCGACGGCCTGTATTACGTCATGGCCGCGATGGCCGCTGCCGGTGCGCTCGTGATCTGGTCGGCGCGGCACCGGCTGAAAGCTCATCCCCACAGCGAGGCATCAGGCGGATAAACCAGGCTGTCGTCGTAGCGAAGGCCATGATCGCGGTCGCGCGTCAGCAGCAGCGGGCCATCGAGATCGACGAAGCGCGCCTGCGGCGTCACCAGCATCGCCGGCGCCATCGACAGCGAGGTTGCGACCATGCAGCCGATCATGATCTCGAAGCCGAGCGCCTGCGCAGCATCGGCCATCGCCAGCGCCTCGGTGAGGCCGCCGGTCTTGTCGAGCTTGATGTTCACGGCGTCGTAGCGCTCACGGAGCGACGCCAGCGAAGAGCGGTCGTGCACGCTTTCGTCGGCGCAGACCACCAGTGGCCGCTTGATCCGCGCCAGCGCGTCGTCCTTTCCGGCCGGCAGCGGCTGCTCGACCAGGGTGACGCCGACGGCCTCGCAGGCCGCAAGATTGTGCGCCAGATTGGCCTCGGTCCAGGCCTCGTTGGCATCCACGATCAGTTCGGATTCGGGCGCCGCCTCGCGCACCGCCGTGATCCGCTCCGGATCGCCGTCGCCGCCGAGCTTGATCTTGAGCAGCGGCCGGTGCGCCGCTTTGGCGGTCGCCGCCGCCATGGCCTCGGACGTGCCCAGCGAGATGGTGTAGGCCGTGGTGCGCTCGCCCGGCGACGGGCGGTCGAGCAGGCTCCAGGCCCGCAGGCCCGCCGCCTTGGCTTCCAGATCGATCAGGGCGCAATCCAGGGCATTGCGGGCCGCCCCGGGCGGCATGGCGGCTTGCAGGGCCTGGCGGGTGAGGCCGCCGGCCACGGCCTCCCGCATGGCCTGGATGGCGGCAAGGGTCGCCTCGGGCGTCTCGCCATAGCGGGGATAGGGCACGCATTCGCCGCGGCCAGTCAGGCCGTCCCGGCTGACCTCGGCCACAACGGTCACGGCCTCGGTCTTGGCGCCCCGGCTGATGGTGAAACTGCCAGCGATGGGAAAGCGCTCGATTCGCGCAGCGAGGACAGGAACTTTGCTGGAAGTCATTTTGAACTCTGGCGAAATCTGAACCTGCTGGTTACCTCTAGCAACTAAGGTTAACCAGTTGGGGATACCTTCTCCGGGTAAGGGCGCGTGCGCAACCATCTGATTTCATCCGTTTCTCGCGCCTCGGCACGGGAGCGGACATCTTGAGCGGCGATCCGAAGCTGGAACGGATTGCGAAGGGCAATGCGCTGGCACTCTGCGCCACCGGAACCTGGACCGCGAGCTTCGCGCCGGTCCTGGAGCGGATGGTGGCCGACGCCGAGAAGCTCGCCGGCGGCCCGCAAAGCATCTTCATCGACGTGTCCGAGGTCGCCAAGCTCGACACCTTCGGCGCCTGGCTGATCGAGCGGCTGCGCCGCAGCCTGACGCAGGGCGCCGTCGAGGCGCAGATCGCCGGCCTTTCCGCCAATTATTCGAGCCTGGTGGACGAGGTGCGACGGGTCAGGGCGACGCCCGTCATCGACACCAGCACGATCACCATCACCGGCATGCTGGAGCAGATCGGCCGGGCCGTGGCCGGTGTTGCCGGCACGGTTGCAGGCCTGATCGACATGCTCGGCGCGGTCCTCGCGGCGGTCGCGCGCACCCTGATTCATCCGCGCTCGTTCCGTCTGACCTCGACCGTGCATCATCTCGAGCAGGTCTGCTGGCGCGCGGTGCCGATCGTCGTGCTGATCACCTTCCTGATTGGCTGCATCATCGCCCAGCAAGGCATCTTTCACTTCCGCAGGTTCGGCGCCGACCTGTTCGTCGTCGACATGCTCGGCGTGCTGGTGCTGCGCGAGATCGGCGTGCTGCTGGTCGCGATCATGGTTGCGGGCCGCTCGGGCAGCGCCTACACCGCCGAACTTGGCTCGATGAAGATGCGCGAGGAGATCGACGCGCTACGCACCATGGGGTTCGACCCGATCGAGGTGCTGGTGCTGCCGCGCATGCTCGCGCTGGTGCTGGCGCTGCCGATCCTGGCCTTCCTCGGCGCGATGGCCGCGCTCTATGGCGGCGGCCTCGTCGCCTGGCTCTATGGGGGCGTGCAGCCCGAGGCTTTCCTGCTGCGGCTGCGCGACGCCATCTCGATCGACCATTTCATCGTTGGCATCGTCAAGGCACCTGTCATGGCCGCGGTGATCGGCATCGTCGCCTGCGTCGAGGGGCTCGCGGTGCAGGGCAGCGCGGAATCGCTCGGGCAGCACACGACGTCGTCTGTCGTGAAAGGCATTTTTTTCGTCATCGTCATGGACGGCGTGTTCGCCATCTTCTTCGCCGCGATCGGGATGTGACGATGGTGGGCGAGATCCAGAACCCCATCATCCGCGTCCGCGACATCACCGTGCAGTTCGGCGCGACGCGCGTGCTCGACGGGCTCGACCTCGACGTCAAGCGCGGCGAGATTTTGGGCTTCGTCGGCCCTTCCGGCGCGGGCAAGTCCGTGCTGACGCGCACCATCATCGGCCTGGTGCCGAAGGTCGCAGGCAGCATCGAGGTATTCGGCGTCGACCTCGATGCCTCCAACACGTTGCAGCGTCGCAACGTGGAGCGGCGCTGGGGCGTGCTGTTTCAGCAGGGCGCGCTGTTCTCCTCGCTCACGGTGCGCCAGAACATCCAGTTCCCGATGCGCGAATATCTGCGGGTGTCGCAGCGGCTGATGGACGAGATCACCATCGCCAAGCTCACCATGGTGGGTCTCAAGCCCGAAGTGGCCGATCGCTTTCCCTCGGAACTGTCGGGCGGCATGATCAAGCGCGTGGCGCTGGCGCGCGCGCTGTCGCTCGACCCCGATCTCGTCTTTCTGGACGAGCCGACCTCGGGCCTGGATCCGATCGGCGCCGGCGACTTCGACGAGCTGGTCAGGACGCTGCAGCGTACTTTGGGGCTGACCGTTTTCATGGTAACCCACGACCTCGATAGCCTTTACACAGCATGTGACCGCATCGCCGTTTTAGGCAACGGTAAGATCATTGCGGCAGGGTCGATCGCCGACATGCAGGCCTCGCAGCATCCGTGGCTGAGGCAATATTTCCATGGCAAGCGCGCTCGCGCGGTGATGGGCTGAGGTGCCGGAGTAGCTGATGGAAACGCGCGCAAATTACGTGCTGATCGGGTCGTTCACGCTGGCGGTGATCGCCGCCGCGATCGGCTTCGTGCTGTGGTTTCAGTCGTTGCACACCACCAAGCAGCGCAGCCCCCTGCGCGTCGTGTTCGAGGGCCCGGCCGCGGGCCTGCGCAACGGCGGCAGCGTCAATTTCAACGGTATTCGGGTAGGCGAGGTGGTTTCAGTGAAGCTCGACAACCCGCGGCGGGTTGTCGCACTCGCCATGGTCGAGAACAACGCCCCGATCCGCAAGGACACCCTGGTCGGCCTCGAATTCCAGGGCCTGACCGGCGTCGCCGCGATCTCGCTGAAGGGCGGCGAGGAGGCCGCACCTTCGCCGCCGCTCGACGAGGACGGCATCCCCACGCTGACGGCGGATCCCAACAAGCTCCAGGACGTCACCGAGGCGATCCGCGGCACGCTCCAGAACATCAACAAGATCGTCGCCGACAATCAGGAGTCGGTGAAGAACTCGCTGAAGAATCTCGAGACCTTCACCAACTCGCTCGCCCGCAACTCCGAGAAGATCGACGGCGTGATGGCCAAGGTCGACGGCGTCATGCTCAAGGCTGATAGCCTCATGCTTGGCCTCAACACGCTCGCCGGCGGCAAGGATGGCGGCGAGCTGTTCCAGGCGGTGAAATCGATCCGCGAACTGGCCGACGATTTCGACAAGCGCTCCGGCGCATTGATGACCGACGGCCGCCGCACGCTCGGCGACATCAGCCGTGCCGTCAACAATTTCGACCGCAACCCGACCCGCGTCCTGTTCGGCGCCAGCAACAGCGCGCCGCCGGCCGCTCCGCCACCGCCGCCCGAGCCGCCGAAACCCCCCGCGCCGGAGCGCCGGCGGCAGTAGGGGGATCGCCCTCGTGCTTCTCCGGCGTCGTCCTGGCGAAAGCCAGGACCCATTACCCCAAGGAGGAGTTTGGCGAAGAGCAGTCGCTCGGTACTTCCACCGGCGGCAATCGACAGACTTCGCGGTATGGGTCCTGGCTTTCGCCAGGACGACATCGAGTGTTTGTCGATCGCTTCGTTCCTAATGACACCCAAAACAAAAACGGAGGCCGCGAGGCCTCCGTTTCCTTATTCGTCATTTGCGAGCTGGCCGCTCACCCCAGCCGGCCCGCTGCGTGCGCGAGCAGGGTGTACACCAGGCCCGTCTCGGAGGTCAGGTGGTTGCGCAGCTCCTGCGGGCCGCGGCCGTCGCGGGCGACCTCGTCGAGCAGGCGTTCGAACTCGGCGACATAGCGGTCGACCGTGGCCTTGAAGTTGCGGTCGGAGCGATACTTGCGGGCGACCTCGTCGAAGGCCTTCTGGCCGGCGGGCGTGTAGAGGCGCTTGGTGAAGGCCTTGTTCTCGCCGCGCTGGTAGCGGTCCCACATCTCGGACGCGAGGTTGCGGTCCATCAGCCGGCCAATGTCGAGCGACAAGGATTCCAGCGGATTGCCGCCACCTTGAGGAGCCTGCGGCTGCGGCGCCGGTGCAGCCTGGCGGCCGCGCTGGGGCTCACGTCCGGTGGACGCACCCTGGTTGGCGTCCGTGCGGCTCAAGAGGTCCGACAGCCAGCCGTCACGGCCCTGGTCGTTTCCGGCCGGCGCGACCGGCGGCGCTTCGGTGCGGCGCGAGGACGCGGGCATGCCGAGGTCCGGCGGCGGCAGCGTCGAGGCGCTGGCGCTCTCGCGCATGCGCGTCTCGGTGCTGCGCGCGCCGACGGCCGCCAGCATCGGCTCTTCCTGGCGCTGCACGCTGGCGCGGCCGGTCGTGGAGACGTCGAGGCCGCGGCCGTGCTGGGCCACGATGCGGTTGAGCTCGGCGAGGGCCTCGATCTGGTCGACGATCACCTTGCGCATCTGCGCAGTGCTCTCGGCCGCCTCCTGCGGCATCTCGAGCACGCCGCGGCGCAGCTCGTTGCGGGTGGCTTCGAGCTCGTTGTGCATCTCGAACGCCATCTGCTTCATGCTGGAGACGAGGTTGGTGAACTTCTCCGTCGACTGCTTGAACATCGCATCCGCCTCGTCGGTGGTCTGGCGGTAGATGTCGTGCATGGCCTCGACGGTCTGCCGGTGCTCCTCTTCGGAGGCCGACCGCACCGCCTCGAACTGGCGGGTGATCGCGGCGGAACCGGCGCCGGCGGTCTCCGCGACGACGCGGGCGATGTCGCGGGCGCGCTCTTCGGCGGCCGCCAGCGATTCATCGAGCAGGCCGGTGAAGCGAGACAGGCGCTGGTCGAGATCGGCGGTGCGCAGGTCGATGGTGGTGACGAGCGATTCCAGCGCCTCCTTTCGTTCGGCGAGCGAGGCGGTGGTATTCTTATTGCTCTGTTCCACCACCTGCGCGGCCTCGACCAGTGCCTTGCCGTGCGCGTCGAACTGGGTCGACAGCTCGCCGAGATCCTGGAGCGCCCGCGTGGTCTTGCTGTTGAAGACGTTGAGCTGGTCTTCCAGGTTCTGCGTCGCAGCGCCGTTGCGCGAGGTGACGTCGTTCATGGCCGAGACGAAGTCGGCCACACGCGTCACCAGCGCACGCTCGAGCGAGTTGAGGTTGTCGTGCGCACCGGTCAGCACCTCCTGGAGCAGGATGTTGCCTTCGCGCAGGCGCTCGAACAGGGCGACCGTATCGGTGCGCAGGATCTTGCTGGTCTCCTGCATCTCGGTGACGGCCGCGATCGAGACCTGGCGCGACTGGTCGATCGCCGCGCGCGAGGCCTGCTCGAGGTCCTTGAGCGACTTGTTGACGGCACCCGTCGCCATCTCGCTCGCCGAGTTGATGGTTCGCGCCACCTCGGAGCCGTTGCCCATCATGGTCTGCGAGAACGCGTGGCCGCGCGTTTCGATCGACTTCAGCGCGTCGGATGTGACGCGGTCGATGTCGAGCGTGAGCTGGCTGGTTTTCGAGCCGATCGCGTCCACGAGCGAGCCGCGCTTGGCGTCGATCATGTTGGCGAGACGGTCCGACTGCTGCTGCACGTAGGTGACGATTTCGTCGGTCTTTCCGGTCATGGCCTGGCCGAAGCTGCTGCTGGCGGCGAGCACCGAGCGCTCGACGTCCGCCGAACTCGACTTGACCCGCGAGCTTGCCTCGTTGGAGGCGTTGATCAACGCGTTCTGGGCGTTGAGCGCGCTGGTCTGGATGTCGCTGGTCGCGTTCGCGGTGGCCGTGCTCAGCGTACGCTCGATCTCGCTCGAGATCGTGCGGATCTGGCTTGCGGCATCCGCCGAGGTCGAGACCAGCGAGGTCTGCGCCTCACGCGCGCTGTTGAGGATGGTCGAGGCGGTGTCGGCGCCGACCGAGGTCAGCGTGCGCTCGATGTCCGTGGTCAGCGACTTGATCTGGCCTGCTGCGTCCGTCGAGGCGGAGATCAGCGTGCCCTGGGCCTCGCGTACGCCGCTGGTGAGCGCCTCGATGGTGGCGCCGCCGGCGGTCGCCAGCGCGCGCTGCATCTCGGCCGCCAGCGAACGAACCTGGCCGGTCTGTTCGGCGGAGACCGCCAGCAGGGTGCTCTGGGCGTCGCGGGCGCTGGTCGTGATCGTCTCGGCGGTCGACTGGCCGACCTGCGAGAGCGACCGATGCACTTCGGCGGCGAGAGACTTGACCTGGCTCGCCGCATCCGAGGACGCGTTGACGAGCGTGCTCTGGGCTTCGCGGGCGCCCGTCATGATGGTCTCTGCCGTCGCGGTGCCGGCCATCGAGAGCGAGCGCTGCACGTCCGAGGACAGCGCCTTGATCTGGTTGGCGGTCTCGCTCGAGGCCGCGATCAGCGCGCTCTGCGCATCGCGGGCGCCGGCGGTGATCGATTCCGCCGTGCTGGTGCCGGCCATCGACAGCGAACGCTGCACGTCGGCGGTGAGGGTCTTGACGTGGTTGGCCGCGTCCGAGGACGCCGTGACGAGCGTGGTCTGCACCTCGCGGGCACCGGCCAGGATCGAGGCGGCGGTCGCCGAGCCTGCCGACGACAGCGTGCGTTCGACGTCGGCCGCGAGCCCCTTGATCTGGTTGGAGGCATCGCCGGATGCTGCGACCAGCGTCGACTGCGCTTCGCGGGCGCTGGTCAGGATCGAGTTCGCGGCACCGGTGCCGACAGCAGTCAACGCGCGCTCGACCTCGGCGGAGGTCATCTTGAGCTGGGCGTTGACGTCGGAGGAGACGGTCATCAGCGACTGCTGCGCGGTGCGCGCACCGGTCTGGATGGTCTCGCTGGTGTTGACCACGAGGTTGGTGAGCGAGCGCTCGGCGTCCTCGACATGCGAGCGGATCGCGGTCGAGATCATCTCGGCGCGGGACATCATATCCTCGCTGGCCTGGCGTCCGCTGCTTTCGATGCGGCCGGCGACGGCCTCGACACGCGAGCCGAGCAGGTCCTCGAACTGCGCCACGCGCACGTCGATGTCGCTGGCGACCGAGCCGACCTTGGTCTCGATGGCCTGCTGGATGTCCTGGAAGCGCGCCGTGACCGTGTCGGTCAGATGCATGCTGCGGCCGTCGATGATCTCGGTGACGCCGGTGATGCGGCGGTCGACCGCCTCGATTGCCTGCGCGGTGCCGTCCGTGAGTGTCGAGGTCAGGAGGGTGAGGCGGGTGTCGATCGACTGCACGGCCTGCGAGGCGCCGTTCGTCACCGCGGTGGTCAGGTAGGTGAGGCGCGTGTCGATGGATTCGAGCGCCTGCGAAGCGCCGCCGGTGAGGGTGGTCGTCAGATGCGTGAGGCGCGTGTCGATCGACTGGATGGTCTGCGACGCGCCATCGGTCAGCGACGAAGTGAGGTGGGTGAGGCGGGAGTCGATCGACTGGATCGCCTGCGCCGCACCGTCGGTCAGCGACGAGGCGAGCGTGTTGAGCCGTCCGTCGATGGTCTCGGTGACCGACTTCGCACGGGTATCGAACGATTCTTCGAGCGCGGCGACGCGGCCGACGAGCTGCTCGTCGAAGGTCTTGATATGACCGTCGATCGTGGAGTCGAGGCTGGAGATCTTGCCGTTCAGCGAGGCGTCGAGGTTGCTGACGCGTTCGCCGATCGTGGTCTCGAACTGCACCAGGCGCTGGTCGAGCACAGCCGTGATCGCGCCGCCGTTGGAGGTGAAGCGGGTGTCGAAATTGTCGACATAGGTCTTCAGCGATTCATGGATGTCCTGGGTACGCTGGCCCATCCGATCGACGATCTCGCCGCCGAAGGTCTTCACGGTGCGGTCGAATTCGGAGATGTGGCGGGTGATCAGCGCGCCCAGCGTGCCGGAGTCGCGGGCGAATTTCTCGACCAACTCGGTGCCCTGGTTCTTCACCAGCTCGTCGAAGGCGCTCATCTGGAGCGACAGCGAGTCGTGCGCGGTCTCGGTCTGGCTGACGACCTTGGCGACCAGCGTATTGACGGTGGCGTCGAGTGCTTCGCTCGCCTTGTCGCCGGAGGTCATGATGTGGCCGGCGAGGCGGTTGCCGGCGTCGTCAATCTTGGCGGAGAGGTCGTTGGAGCGCAGCTCGAGCTCTAGCAGCAGCGAGTCCGACGAATTCTTCAGGCTGTCGTGCACCTGCTCGGTGCGCTCGGAGATACCGTCGACGATCGCGGCGGAGCGCTGCTCGAACTCGCCGGTGATGCGGTCAATACGCTCGTTCAGCATTTCGTGGACGCGGTCGGCGAGGTCGACGAACTCGTCGTGAACGTGGCCGGTCTTGAAATTGAGGCTGGTGGTCAACCGCTCGCTGGCGTCGAGCACGGCGCGCGTGGTCTCGTTGCTGGCCTCCTCGAGCCGGTCGAGCAGGTCGCCTCCGCGCTCGCCGAGCGCGAGGATCATGTTGTCGCCGGCGTTGCTGAGCGCACCGGTGATGTGGGCGCCGCGCTCTTCGAGCGCGCCGGTGATGGACTTTGCGACCTCGTCGACGCGCGAGGCGATCGCGTCCGAGATCAGCGCGATGTCGTGGCGCAAATCGATCTGCACGCCGGAGATGGCGCTGCGGACCTGCTCGGCCTGGCCGACCAGATTGTCGCGCTGATGTGCGATGTCCTGGAGCAGGGCGCGGATGCGCACTTCGTTGTCGGAATAGGCGCGTTCGAGCGCCGCGACCTCGTTGGCGACCAGCGTCTCGAGCTCGCCGGCGCGCGCGATGGCGCGCTCGATGCCGTCGCCCATCGCCGCAACCTCGCGGCGGATGGCCTGGCCGACGGTCACCATCGAATCGGAGGCCGAGCCTTCCGGCTCGGAGAAGCGGATGGCAACCTGGGCCATAGCCTGCGCGACCGAGCTCATTTGCTGGCCGCGCCAGACGAGGCTCGCCAGGAAGAAGAACAGCATGATCGGCGCGAAGAACATCGTGACGAGGCCGGCAATGGCCAACACGCCGCCGCTCTGGCCCATCGCCGCCTGGATCGAAGGCAGGAAGCCGACCGTCAGCGCGGCGCAAGCCGCCAGCCAGACGACGGTGAAGATTGTCGCGCCGGTGTAGATGTTGCGGGTCGGGCGTCCCGTCTGCAACGTCTGCAACAGCTGGCCGATGGTCGCACGGTCGTCATTGGCGGCGCGGCGCGAGGAGCGCGGCTCCTCGACCTGGTCGAACATCGCGCGTTCGTTCGCGGCAGGACGCGGATCGAAGCTCGGTTCGTCGAACATCGGGGGAGCCGGTGGGGCGACCGGAGGCGGCGTTTCGCTGCGCATCGAGGCGTTGCGGCTGGTGTCCGCCGCCGTGTCGCTAATGTTCAGGGCTTCCTGGATTGCAGAAAGCGCATCTTCTGTGGGGTCTTTGACCTTTTTCGGAGTGTTTGCCATGTTCAGTCCGAGCCCTCGTTACTTGTACGCGTCCCCCCGCGAGCTCTGCGCGCTACGCAAGCCCACAGTCCGGATCATGCCGCTTGCGCGGATCTCCGAGCCATCCCCACCCGGACGGCTTGTCCGCCAATTTCTCCAACATCCTATTGGCAGAGCGTCGCGAATGAAATGCCCGCGATTAAGACATTCTTAATCATCGTTAACAGGATCGCGCCGTAAGGCCTTAGCAATAAATGCAATTCTCCACCGGACTCGCCGGATTGCGGCAACTTTTCGTCAATAAACAGGCAGATTTGCGCAAAACGGCTGGAACATTTCATTAACCATTTCCGTGCTTGGGTGGAGGGAACTTGACCGCCGGACCGGCGGACATCGCGCGATGCCGGGGCCTGCGCCATGACTCCTGAACTGCAACGGATGGACTGGATGCCCTCGCCCCCGCTTGCACCCATCGACAGCCCGCTCGACCTCGATCATCTCTCCCGCATGACGCTCGGTGATTCCGAGCTGGAACAGGAAGTGCTGGCGATGTTTGCCGAGCAGGCGGTGCGCCTGATCGCGGCGATGGCCGCGCTCCCGTCCGAGGCCGGCGCACTCGCCCACAAGCTCAAGGGCTCGGCGCGCGGGATCGGCGCGTTTGCGGTGGCGGATGCCGCAGCCAGCCTGGAGACCGCGATTCAGACCGGACAAGGCCGGCCTCACGCCTTCGCCGCGCTGAAAGAGGCGGTGACCGAGGCTCGCGTCGCCATCGAGGCAATCCTCAACCCTTAGGCCGACAGGGCCAGACCCGTGCTCTAGTCTTTGTTTTGACGGGTTTTCTTCCCGCGCAACGGTATTCGCGACTGAATCAAAACGCTATGGCGCCGGGCTGATCGACCCGTTATAGGACAGCCCGGACCCTCCTTCATTCCCTAGATCGCGGCAGCACGAGCACACATGGCCAAAATTCACTTTGTCGATCACAAGGGCGAAACCCGTACGGTGGACGTCGAGAACGGCGCGACTGTGATGGAAGCCGCCATCCGCAACAGCATTCCCGGCATCGAGGCCGAATGCGGCGGCGCCTGCGCCTGCGCCACCTGCCATGTCTATGTCGACGAAGCGTGGCGCGAGAAGGTCGGCAGCCCGACGCCGATGGAAGAGGACATGCTCGACTTCGGCTTCGACGTGCGCCCGAACTCGCGCCTGTCCTGCCAGATCAAGGTCTCCGACGAGCTCGACGGCCTCGTGGTGGCGACACCGGAACGCCAGGCCTAACCCTGTTAGCTATTCATGTGCTCGGCGGCGCGAGCTCGATGCCGCGCTTGTGCCAGGGCCTGAGCTTCTCGAGCACTTCCGCGATCAGCGGCGTTGGCCGGCGCGACGCTTCGTCGATCATCACGGCGACCGATGTCGCCGATGCAATGCACTTCCCTTCCGAAAACACCACCTGCTCGAACGTCACCGACGTTCGTCCCAGCTTCACGACGCCGAGACCGAGCTCGATCGTGTTCGGCCAGTGCAGCTCCGCACGAAAATGGATGTCGAGCCGCACCATGATCCAGGCAAGTCCCGGCGGCGTCAGGCCGTATTCCGGAAGCTTCATCAGCGTGACACGGCCGGTCTCGAAATAGGTGGCGTAGACCGCGTTGTTGACGTGCTGGTTGGGGTCGAGATCGCCGAAGCGGACGTTGTCGCTGAGGCGAAAAGGGTAGTCCTCCAGGCGCGGCGTCGTATCGAGGCGGCTTGGTGCGTTCACCGATTGATCTCCGTCATAGCGTTGCTCGTTACAGCCCAGTTATCCTGACCCGGCAAGTGGGGCCGGCTGCGGGGCGCTCCCGCTTTTATGCCTTCCCTGATCCATCCCCGTTGGCTAGACAGACAGGGTCACCTCGGCCCAAAGGGCGCCGTCCCACCGAACGACCGATAAAGAGACGACATGAGCGACGCGATCAAAACCGATGTGTTGATTATTGGCGCCGGCCCCTGCGGTCTGTTCGCCGCCTTCGAGTTGGGCCTTCTCGACATGAAGACGCATTTCGTCGACATCCTCGACAAGGTCGGCGGCCAGTGCGCAGAGCTCTATCCGGAAAAGCCGATCTACGACATTCCCGGCATTCCGCAGGTTTCGGGGCAGGGCCTCACCGACGCGCTGATGGAGCAGATCAAGCCGTTCCATCCGACCTTCCATCTCGGCGAGATGATCGAGACCGTCGAGAAGATCGGCGATCCGCTGTTTCGCTGCACCACGGACGCCGGGAAGGTGTTCGAATGCAAGGTGCTGGTGATCGCTGCCGGCGGCGGCTCGTTCCAGCCCAAGCGGCCACCGGTGCCGGGGATCGAAGCCTATGAAGGAAGCTCGGTGCATTACGCCGTGCGCAAGATGGAGACGTTCCGCGACAGGAACGTGCTGATCGTGGGCGGCGGCGATTCCGCGCTCGACTGGACGCTCAATCTGCATCCGATCGCCAAGCGCATCACGCTCTTGCATCGTCGCGACGATTTTCGCGCCGCCCCCCACAGCGTCGAGCAGATGCGCGCGCTGGTCGCTGCCGGCAAGATGGATCTGCGGCTCGGCCAGGTCACCGCGCTGTCAGGCAACGAGGGCAAGCTGAGCGGCGCCACCGTCAAGGGCAACGACAACAGTGTGAGCGAAATTACCTGCGACACCATGCTGCCGTTCTTCGGCCTGACCATGAAGCTCGGTCCGGTCGCGAACTGGGGCATCGCGCTGGAGAACAATCTGGTGCCGGTCGAGACATCCGCGTTCGAGACCAACGTGCCAGGCATCTTCGCGATCGGCGACATCAACACCTATCCCGGCAAGATCAAGCTGATCCTGTGCGGTTTCCACGAGGGCGCGCTGATGTCGCAAAAAGCCCATCGCTACGTCTATCCGGAGAAGCGGCTCGTGTTCCAGTACACGACCTCGTCCTCCAGCCTGCAAAAGAAGCTCGGCGTCAACTGACGGCGGCGGGCGATGCCCCATGTTTCTGGTGCTGGAACAGTTCGCGAAATCGCCGTAGTCTGCGGCCATTGCAGTTGGCGGCTTAGCAAGGCGATTGGCTCAGCAAGGTGATGATAATGCGGACTCTCTTTTCCAGCTTTCGGCTGTTCTCGCTCCTCGCGCTCGCGATGTCGCTCGGTGCGGTGAGCCCGGTTGTGGCGCAAGTGCAGCAGCCGACCGCCGCGGGCCTCTGGCAGAAGGTCGAAGACGGCAAGACGGTGGGTTGGTTTCTCTTCATCGACCACAACGGCATCTTCGAAGGCGTCATCGCAAAAACCTTCCCGCGGCCCGGTGACGACCCGAACGAGATCTGCGCGAAATGCACGGACGATCGCAAGAACGCGCCGGTGCTCGGGCTCTCCTTCATCCGCGACATGAAGCGCGACGGCTTGAAGTATGACGGCGGCAACGTGGTCAATCCGCGCGACGGCAACATCTGGAAGGCCAAGATGACGGTCAGCCCGGATGGGCAGACCCTGACGATGCGCGGTTTCCTCGGCATTTCCCTGTTCGGCAAGGACGAGACCTGGACGCGTCTTCCCGACGCCAATATCGCGCAGGTCGATCCCGCCATCGTCGCGAAATATCTCCCGGCGCAAGCAACCGCCGCGACCAAGCCCGTGCCCGTGCCCGCGGCGAAGAAAGGCGGCGCGATGATGGCGCCGGCACCAAAGCAGTAGGGTCTACGTCGCGCGCTATGGCGCCCGAACTTCCGTAGCTCCACACACCGCCGTCATTGCCCGCCAAGGCGGGGACTTCAGTACGCCGCCAGCCTCTCCGCGTTCTTGCGCGGCGTCCGTGGCGCCCGTGCGCAATCGCGCATACGACCGGCGACGACAGCGGAGATGCCGGCGCGAGTAGCGGTCATACCCGTCGAAAGACGAACGCCTGCCGGACGCGCGCCAGTAGTTCCCCGGAATGCGCGGTGGCGCCGGATTTGCATAGCTATCCGCAAAGCTGCTGGGGGAATGAGTCGCCGTCCCTGACGCCTTCGCCGAGTCGCGAAAGGCGAACGGCAACTATCGCCCCGCGGCGATCACCTCGATCCGCGGAGACGACATGAGACGTGCAATATCCCGTGCCGCCATGCTGCTGGTCCTGACGGTGCTGCTGACCGCCCCGACGATGGCGCGTGACGACGGGCGCTACGCCAACTCGCCGTTAAAACCCTGGTTCGAGAGCCTGCACAGCGAATACGGCCAATGCTGCTCGGATGCCGACGGCTATGTGGTCGCCGATGTCGACTGGGAATCCGACAAGGGCCGCTATCGCGTGCATCTCGAGGGCGAATGGGTGGTCGTTCCCGACGGCGCCGTCATCACCGAGCCGAACAAGATCGGCCGCACCATGGTGTGGAAGCACTACATCGACGGCCATCCCCGCGTGCGCTGCTTCATGCCGGGCAGCATGACGTAGATTGAAGCGTCATCCCGGCCGATGCGCAGCGTCGAAACGGGACTCGCACCAATGCATCCGCGCGGCGCTCAGGTCACCGGCGCCGGATTGAACAGCGTCAAATCGTTGTGGATGCCCCAGCGATCCGACCAGGGTTGTGTGCGGCCGCTGGCGACGTCGAGGATCAGGCGGAACAGGTCCCAGCCGGTTTCCTCGATGGTCTTCTCGCCGGTTGCGATGCCTCCGGCATCGAAATCGATCAGGTCCTTCCAGCGTCGCGCGAGTTCGCTGCGGGTCGCGACCTTGATCACGGGCGCAGCCGCAAGGCCGTAGGGCGTGCCGCGGCCGGTGGTGAACACCTGCAGCGTCATGCCGGAGGCGAGCTGGAGCGTGCCGCAGATGAAGTCGGATGCCGGCGTCGCCGCAAACAGCATGCCCTTCTGCGTCGCCTTCTCGCCGGGCGAGAGCACGCCGGTGATCGCGGACGATCCGGACTTGACGATCGAGCCGAGCGATTTCTCGACGATGTTCGCCAAGCCGCCCTTCTTGTTGCCGGGCGTGGTGTTGGCGCTGCGGTCCGCGCCGCCGCGGGCGAGATAGGAATCGTACCAGGCCATCTCGCGGACCAAAGCGCGGCCGACGTCCTCGTTGATGGCGCGTCGAGTGAGCAGCTGGATCGCGTCGCGCACCTCGGTGACTTCCGAGAACATCACCGTGGCGCCGGCGCGCACCAGAAGGTCGGCGGCGAAGCCGACCGCGGGATTCGCGGTGACGCCGGAGAAGGCGTCGCTGCCACCGCATTGCAGGCCGATGACGAGATCGGCGGCCGGGCAGGTCTCACGAGTGCGCTCGTTGAGGATCTTCAGGCGGGCTTCGGCCTGGGTCATGATGGCGTCGACGATCGCGCCAAAACCGTCGAAGGCTTCGTCCTGCATCCGGACGATGGCATCGCTGACGCCTTCCGGCACCAGACGCTCGGGCGCCAACTTTTCACAGCCGAGGCTGATGACCAGGATCTCGCCCCCGAAATTCGGGTTCTGCGCGATGTTTTGCAGCGTGCGGATCGGAATCACGGCATCAGGCGCGTTGATGGCGACGCCACAGCCATAGGCATGCGTCAGCGGCACGACGTCGTCGACATTCGGGTATTTCGGCAGCAGCTCGGCGCGGATGCGCTTCACAGCATATTCCATCGTTCCCTTGACGCATTGCACCGAGGAGGAGATGCCGAGGATGTTCTTGGTGCCGACCGAGCCGTCGGAATTGCGAAAGCCTTCGAACGTGAAACCTTCCAGCGGCGGCAGCGGCGCGGGAACGGCGGTGGAGATTTCCAGCTTGTCGAGGGCAGGGGCCTCCGGCATGCGGATGCGCGCTTCGTCCACCCATTCGCCGGCCAGGATCGGCGCCAGCGCATGGCCGATCACTTCGCCGTAGCGGACGATCGGGGCGTCCTGCGGGATGTCGACCAGCGCCGTCTTGTGTCCCTGCGGCACGAAGGCGCGCAGCGTCAGCCCGCTGGCGAAGCGGGAGCCGGCAGGAAGCCCGAAATCATTGACAACGATCGCGACGTTGTCGCGATCGTTGAGCTTGATATAGCGGGGCTGCTCTTTCGCTGCGACTGATTGGTCCATCTGCGCTTGCCTCCGAAGCCGTAGGGTGGGCAAAGGCGCAAGGCGCCGTGCCCACAATCTTCACACAGAACGTAAGGCGGTGGGCACGCTTCGCTTTGCCCACCCTACGATATCTTGCCCGTGGTTAGCCGGGAAAGGTATAGGCGGTCTTCACCGTCGTGTAGAACTCGCGGGCATAGGAGCCCTGCTCGCGGGCGCCGTAGCTCGAACCCTTCCGGCCACCGAACGGCACGTGATAATCGACGCCGGCGGTCGGCAGATTGACCATCACCATGCCGGACTCGCTGTTGCGCTTGTAGTGCGAGGCGCATTTCAGGCTGCTGGTGCAGATGCCGGAGGCAAGGCCGAATTCGGTGTCGTTGGAGATCGCGAGCGCCTCCTCGTAGTTCTTGGCGCGAATGACGGCGGCGACGGGGCCGAAGACCTCCTCGCGCGAAATGCGCATGTTGTTGTTGGCCTCGGTGAACAGCGCGGGCTGGAGGTAGTGGCCGGGCGTTTCGCGCTTGAGCAACTCGCCGCCCCAGGCGAGCTTGGCACCCTCGTCCTGGCCGATCTTGATATAGCGCAGGTCCTGGTCGAGCTGGCTCTGGTCGACCACCGGGCCGATATGCACGCCGGCCTTGAGCGCGTCGTCCACCGTGAGGCCTTTCAGGCGCTCGGTCACCGCCGCAACGAAACGGTCGTGAATACCTTCGGTGACGATGAGGCGGGACGAGGCGGTGCAGCGCTGGCCGGTGGAGAAATAGGCGCCGTTGACGGCGACTTCGACCGCGGTCTTGAGATCGGCGTCGTCGAGCACCACCAGCGGGTTCTTGCCGCCCATCTCGAGCTGGAATTTCTTCATGTTGCTCGAGGTCACGCAGGCCTGCGCGATCTTGCGCCCCGTTTGCACCGAACCGGTGAAGGTGATCGCGGCGACGTCGGGATGCTCGATCAGGGTCTGGCCGACAACGGAGCCCGAGCCGACCACGAGGTTGAACACGCCGGCGGGAATGCCGGAACGGGTGATGATCTCGGACAGCGCATGCGCCGAGCCCGGCACCAGCTCGGCAGGCTTGAACACCACGGTGTTGCCATAGCAGAGTGCCGGCGCGATCTTCCAGGCGGGGATCGCGATCGGGAAATTCCAGGGCGTGATCATGCCGACGACGCCCATCGGCTCACGGGTGAGCTCGACGTCGATGCCGGGACGCACCGAGGCGCCCTTTTCGCCGATCATGCGCAGCGCCTCGCCGGCGAAGAACGCAAAGATCTGGCCTGCGCGCGCGACCTCGCCGATGCCTTCGGGGAGGGTCTTGCCTTCCTCGCGGGCGAGCAGGCGGCCAAGCTCTTCCTTGCGGGCGATGATCTCGAGCGAAATCTTGTTCAGCGCGTCGTAGCGCGCCTGCGGCGTCGACTGCGCCCAGGCGGGAAAAGCGGCCTTGGCGGCTGCGATCGCCTTTTCGGTCTGCGCCTTGTCGGCCTTGGCGTATTCGCCGACGAGATCATTGGTGTTGGAGGGATTGATGTTCTTGGTGACGCCGGAGCCGTCGACCCATTCGCCGCCGATGAAATTCTTCAGGATCGCAGTCATAGCTTCCTCCAGAGTTTTTAACGAACCAGGCAGGGACGCTTGTCGTCGAAGGTCCAGCCGGGGATCAGGTCCTGCATGGCAATAGCGTCATCGCGGGCGCCGAGTCCATGCTGCTTGTAAAGGTCATGCGCGGCGTCGATGGCGGCCCTGTCGATTTCGATACCTAGGCCCGGCCTCTCAGGCACGGCGATCTTGCCGCCCTTGATCTGGAGTGGCTCCTTGGTCAGGGCCTGGCCGTCCTGCCAGATCCAGTGCGTGTCGATCGCGGTGACCTTGCCTGGGGCGGCGGCGCCGACATGGGTGAACATGGCGAGCGAGATGTCGAAATGGTTGTTGGAGTGCGAACCCCAGGTCAAGCCGTTGTCGCGGCAAGTCTGGGCCACGCGCACCGAGCCTTGCATGGTCCAGAAATGGGGATCGGCCAGCGGAATGTCCACCGCGCCGAGGCGCAGCGCATGGGACAATTGCCGCCAATCGGTCGCGATCATGTTGGTCGCGGTCGGCAGGCCCGTTGCACGGCGGAACTCGGCCATGATCTCGCGGCCGGAGAAGCCGCCTTCGGCCCCGCAGGGGTCCTCGGCATAGGCGAGGATGCCGTGCATGTCCTTGCAGAGGCTGACAGCCTCGTCGAGCGACCATGCGCCGTTCGGATCCAGGGTCACCCGCGCATTCGGAAAGCGCTTGGCGATCGCGGTGACGGCCTCAATCTCCTGCTCGCCGCGCAACACGCCGCCCTTGAGCTTGAAATCGGCGAAGCCGTAGTGGTCGTGGGTAGCTTCCGCAAGCCGCACCACGGTTTCCGGCGTCATCGCCTGCTGATGGCGGAGGTTGAACCATTCGGGCTTGCCGCTCTCGCCGCCGACATAGTCGAGCTTGCTTTTGCTGATGTCGCCGACGAAGAAGAGATAGCCCAGTGTCTCGACGCTGTTGCGCTGCTGACCCTCGCCGAGCAGAGCTGCGACCGGCAGGTTGAGATGTTGACCGAGCAAATCGAGCAGCGCCGACTCCACGGCCGTAACGGCGTGGATCATGACGCGGAGATCGAAAGTCTGCTTGCCGCGGCCGCCGGCATCGCGATCGGCGAAGGCGGTCCTGACATCGGCAAGGATGTTGTTCATCGCGCCGACGGTCTTGCCGATCACGAGATCACGGGCGTCCTGCAGCGTCTGCCAGATCTTCTGTCCGCCGGGGACCTCGCCGACGCCGGTGTGGCCGGCATTGTCGGTGAGGATGACAATATTGCGGGTGAAGAACGGCGCATGCGCGCCGCTCAGATTGAGGAGCATGCTGTCACGGCCTGCGACCGGGATCACCTGCATCGCGGTGACGACCGGTGCGCCGGTGATCTCGGTCTTGGCCATCGCAGGCTCCTCCCTGTGTCGTCCGTTATTCTGCAGCCTGTTGTGACGATCGGATGGCGGGCAGGTTCTTCACCAGCGCCGCGACCTCCGCGATCTCCTGCTCGGTGAGATCGGTCAGCGGCGGGCGGACGGGGCCGGAATCGCGGCCGATCACCTTCATGCCGGCCTTGATGATCGAGACCGCATAGCCCTTCTTGCGGTTGCGGATCGCGATCAGCGGCAGGATGAAGTCCTTCAGGCCGGCGTGGATCTGCGCGTGGTCGCGCTTGCGCACGGCGGCGTAGAAGTTGGTGGCGAATTCCGGAACGAAGTTGAACACGGCCGAGGAGTAGGTGGTCACGCCCATGTCGAGATAGGGCAGCGCGAAGGTCTCCGCCGTCGGCAGGCCGCCGATATAGGTCAGGCGGTCGCCGAGCTTGGTGTAGACGCGGGTCATCAGCTCGATGTCGCCGATGCCGTCCTTGTAGCCGACGAGGTTGGGGCAGCGTTCGGCGAGGCGGGCGAGCGTATCGGGCTGGAGGATGGCGTTGTCGCGGTTGTAGACGATGACGCCGATCTTCACAGAGGCGCAGATCGCTTCCACGTGGGCGGCAAGGCCCTCCTGCTCGGCATGGGTGAGATAGGGCGGCAGCAGAAGCAGGCCGTCGGCGCCGGCCTTCTCAGCGCCGATCGCGATCTCGCGCGCGGTGGCGGTGCCGTAGCCGGTGCCGGCGAGCACGGGCACGCGGCCCTTGGTCTCGTCCACGGCGATCTTGACGATCTGCGGAACCTCGGCTGCCGTCAGCGAGAAGAACTCGCCGGTGCCGCCGGCGGCGAACAGGCCGGCGACGTCATAGCCGCAGAGCCAATCCATATTGGCGCGGTAGGTCGCCTCGTCGAATGAGTAATCCGCCTTGAACGGGGTGACGGGGAAAGACAGGAGGCCGGATCCGATCTTCTGGGCCATTTCCTGCGGGGTCATCTTGCTCATGGGCGCTGCTCCCTGGTCTCGTGTTGTGGAGGACGCAGAGGCTGCGCGTCCATGCGCCGTGGTTTAGGAGACCGTTCGATGCGGGTCCAAGCCAAAGCCTATATCGACCGATGCGAAATCAGCATCAATCTTCCATCACCTCCGCCGATGACAATTCGCTCGCGATTTTGACGAGCGCCGACAGCAGCGGATTCTCGTCGTCGCGGCGCCAGACCATGAACAGCTCGACCGGAACGCGGGTGCGCAGCTTCAGCGGCCGCAGGCGGACATCCGCGATCTTCAGGCTCGCTGCCGCCGCCGGCACGATGGCGAGGCCGAGGCCGGCGCGCACCATGGCGAGGATCGAGTGGATCTGGCTCAGGTGCTGGACATAGCGCGGCAGGATGTCGGCGCGGGTGAACAGCGCCACCAGCACGTCGTGAAAGTAGCGGCTCTCATAGGGCGAATACATCACGAAGGGCTGGTTGTCGAAATCCTTGATCGTGACGCTCTCGGCATTCGCCAGCGGATGCTTTTTCGGGATCGCGGCGAGCAGGGGCTCGGCGACGACGCGGCGGCTGGCGATTTCGGGGCGCGCGATCGGCGGCCTGAGCAGGCCGGCATCGATCTGGCCCGATGTCAGCGCCTCGAACTGGTCGCCCGACACCATCTCCTTCAGTGAGAAGTCCACCTCGGGCAGCTTGGCGCGGCAGGCGGCGACGAGCTCGGGGAGGAAGCCGTAGGCGGCGGCCGCGGTGAAGCCGATCTTCAGCGAGCCGGACTTGCCGAGCGCGATACGGCGGGCAACCTGCGAGGCGCTTTCCGCAAGCTTCAGGATGCGCCGCGCTTCCGGCAGGAAGCTGCGCCCGGCGGGCGTCAGGCGTACCGAGCGGCTGGTACGCTCCAGCAGCGGCGCATCGATGATGTGCTCGAGCACCTGGATCTGCCGGGACAGCGGCGGCTGGGTCATGTTCAGCCGCGCGGCCGCGCGGCCGAAATGCAATTCCTCCGCCACGGTGACGAAACAGCGGAGCTGGTTGAGGTCGAACATCGATACATGCCTTAGATGGATAAGGCGTTTCCCCGGCGCTTCTAGCATCGATTACTCCCAAAACAAAGACGGCGGCCGTGAAGCCGCCGTTAAGTTGCCTGGTCAAGCTCCCATGGGAGCCCTCAGGAGGAACGTTTGAGCACCACTCGCTCGATCTTGCCGACGACCACGAGATAGGCGAATGCGGCCACCAGCGCATTGGCGCCGACGAATATCAGCGCACCGTTGAACGAGCCGGTCGCGGCCAGGATGTAGCCGATCACGATCGGGGTGCTGATCGAGGACAGATTGCCGAAGGTGTTGAACAGGCCGCCCGAGACGCCGCCGGCTTCCTTCGGCGACGTGTCGGAGACGACAGCCCAGCCGAGCGCGCCGATGCCCTTGCCGAAGAAGGCGAGCGCCATGAAGCCGACCACCAGTGCCTGGCCGTCGACATAGTTGCAGGCGATGATCGACATCGACAGCAGCATGCCGCCGACGATCGGGATCTTGCGCGCCATCGTCAACGAGCCGGTCTTGCGCAGGATCGCGTCGGAAATGACGCCGCCGAGCACGCCGCCGATGAAGCCGCACAGCGCCGGCAGCGTCGCGACGAAGCCGGCTTGCAGGATCGACAGGCCACGCTCCTTGACGAGGTAGACCGGGAACCAGGTCAGGAAGAAATAGGTCAGCGTGTTGATGCAGTACTGGCCGAGATAGACGCCGAGCATCATGCGGTTGGAAAGCAGCTGGCGGATGTGGTCCCATCCGGAGCCGGCCTCGGGCGCGCGCTCTTGCTTCAGATCGTCTTTGGGCGCGTCGAGATCGACCAGCGCGCCGCCGTCCTTGATGTAGTCGAATTCAGCCTCGTTGATGCCGGGGTGCTCTTTCGGCCCGTAGACGGTCTTGATCCAGACCAGGCCCATGATGATTCCGAGCGCGCCCATCACGAAGAACACGTAGCGCCAGCCGTAATCATGCGCGATCCAGCCCATCAGCGGCGCGAAGATCACGGTGGCGAAATACTGCCCGGAATTGAAGAACGCGGACGCGGTGCCGCGCTCGCTGCTCGGAAACCAGGCCGCGACGATGCGTGCATTGGCGGGGAAAGACGGCGCTTCGGCGATACCGACGAGGAAGCGCAGGCCGAACAGCACGGTGATCGCGGTGCCGGCGCTGAAGAATCCGACCCAGCCCTGCAGCGTCGTGAACAGCGACCAGACGATGATGCTGAAGGCATAGACGAGGCGGGAGCCGTAGCGGTCGAGCAGCCAGCCGCCCGGCACCTGCGCGATCACATAGGACCATCCGAACGCCGAGAAGATGTAGCCCATTGCGACGGGATCGAGATGCAGCTCCTTGGAGAGCGCGGGGCCCGCGATCGACAGCGTAGCGCGGTCGGCATAATTGACGGTCGTGACCAGGAACAACATGGTCACGATGAACAGCCTGACGCGAGACCTTCTCACGTCCGCTGCGGACATCACTGCGCTCATTGCGCGCCTCCTTAGAACTCGAAACGTTTCCCCACTGCGACTCCTAGAGGTGCGCGCGGCAAAGTGTCCAAGTTCAAGGCAGTATCGATCGATGCTGCTTTTGGATTGATGGAACGGCAGGTGGGGGGAACGATCGTGAGAGAGTGCCGAGACGTGAGCCCAATCCCGTCATCGCGAGCGCAGCGAAGCAATCCAGAATCCCACCGCGGAAGGACTCTGGATTGCTTCGCTGCGCTCGCAATGACGGTGTGGTGAGAGCTCGTTCTAGCTTTACTGTTGCGCGCCCGGCAGCAGCGGTGCGAGCAGCCCGCGTGTCACCCCCGGCGGTGCCGCATCCAGCCCCAGCACGGCGCTTGCGGCCGGCAGCGCCGCATCCGCCATCGCGGCGTGGCCTTCGGCGCTCGGATGCACGGCGCCGCCATAGACGGCGGAGAGCACGCCCCAGGTCGCGTCGTGGATGTCGGTCGGCTGGCTCGCTGCCGGCAGGCCTTGCGGATAGGTCATCGCAGCGAAATAGCTGTCATTGGCGTCGCGGATCCAGCGTGCGCGCGGCAAATAGGCGCGGAATTCGGAGGCACCGCGGCCGCACAGCATCGGCTGGCTCGCCGCGCTCACGATGTCGGGATTGAAGCTCTGGCCGTTCTCGGCAAAGCAGGTGCGGTCGAATTCGGGATCGTTGCCCGAATGGGCGCAGAAGCCGTGATCGGCGAACGCCGCCTGATGCGAATCCACGAAGGTCATGCGGTCGGCTTCGGGATCGCGGCACAGCGCGCCGCGAGTGCAGGTGGCGAGCCCCTTTAGTTGCGGCAGGAATTCGGTGTCGACGAAGGTCGAGACTCGGGCGAGGCGCTGCGGATCGGCGTTGAAGGACGGATGAATGTCGAAGCCGGCGCGGCCGCCGCGGCAGGGCACGCCGCCATCGGCGAGCGCCGGGTTGGCGTAGGAGACGTAGACCACATGCGAGAGGTCGCCGCCGACCAGCGGCTTCAGCGCCTCGCGCAGCTTGACGAAATTCTGCGGCAGCTCGCGCGCCAGCGCATCGCGGGAATCATCGACGCTCGCCATCACGCCGGAGCGGCGGAATATCGCGCGCTCGGTTGCGGTCTCGACGATCACGTCGGCGACGAGGCCGGAGAAATAGACGTCGTTGGCGCCGACCGAGAGCAGCACGAGGTCGAGCGTGCGCTCGGGCTGGCGCTTCTTGGCGGCGGTCAGCGCCTCGCGCAGCTCGGCGACCTGCGCGTTCACGCTGATGTTGCAGACGCCGGTCTTGCCGGGCGGGCATTCGCGGGCGCGCTGCGAGCCGAGCAGCCCGTCGCTGATGCTGGCGCCGGTGCAGGCGAGCGGCAGAAAGGTCACCGCGACGTGGGTGTAGCGCACCGCAAGCGCCAGCGCGGTCCGGGCCTGGTAGCTGTAGAGCGAGCGGTGGCAGGGCGAGTTGAACCACAGCGCGCTGTAGCGCTGCCAGTTGGCAAGCGTATCGGGCGCTTCGCAGGCGCGGCCGCCCTTGAAGCCGGCGCGGCTCGGCCGGTAATACTGCGCGCCGGCGGTGCCCAGATAGGAGCGGAAGCAAAAACCTTCGTCCGACAGCGCCAGCGGCCGGTCCGGATTGCCTTCGCCGGAGGCGATGCTGTCACCGAGGCCAGCGACGAAGATGTCGCGGACCTCGATCTCGGTCTGGACCCGCTGGGTCGGATCGGAGCCGGAGGAGACGTCGACGCTCGCAACCGTCTGCTTGCCGTAGCGGACCCGCAGATTGACCGGTTCGGCGCAGTCGAAGGTGGATTGTTGCGGCCCGTCGCCGTCGTCGAACGACCAGGCGCAGGTGGCGCCGACCGGCACCGCCCCGGCCAGGCGCACGGTGACGGGATGATCGAGGGGGGTGAGGTAATTTTCCTTCGTGTTGTCGCGGGTGCAGGGCTGGTTGACCCGGCCCTGGAGGTCGATGCAGAGCCGGTTGACCATGTTGCGGGCCCAGCCGCGGCCCTCGCTCTGGAGCTCCAGCGATTGCTCGGCGGCGAGGATGCTGCGGTTCCGCGCGTTCTCGACATGCAGCAGGAAGTCGCGCTCCTCACGGAACAGCCGGAAGCGGTTGCGCACCTCCCAGCTGATCTGCATGGCGCCCGCGTCCTGCGCGGCCGCCCGCTCCGGCGGCAAGGCGGTGAGGAGCCCGGCGAGCAGCAGGGCACCGGCGAGGAAACGGCGAAGGAATACAGGGATCATGGCCCGCGTCTTCAACGGCAAAGTTGAGGCGGAAATAAGAGAGCTGCTCTCCGCCTGCAACGTTGGTCTGACGGTTTTGCCGGCCGTCGTCTAGCGGACTATCGTTGGAGCATGATCTTTTCGGAAAACCGCTTCGCACTTTTCCGGATCATGCTCAGCGTTTGCTCGCCTGCCGCAGCGACCGCTCGCGCTCCATCGCCGCCACCTGCTTGGGCAGGTTGGCCTGCGCGCAGGCCTCCGCCAGCCTTCGGCGCTCCTGCCAGGGCTCCACCACATTCATCCAGAGCTCGCGTGCGCCCATGATGGAGATGGCCAGACCGAACGGGATCACGAAATAGAGGATGCGGAAGACAAGGAGCGTGGCAAGAAGCTGCTCGCGGCCGAATTCGGGCAGCGCCACCAGCATGGCGGCGTCGAACACGCCGAGCGAGCCGGGGGCGTGGCTGGCGAAGCCGAGCAAAGTCGCCAAAATGAACACCACGGAGAGCGAGAGGAAGTCGATCTGCGGAGTGGCCGGCACCAGAAGGTACATCGCCAGCGCGCAGAATCCGAGATCGACGACACCGATCAGGATCTGCACCAGCGTCAGCGGCGCTGACGGCAGCACCACCTTCCAGCCCTTCTGGCCAAGCTCGCGGCGCTTCTCGCCCATGCACAGCCAGACTAGATAGGCGCCGATCGAGGCGAGGCCGCCGATCGCAATCAACCGGTTAATCGACGACGGCAGCTGATCCATGTAGGAGGCGGCATCCGGATGGATGGCCATGCCGATCGAGAGCACGAAGATGTTACCGAGCCAAAAGGTCAGGCCGGACAGGAAGCAGATTTTTGCGACGTCGATCGCGTTCAGCCCGTAATCCGAATAGATCCGGAAGCGGATCGCTCCCCCGGTGAAGACGGTGGCGCCGATATTGTGGCCGATCGAATACGATGTGAAGCTGGAGAGCGCTGCGATGCGATAGGGCACGTGCTTCTTGCCGATCGTTCGCAGTGCAAAAAAGTCGTAGAAGGTCAGCGTACAGAACGCGAAGCATACGCAGATCGCTGCCAGTCCGATATTGCCGCGGGGGATCTCGGTCAACGCGGTCAGGATGACCCCGGTGTCGATGCCCTTGAGCGTCCGTACCAGCGTGGTGATCGCGAACGCAATGATAAAGACGCTCGCCGCAACGCCGAGTCGCCGCCAGCCGATCCATCTCTTGAAGCCGCGCTTCAGCGCGGTCAGCAGTCCGTGCATTCATCCTCCCGGCGGGGGGCAAGACCGACCAGGCCAGACATTGGCCGATCGGATGCGATCAGTGCCCGATGTGGGCTTGGATCGCTAGGCATGATGTAGCTCATTTAAGGCAAAAACAGTGACTTGTGCAGCCCTTGACAAGGATAGGTTCTGACTTGGACCGGCCACTTTGTCATACGCGGTTCACATCGGACGCGCGTTAAGCATATGAGTCGTGGGACCGGTCGCGTCCGTCCGTGACATGATTTCAGATCCTGCACGGCCGGCATTGTTCCAGCGCAAGGGATGCGGGCTTTTTTGGAACGACGATGCCGTGCGCTGGTTAATGCCGCATCAGCAATCGAACATGGCGGAATAACCGGCTTCTCCTGAAAGCCGGTGCCTCCGTGTTCCCACAACCCGAGAGGATCGGACCGATGGGATTGTTCACAAAAGACATCAAAACCATGAACGACCTGTTCGTGCATCAGCTCCAGGACATCTATTACGCCGAGCAGCAGCTCACCAAGGCTCTGCCGAAAATGGCGGATAAGGCGACCGATCCGCAGCTGAAGCAGGGCTTTTTGACGCACCTCGAAGAAACCAGGGAGCACGTCAAGCGCCTCGAGGAAGTGTTCAAGATGCACGGTGCGCAGGTGAAGGCGGTCGATTGCCCGGCGATCGACGGCATCATCGAGGAAGCCGACGAGACCGCCGGCGAAGTCGCCGACAAGGCGGTGCTCGACGCCGCGCTGATCAACGCGGCACAGGCGGCGGAGCATTACGAGATCGTCCGCTACGGCAGCCTGATCGCCTGGGCCAAGCAACTCGGCCGCAACGACTGCGCCAGCGTGCTCGCCAAGACACTCGAGGAGGAGAAGGCCACCGACAAGAAGCTGACCACGATCGCCGAGAGCAAGGTGAATCTGCGCGCTGCGAGCTGAGGGCCAAGCGTAGCCAGGGTAGAGCGTCGCGCGGCCATCCGCACGACGCTCTAACATGACACATCCGTCACGCATTCATCATTCGATCGTTGTCGTAACATGGCGGCGAGCGGGAAGCGTATCGTTCGCATGGGGCTGCAACCGAGATGGCAGCATGCGAGTAAGCACCGCCAGATACGACGCCTTCGGAGCCGCCGCGCCGCCTGCCGGCTCGCGCCTTGCGACATCCCTTACCCTTGCCGCGATGAGCCTTGGTTATGGCGTGGTGCAGCTTGACGTCACCATCGTCAACACCGCGCTCGACGCGATGGGCAGGACGCTCGGCGGCGGCGTCGCCGAGCTGCAATGGGTGGTCAGCGCCTACACCATTGCCTTTGCCGCCTTCATCCTGACGGCCGGCGCGCTCGGCGACCGCATTGGCGCCAAGCGCGTCTTCATGGCGGGCTTCGCCATCTTCACCGCGGCATCGCTCGCCTGTGCGTTGTCGCCCAATGCGAGCGTGCTGATTGGGGCGCGGCTGGTACAGGGCCTGGCAGCGGCGATTCTGGTGCCGAATTCTCTTGCCCTGCTCAATCATGCCTATCCGGACGACCGCGAGCGCGGCCGCGCCGTTGCGATCTGGGCCGCCGGTGCGAGCCTCGCGCTCACCGCGGGCCCCTTCGTCGGCGGCGCGCTGATCACGCTGGTCGGCTGGCGCGCGATCTTCCTGGTCAATCTGCCGGTCGGGCTCGTTGGCCTGTGGTTGAGCTGGCGTTACGCCAGCGAAACCACGCGGGCGCGCTCGCGCGAGATCGATCTGCCCGGTCAGCTTACCGCGATCGGCGCGCTGGGAGCACTCGCCGGCGCGATCATCGAAGGCGGCGCGCTTGGCTGGGACCACCCAGCCGTGGTCGCGGCCTTCGTCGCAGCTGCAGTTCTCGCCGTGCTCTTCGTCTGGCGCGAGAGCCGTGCGGCGCAGCCGATGTTGCCGCTGTCGCTGTTCGGCCACCGGCTGTTCGCGCTGACCTCGCTCGTCGGCCTGCTCGTAAACATCGCGATCTACGGCCTGATCTTCGTGCTCAGCCTGTATTTCCAGAGGATCAACGGGCTGTCGGCATGGTGGACCGGTCTCGCCTTCGTGCCGATGATGGCGGTGGTGCTGCCGGTCAATCTGCTGGCGCCGCGCCTCGCCGAGCGTATCGGCCCGTGCCCGACCATCGTCGTCGGTGCCTGCGTCTCGGCGCTCGGTTGCGTCGGCCTGCTCTGGATCGAAGCCGGCACGAGCTATTGGGCGATCTTTGCGCAGATGATCGCGATCAGCAGCGGACTTGGGCTGCTGGTGCCGCCGCTGACCTCGACCTTGCTGGGCAGCGTCGAGAAGGCACGCTCCGGCATCGCGGCGGGCGTCCTGAACGCGACGCGGCAGACAGGCAGCGTGCTCGGCGTTGCGCTGTTCGGTTCGCTGGTGGCCTCGGAGGGGTCGTTTATGACTGGCCTGCACCTGTCGCTGGTCGTGTCGGCGGCCGTGCTGCTGCTCGCCGCCGCCGTGATCGGCCTCGCCGCGCCTTCGCGCGGATGAACAATCCGAGCGATTGAACACAGATTCCGTTCACCATCCCCGAAACAGGCACGTAGCCGGTTACCGACTGTCCATCTCTGTCGGTTCATGTGTGGGTCGATAGGGGCCCGCAATGCATCAAGTTCTCTACTGTCTCACCGAGGAGCACGACTGGCGGCTCGTCGCGCTTGGCGGCGCGGTGTGCCTGCTCGCAAGCGCGGCGGCGATCAGCCTGTTTCACCGGGCGCGCGCGACGCACGGCTCCGGGCGCCTGGTCTGGATCGCCCTGGATGCCGCCGTCAGCGGATGCGGCATCTGGGCGACGCATTTCATTGCGATGCTCGCCTACGGGCCGGGCGGTGCCGGCGCCTACAACATCCCGGTGACGATCCTTTCCCTGATCTTCGCGATCTCCTTAACCTTCGTGGGCTTGAGTCTTGCGGCATCCTCCGTGCGCGCGCCGTGGATCGTGCTCGGCGGCGCCATCGTCGGCGCCGCGGTCGCGACGATGCAATATACCGGAATGGCGGCGCTGGAGATGCCGGCACGGGTCGACTGGATCCGGAGCACGGTTGCCGCCTCGGTGCTGTTCGGAATTGTTTTCGCGGCGCTCGCGCTGTTCGTCGCTGCGCGGCGCGACGACCTCTTCCACGCGCTGACCGCGAGCACACTGCTGACGGTCGCCATCGTCGCACATCATTTCACCGCAATGGGCGCTGTCGTTCTGACGCCGGATCCGACGCTCGCGATCAGCGGGTTATCGATCCCGCCGGCCTCGTTGTCCTTTCTTACCGCGGGTGCCGCAGTTGCGATCATCGCGATTGCGCTGGTGGCCGCGCTGCTCGATCGCCGCGCCAAGGGCGAACTGGGCCGCCAGCAGGTCGTGCTGGATACCGCGCTCGAGAATATGTCGCAGGGACTGTGCATGTTCGATGCGGACGGCAAGATCATCCTGTTCAACGAGCGTTATGCTGCGATGCTTGGCCGCACCGACATCCTGCTCACCGGCCGACTGCTGGTCGACGTGCTGCGGGAGGAGCAGGCGAAGGGTCAGTGGCAGGGCGATGCCGGCGAATTCTTCGCCCGCCTCGTCGCCGACGCGCGCGAGAGCCGCACCACGACCGACGTCGTGACCAGGTTCGGCCGCTCCATCCGGGTTGTGAACCAGCCGATGCATGGTGGCGGCTGGGTCGCGACCTTCGAGGACATCACCGAATGGCTGGAGGCCCAGGCCAAGATCTCGCACATGGCCCGCCATGACGCGCTGACCAGCCTGCCGAACCGCGTGCTGTTCCACGAGCAGCTCGTGCAGGGACTGCGCCGGACCGGATCGGGCGACCAGCTCGCGGTGCTTTGTCTCGATCTCGACCACTTCAAGGACATCAACGACTCGCTCGGCCACCCCATCGGCGATGCGCTGCTCAAGGAGGTCGGGCGCAGGCTGAAGGCCACCGTCGGCGAGAGCGACACCGTGGCGCGGCTCGGTGGCGACGAATTCGCCGTGGTCCAGATCGGATGTTCCGAGGAAACCGCGGCACGATCCCTTGCCGGCCGCCTGGTCGAGGTGATCTCGGCGCCTTACGAGATCGACGACCATCAGATCATCATCGGTGTCTCTATCGGCATCTCGCTGTCGCCGCAGGACGGCGACAATCCCGATGAACTGCTGAAGAACGCCGACCTCGCACTGTACCGCGCCAAGGCGGACGGCCGCGGCACCTATCGCTTCTTCGAGACCGGCATGGATGCTCGCGCACAAGCACGGCGTCTGCTGGAGATGGACATGCGCGCGGCGCTGCAACGTGACGAGTTCCAGCCGTACTACCAGCCGATCCGCGACGTCGCCAGCGGTCGCGTCGTCGCGTTCGAGGCGCTGCTGCGCTGGAATCATCCGCAGCGCGGCCTGATCGCGCCCCTCAGCTTCATTCCATTGGCCGAGGAGACCGGGCTCATCATCCAGCTCGGCGATTTCGTGCTACGCTCCGCCTGCATCGACGCCGCCACCTGGCCTGACGATGTCGACGTCGCGGTCAACCTGTCGCCCGTGCAGTTCAGGAACCCAAATCTGATCGCATCCGTGACCGAGGCGTTGGCGTTGTCGGGCCTCGACGCGCGCCGCCTCGAACTCGAGATCACCGAATCCGTGCTGCTGCAGAACAGCGAGGCGACGCTGACCACCCTGCACGAGCTGCGCGCAATGGGCGTGCGCATCTCGCTCGACGATTTCGGCACCGGCTATTCGTCGCTAAGTTATCTGCGCAGCTTCCCGTTCGACAAGATCAAGATCGACCGCTCCTTCGTGTCGGAGCTGGCGACGCGCGAGGATTCGATGGCGATCATCCGGGCCGTGACCGGCCTCGGGCGCAGCCTCGGCATCGTCACCACGGCAGAGGGGGTCGAGAACGACGGGCAACTCGAGCTGCTCCGGCGCGAAGGCTGCACCCAGGCGCAGGGCTATCTGTTCAGCAAGCCGCGGCCCGCTTCCGATGTCGCGATCATGCTGGACCGACCGCCGTTGCGCGCGACCGCCTGAGGTTAGCCGCGGCGCAGTGCGAAATGCGCGCCGCAGAACGCCATCACGGCACCGAGGCCCAGCGCGGCAATCCCCGCCAGCACGCCCGAGACCGTCGGGACCGGGCTCGGCGCCGAGGCCACCTGGCCCGCACCCGCAAGCAGCAGCACGCCGACCGCGATCAGGAACTGCCGCATCCGTTGCGGGATCTGGCCCGAGACGGCGCTCTGCATCAATGTTGCCGTGAAATAGCCGCCGGAGAAGCCGACGGAGGCGATCAGCCACCAGGCAATCGCCGCGCCCGCCGGTATGAACTCGTGCGTGTCCGAGTGCCAGAGGCCGCCGAGGTCGAGGCCGTAACGCGCGCCCAGCATGTGCACGGCGAGCGCGAGCAGCACGCCGGAGATCACGGCGGCGCCGAGAATCAGGCGCCGCGGAAAAAAAATCGTCTCAGCCATGTCTCGCTTGTAGGATGGGGCAGGGCGCTCACGCAAGCGGATCGCAGACTGGATCGCCCGGATCGGATTGTTTGTGAAGATGCAGGATTCGGGAGCTCAAGCGGCCGCGGGCGCGAGCTATGCCTACAAGGCGTCGCTGATCGGCTCGGCGCATCGCTTCGAGCTGACGGAGGAGGGGCTGTCATGGCACATCGGCGGCCGTTCGGGCCTGTGGCGTTACGACGAGATCGGTGCAATCCGGCTGTCGTTCCGCCCCGTCTCGATGCAGCAGCACCGCTTTCGCGCCGATGTCAGCCATACTGGCGGCGGCCGCATCGCGATCCTGTCGACGAGCTGGCAGACCGCGGCCTTGATGGCGCCGCAGGACAATGGCTTTCGCAATTTCATCGTCGCGCTGCACGCGCGCATGGCGCAGGCCGGCGGCCGCGCCGAGTTGATCGCGGGCCTTGGCCGCAGGACCTACGCGACAATGCTGGCTTTTCTTGCGGTGCTTGCGGTGGCGATGACGGGGCTCCTGGTCCGCGCGCTCGCGATCGGCGAATTCGCCGGCGCGCTGTTCATCATCGGTTTTGCCGCGCTGTTCGCCTGGCAGATCGGCGGCTTCGTCCGGCGTAACCAGCCGCGGAGCTACAGCTTCGATCGCCTGCCGGGAGCGTTGCTGCCCTAGCTGCAATGGGCGGCAACCAAATGTGACTTCGCGCCCCTGCGTCGGTGTCGCATCTTGCGGTTATGTCAGCCATGGATCGCAGCACGCGTAGGCCTTCGGCAGATGAGATCGCCGAGATCAACCGTACGCATCTGATCGACACGCCGCTGCGGCCGGCCGACCTGCTGTTCATGTTCGGCACCCGCGAGGACGTCAGCTTGCGCGCCGATACTGCCGCGAGGCTGTGGCGCGAGGGCTTGTTCCGCTGGTCGATTGTCAGCGGCGGCGTGACGCCGGGCTCGGAGCAATCCGAGTGCACCATCATCAAGGCGGCGATGGTCGCGGCGGGCATTCCGGCCGACCGAATTATCGAGGAACATCATGCCCAAAACACCGGCGAGAACGTGATCCTCTCGCTGCCGATCATTGACGCGGCGCTCGGGCTGCACAATGTTCGCAATGTGATCTGCCTCGGCAACACCTGGACCGCGCGGCGTTATCCGATGACGCTGCACCGGCACTGGCCGGAGGTCGAGAAGATGCTGCTCACGGTCGACAGCTTTGCGACGCCGCGCGCGCTCTGGCACACCGATCCCGAATTTTGCCGCCGCATGCTGCACGAATGGGACAAGATCGAGCCCTACAAGGCAAAGGGCTTCATCGCGGAATGGCCGGAGGCCTGAGCGGGGGAAACGGCATCAGATTCTTGTTTGACGCGTTTTCTTGACGCGAACCGGTATCCACTTCGCTCGAAAACGCTTTAGCTACTCCGTCGAGTCGAAATCCTCTTCCTTGGTGCCGAGCAGCGACACGAGCGTGCGCAGGCCGGAATCGAGCTGCTCGAACGAAGGCGGGGCGAGTGCGAGCCGCACTGCGTTCGGTGCGTGGCCATGGGCGATCGCGAAGGTCGAGGACGGTGTCAGCGCGATGCCGCGCCGGGCTGCCGCGGCGACGAAGGTCTGCGAGCGCCAGTGTGCCGGTAGCATGAGCCAGAGGTGATAGGAGCGCGGGTCGGCGGAGAGCTGGTAGCCGGCGAGCAGCCTTGCCGCAGTCTGCTGGCGGCGCGCGGCATCGATGCGTTTCAGCCGCGTCAGCTCGGCGACGGTGCCGTCGGCCATCAGCCGCTGTCCGGATGCCAGCGCATGGCCGGACGCGATCCAGCCGCCGGTGCGCACCGCGCTCATCACGCCCTCGCGCAATCGCGGCGGCGCGACCAGGATGCCGAGCGCGAGGCCCGGCGCAACCTTCTTGGACAGGCTGTCGATCACGATGCAGCGGTCGGGGCCGAGCGCGGCCAGCGGCGTGTCGTCGGCCAGGAAGCCGTAGACGGCATCCTCGATGATGGTGAGATCGAGCTTCTCGGCGACGCGCATGATGTCGGCGCGCCGCGTCGCGTTCATGGTGACGCCGAGCGGGTTCTGGATGATGGGCTGGAGATACAGCGCCGACAGATGCGCCTCGCGATGCGCCTTCTGGATGGCGTCTGGGCGCGCGCCAAATTCGTCGATCGGTATCGGGACCAGCGTCACGCCGAGCCGCGCGGCGATGCTCTTGACGTAAGGATAGGTCAGCGCCTCGACGCCGCAGCGGCCGCCGGTGGGAACGAGGGCCGCGAGGGCTGCCGCGAGCGACTGCTTGCCGTTGGCGGTGAAGATGATCTGCTCGGCCTGCGGCGCGAAATCTTTGCGCGCGAGATAGGCGGCGGCTGCATTGCGCGCGCTCTTGGTGCCGGTGCTGGTGGAGACGCGCAGTGCGGATTCGAGCGCGTCAACGCGCTCGAGCCCTGCAAGGCTCTTGGCGATCATCGCCCATTGCTGCGGCAATAACGGATAATTGACCTCGAAATCGATCCGCGCGTCGCGCGGCTCGCTCAGCGCCTCGACCTCGCGCCTGATGGCGCCGGAGATGAAAGTGCCGCGGCCGACCTCGCCGACGACGAGGCCGCGGCGGAGCAACTCCGTATAAACCCGGCTCGCGGTCGAGACCGCGATGCCACGGTCATAGGCAAAATTGCGCTGCGGCGGCAGCCGATCGCCCGGCCTTAACGTGCCGTTAGAGATATCGAGAGCAATGGCATCGGCAAGCTTCACGTATTCGAACTTGGACATTATTGCACCGAGAGCAATGTTTTACTTGCTCCGAGTAGTGTACTGGAGCATTTAAGTTCCATCAAGCTTCACGATTGAGCCGAGGAGAGCGAGAGCAATCCGACGGCAAATGAGGTGCAGGCGCTCGGGCGCTTGCGCCAACGGCATCCGCATCGCCGCGTGGACAACAGGCCGGAGAAGGACAATGACCACGATCTCGCAGACCGCCGGGCGGAGTTTACGCTCATCCTCGTCGGACGGATTTTTCCGCAAGCTGGCCAACGGCGCCTATGCGCTGTTCGACCACCTGGAGCGCCGCTCCGCCGTCAAGACGCTGAACGACCTCGATGACCGCGCCTTGCGCGACATCGGGATCACGCGCAGCCAGATCGAGGACGCGGTCTACGGTCAGGCCAAAGCAGAGCTGACGCGGTATCTGTAAGTGCTTCGCTCTTGTCCCGGACGCGCTGCGTCCGGGGCACCAGACTGAGTTTTCAGGCACACCTGTTTCGACATCGTCATTGCGAGCGCAGCGAAGCAAATCCAGAATCCCTCCGCGGAAAGACTCTGGATTGCTTCGCTGCGCTCGCAATGACGGCGTTTGTGGGTAGCACTGTCGCTCCTTCAGCTTGCGCTTTTATCGTAGACGCACCTTCGCATCCTCGCGGCTTGTTTCGCCCGAGCTTTGCTTCATCGCCTTGCCCCCAAATGAAAGAGGGCGCAGGGAAGACCGGGCGCCGGCTGGCACCCGCGGTCCACTGTGCGAGGTTGCAGTAAGAAAATCTGCACAGCGGCATACAGGTGAAGCCAAAACGTCCGGCCTTCCCTGCGCAGCGGTTTGACGGCTTATGCCGTGCTCTCCCCGGGGAGCGATGCACTATTGCCCCCGTCGCCTCATGGATCGCTGATGCTGCGTGCCCGGTCGGGCCGCCACATCACCACAAGACTTGACGCACAGACCCCGGGCGTCAGGACGACACGGTTTTGCCGTACGCGAGCCTCACCGGTCGTGTGCGCGACGCCTTCGCTCACGGTTGCCCGCCCTGCGAAGCCGTTCGCGCCGGTGTGGCCCAGCGTCCGCCGCTGTCCGGCCCGCGTTCGTGACGATCGCGATACGCCCCTCTTCCTTGGGCCGGGTTGCGGCGACACATACGCCGTTTCCGAAATTCGGTAAAGTGGAATATTTTAGGCGCTTTGCGTTGACCCATCGCTCGCGTGTTTTGCCTGTCGGGCAACGCAAGATCTCGTAGCCCGGCTGGAGCGAGGCGCAATCCGGGAATTGTGACACGAGCTGTCCCGGGTATCGCTTCGCTCACCCGGGCTACGAGCTTGTATATGGCTCAGGCGAAGGCGGCCTGGTCCCAAACACCGCCGAGAACTCGATCGTCTTCGGAGCGCTCGGGCTTGCGGTGAGGTCGTGTCGCTGCGCCGCGTTGGCGCCGATGCCGGACATCCCGGCGCGGCAAATGTGCAGCGACGTTGCCGGCGAACTTGGCGATACGTGCGACGGCCTGTTTAACGACGAACAGCATCGTCGTGACGCGGCTAAGCACGCCGACCAGGATCAGCACCGAGAAGATGTCGATATAAGCGAGGAAGTCGCCGACCAGCATCAATTCCGGCGGGATTGGGATCCTGTGGTAGTAAGCCAGTATGAGGATCACGACAGGGATGAAGGCGATTACCTTCCGCACCGTCAGCCTGTCCAGCAGGGCGGCCAGTTGCACGACCAGCACCTCCCATAAGTCATCGCCGATCGCGAGCGGGATCTCGTACGTCCATCTCCGCCACCATTGCTCACGACATTGCTCCGACCTTCAGTGCCTCACCACCAGCACCGAGCATTTTGCGTAGCGCACGACATGTCCGGCATTGGAGCCGAGGAAATAGGTGCGCATCGCCGGCCGGTGCGAGGTCATCACGATCAGCTCGGCCTTCATGTGCACCGCTTCCTCCAGGATCTCGTGATAGATGCCGCCCTGGCGCACCACGCTTGAGATGCGGGAAGGCTCGATGCCGGACTCGCGCGCGACGATGGCGAGGGCTTCTTCCGAGGTCTGGCGCTGCTGTTCGTCGAAATCGGCCGGCACGTATTCGGCCAGCATCACCGGCGTCATCGGCAGCACGTTGAGCAGGCGCACCACGCCGCTCCAGGTCTGCGACAGCGTTGCCGCGGTCGCGATCGCCGGCTTGGCCAGGTCGGTGTCGGCGAGGTCGATGGGCACCAGGATGGACTTGAACATCTGCGCCTCCAAATCTTCCAGTCAGGACGTCTTGCCGGCACGTCGCGCGATCAACCCGATCGAAGCAGCCTTGACTTCGAAGCAGCCTTAACTTCGAAGCAGCCTTGGACTGACGAACAGCACCAGCTTGCCGCGGCGGTAAGCCACGTCACCCCAATCCTTGACGTCAAAGTCGAAGATCGCAAGCCCCGAGGTGGGCAGGTTGTCGGCGAGCGCCTTGGCGGCGGCCGGATCGCCGCTGCCCGTCAGCATCAGGGCGATCTCGTGCATGCCCGGATTGTGGCCGACCAGCAGCAATTGCTTCGGATCAGCCGGAATGGTTGCAGTGCGAATGGATTCCAGGATCTGGGCGGGATCGGCGGCGTAGAGTTCCGGCAGGACCTCCACCTGCGGCGCGGCGACGCGGTCCTTCATGGTCTCCCACGCAATGTCCCAGGTCTGCCGGGCCCGGACGGCATGCGATACCAGTACGGCCTCGGGAAAGGGGGGATGGGCGGCCATCCAGTCGCCGATCTCGGCGGCATCCTTGTGGCCGCGATCGTCGAGCCGGCGGTCCTGGTCACGGCCGCTCGGCGCGTCGGTCTCGGTCTTGGCGTGACGCAGCAGCAGCAAACGGCGCATGGCATTCTCGAATCGTTACACGACCAGGATAATCTACAGGCGCCGGTCGAGGACAAGGTGACAAGCGGCCGCTCAGTCCTTTAAGAAACGACATGAGCGAGACTTTCACAAGCGTGTCCCAGGAAGAAGCCGGATTTCGCGACCGGGCGCGGCTGTCGTTCGACCTCGATGCCGATATCTGCGTCATCGGGGCCGGGCTTGCCGGACTGTCCATCGCGCTCGAGGCGGCCCGGCTGGGGGCCAGCGTCGCGGTGCTCGAGGGCCGCCACATCGGCTGGAACGCTTCCGGCAATCAACTCGGCACCGTGATGCCGGGCTTCGCGCTGCCGCTCGCCGAGCTGATCGAGCGAATCGGCTTCGAGGACGCGCGGGAATTGTGGACGCTGTCGAAAGAGGGCGCCGAGTTCGTCCGGGCCAACGCCACCGAGGAGAACATGCCCGGAATTGGCCCGACCGACGGCGTGCTCGAGGTCTCCAACGTCGATGCCGGCGACCGGCTGATCAGCCGCTTGCAGATGCTGAACGAGGATTTCGACACCGAGGCCGAGGGCTGGCAGGTCGATCGCGTTCGCGAGGTGCTCAAGACCGATCACTACTTCCACGGCGTGTATTATCCGAGAGCGTTCCAGGTCGACGGCCGCAAATATGTGCATGGCCTTGCGGCGCTGGCGCGGCGCGCAGGCGCCCGCATCTTCGAGGATACGCCGGTCGTCAGCATCGATCATTCCGGCATCCGCAAGCGGATCGTCACGCCCTCGGCGCGGCTGCGCGCCACCCATATCGTGCTCGCAGGCAACATCCATCTCGGTGCGCCCCTGCGGCGCCTGTCGGAAACGCTGCTGCCGGTCTGGCGCTATGCCGGCATCACCGCGCCGCTCGGCGAGCGCGTGCACGAGATCGTCGCCTTCAAGGGATCAGTGATGGATTCCGACGGCGTCGATCATTTCCGGATCGTCGATGGCGACCGCCTGATGTGGGAGAGCCCGGAGACAACCTGGGCGGCGCGCCCGCAACGCTTTGCGGGCGCTGTCAGGCGGCGGATCCGGTCGATCTTCCCCCAGCTCGGCAATGTCGAAATCACCGATACGTTCGGTGGCGCCACCGGCCAGACCGTGCATGGCATGCCGCAGATCGGCCAGTTGCGCAAAGGCCTGTGGGTGGCCAGCGGGTTCGGCCGCCAGGGCATGAACACCTCGGCAATGGCCGGGCAGATGATCGCCCGCAGCATCCTGTGGGGCGACGAGCGCTGGAAGCTGTTCTCACCGTTCGAGCTGGTCTGGGCGGGGGGAACGACGGGGCGGGTTGCCGGCCAACTGGTCGGAATCTGGGGCAGGGCGAGTTCCGCAGCCGCAGGCTCGCTTGCCCGCTATCGTGAACGTGCCAGGATCAAGGACAGAGAGCGCGAGACGCGCCTCGCCGAAGCCAACCGGGCCGCCGGCACCGGTCCGCGCCGTCCGCCGTCAGGCGTCAGGCCTCGGCTTGCCCAGCCGCCGAAAACTGCGTCCGAAGGCACGGAACGAGCCTCAGAACCAGCCTCGGAACCGGTCTCGCGCGAGGACCGCGTCGCGCAAGAGACCCGAGAAAAATCCCGCCCGGAAGTGTAACGTCAGCCGTTAGGGCCCGTATCTCAGGGCGTAGACGCTCCCGCATGGAGAATGAGATGTTTGACCGCCGCATCCTGTTGACGACCGTCGCCGGCCTGTTCGGCCTTGCGGCCTTCCGCTGGCTCAGAGCATCGCCCGCGGAGGCTGGAGAGAAAGCCGCGCAGAAATTCGAGATCGAGAAGACGGACGCCGAATGGCGTGCCCAGCTCACGCCGCAGCAGTATGAGATCCTGCGCAAGGAGGGCACCGAGCGGCCGGGCTCCAGCCCGCTGCTCAAGGAGCACCGCAAGGGCGTCTTCGCCTGCGCCGGCTGCGACCTGCCGCTGTTCGCCTCCGATACCAAATTCGAGAGCGGCACGGGCTGGCCGAGCTTCTACCAGCCGATCGAGGGCAATGTCGGCAAGACCGAGGACCGGACCTACGGCATGCTCCGCACCGAGGTGCATTGCCGGCGCTGCGGCGGCCATCTCGGCCACGTCTTCGACGACGGTCCCAAGCCGACCGGATTGCGCTACTGCATCGACGGTTTCGGGCTGGTCTTCCATCCCGCGGCGGCGTCCGCAACCTAGCTTTCGTCCCGGCAATTGTTGCCGGTCCCGGCAATTGTGCCCCGGTCATCAGACCGGGGCTTTTTCATTAAGTCATTGATTTCATGACAAAAACCGCATTGGCATAGCCCTTGCGACAGTCTCCTCCGACTGCGGCCATGGTCGACCGGCCGCCGAGATCGGATCTGGAGACAAAGTTATGGGTATCTTCGATGCAATGAACACCTCGGTGGGTGGCCTGCAGGCGCAGTCCTACGCGCTGCAGAACATTTCCGGCAACATCGCGAACTCATCCACCACCGCGTACAAGGGCATCGGCACCAGTTTCGTCGATCTCATTCCCGACTCATCGGTCCCGAGCAAGCAGGTCGCGGGCGGCGTGACGGCCAACGCCAAGGCCACGATCACCACGCAGGGCACGATCTCGGGCTCCAGCGTCGCCACCAACATGGCGATCACCGGTGACGGCTTCTTCTCGATCCAGAAGGCGACGGGCGTCGTCGACAACGCACCGGTGTTCAGCGGCGTCACCTATTACACGCGGCGTGGCGACTTCCAGCTCAATGCCAACGGCAATCTGGTCAACGGCGCCGGCTACTACCTGATGGGCGTCACGGTCGACCCGAAAACCGGCAACCCGCAAGGCAACGTCGCGACAGTCCTGAAATTCCAGAACAACTTCATTCCGGCGCAGGCGACCACCTCGATCCAGTACGCGGCGAACCTGCCGACCCAGCCGAACACCGTGGCGAGCACGACGGCGGCGACTAAGACGCTGCTGGCGGCCGGCGGACTGAACCCGTCGGACTTCGCGGCCAACCCGCTGCCGGTCGGCACGCCGCCTCCGCCGTATGCAAACGCCACAACGTCCGGCGCTGCCGCGACCGGCAATATCCGCTCGCCATACTCGTCGACCACTGCGACCGGCACAACGGCGCTCCAGAACAACTCTGCGGCGGTGGCATCGACCACCACTTCGCTCGACAACTCCGTGGGTACGCATCTCGCCTCAACCACCCTCACCGCGCTCAGCGGCCAGGTGCTGACCATCAACGGCAACACGGTCACTTTCAACGGCGGCACCACTGTCGTGACCGCCGGCAACAACACCACGATCGGTCTCGGCGCGGGCACCACGGCCACGGTGGCCAGCATCCTGAGCGCGATCCAGACCGCCGGCGGTGCCGGCGTCACCGCAACGCTCAGCGCCAGCGGCAACATCGTGATCTCCAGCGGCACCACCACCGACGTAGCAGTCGGTAGCGGTCAGGCGGCCACGGCGCTCGGCATCAGCAGCGTGACGCGAGGCGGCAACGTGCTGTCCTCGCCCGCGATCTCGGGCGCCACGGTGCTGAGCGGCGCGGCGGCGGCCGGCGGCGCCGAGGTGATCACATCGGGCTTCTCCGCCGGCGACATCATCACGGTCAATGGTCAGCCGCTGACCTTCATGGCCTCCGGCGCGTCAGGCCCGAACCAAATCAACGTCACCGACAACATCACGATGCTGCTCGGCAAGATCGACGCGCTCTCCGGTGCAACGGGGTCGTCGGTCAGCAGCAGCGGCGTGATCACGCTGAACACCGGCACAGCTTCCAACCTGTCGGTGGCGAGCTCCAACAGCGCCGCCTTCGCCGCGCTCGGGTTCACCTCGACCATCACCAAGAATCGTGACGGTGGTGGCGTTGCCGGCACCGGCGGCGTGATCGGCAACGACATCGCCACCTTCACCAAGGAATCGATCAGCGGTGGCGCGGTGACCGCCTACAACGCGGCCGGCACGCCGGTGAATCTGCAATTACGCTGGGCCAAGACCGACAGTGCCTCGCTGGGCGCGGGCCATGCCGATACCTGGAACATGTTCTACCAGACCGATCCGAATGCGACCGGCACGACGGTCGGCTGGGTCAATACCGGCCAGGCCTTCACCTTTGCCGCCGACGGCTCGCTGACCTCGCCGAGCGGCTCGGGCATCACCATCAACAACGTCAGTGTCAGCGGCCAGTCGCTGGGCTCGGTCTCCTTCAACATCTCCTCGGGCGGACTGACGCAATATGCCAGCACCAGCGGCGCCGTCACCATCAACACCATCACCCAGAACGGCTACGCCGCCGGTCAGCTCCGCTCGGTCGCGGTCAACAACAACGGCCTCGTGGTCGGCACCTTCTCCAACGGTCAGAACCTCGACCTCGCACAGGTCTCGTTGTCGCACTTCAACGGCACCAACTACCTGAAGGCGCAGGACGGCGGCGCCTACGCCGCGACTGAACAGTCCGGCCCTGCCATCGACGGTGCCTCCGGTTCGATCAGCGGCTCGTCGCTGGAAGGCTCGAACACCGACATCGCCGACGAATTCACCAAGCTGATCGTGACCCAGCAGGCCTATTCGGCCAACACCAAGGTGATCACGACGGCGAATACGATGGTTCAGGATCTCTTGAACGTGTTGCGCTGATTGGGGCGTGACGTAACCAGAGGCGGCAAGTCAACATGGGTTTGAGTTCAGCCCTCGCCAGTGCGATGAGCGGTCTGCGTGCCAATCAGGCTGCGCTCTCGATCGTTTCCTCGAACGTCGCCAACTCGCAGACGCCGGGTTACGTCGTCCAGACGCCGAACCAGATCGAGGTCACCACCGGCGACTTCGGCTCGACGGTGACGACGACCGGCGTCAGCCGCGAGCTCGACACCTATGTGCAGAAACAGCTGCGCACCGAGACCGGCGGCAGCGGCTACGCCGACCAGATGGCCAACATCCTGAAGCAGCTTCAGAATGTCTATGGCACGCCCGGCAACAGCGGTACGCTCGAGACAGCGCTGAACAGTTTCACGACGGCACTGCAGGCGCTGTCGACCAACGCGGGCTCGTCGTCGGCGCAAACGGTTGCGCTCGGCGCCGCGCAGACGCTGGCGCAGCAGCTCAACCTCACCACCAAGGGCATCCAGTCGCTGCGCTCCAACGTGGAGCAGGATCTCAGCACCTCGGCGCAGCAGGCCAACGCGGCGATGCAGCAAGTCGCCGACATCAACTCCAGGCTCCAGGGCCTGTCGGAACACGACCCCTCGGCTGCGACGCTGATGGACCAGCGCGACCAGGCCATCAACAATCTGTCGAAATATGTCGACGTCCACGTCACCACCGACGGGTCCAACCAGGCCAACATCTACACCACCACCGGCATCCAGCTGGTCGGCGCCGGGCTGGCCTCGCAATTCACCTTTGCGTCCGCCGGCGCGCTATCGGCGACCTCGCTCTACAACATCGATCCGGCCAAATCCGGCGTCGGCGCGTTCAACATCAAGCTCCCGAACGGATCGTCGGTCGACGTCGTCGCCAACAACGTGGTGTCGTCGGGCCAGATCGCGGCCGATCTGAAGCTGCGGGACCAGACGCTGGTGCAGGCGCAGAACCAGATCGACCAGCTCGCCGCGACGATGTCGAGCGCGTTGTCGGACAAGACCACGGCCGGCAGCACGGTGACCGGCCCGCCGGCCGGCTTCGATCTCGACCTTGCCGGGGCGGCGCCGGGCAACAGCGTCAACTTCAGCTACACCGACACGACCACCAACACGATGCGACAGGTCACGCTGGTCAACGTGACCGATCCGGCGGCGCTGCCGCTCCAGAACCCCACCAACGCCAATCCGATGCAGATCGGGGTGAACTTCTCCGGCGGCATGGGCGCGATCGCCTCGGCGCTCAACACCGCGCTTTCGGGCTCGCATCTGTCATTCGCTGCCGCCCCGTCGCCGGCGACGGCCACCACGTTGCGGGTGACCGACGACAACAGCGGCCTCGCCAAGGTCAATTCGGCCTCGATCACCAAGACGATCTCGTCGCTGACCTCGGGCAATCCGCAACTGCCGCTGTTCACCGATGGTGGGCAGGCGCTCTACACCGGCGCGATCACGGCCTCAGGTTCGCAGATGACCGGCCTTGCCGGACGCATCGCCGTGAACACGCAGCTCACCACCGACCCGACCAGGCTGTCGGTCTACAACACCTCGCCGGTGACGCCCACCGGCGACACCACGCGCTCGGACTATCTCTATTCGCAGCTCACCTCGGCGGTGTTCTCCTATTCACCGCAATCCGGTCTGGGCTCGGCGAGCCAGCCCTTCACCGGCAGCGTCTCGAACTATCTCCAGCAGTTCCTGAGCGTTCAGGGCAATGCCGCGACCCAGGCGACCCAGCTCCAGCAGGGCCAGAGCGTCGTGGTCTCGACGCTGCAGGCCAAGTTCAACTCGACCGCCAGCGTCAATCTGGACTCGGAGATGTCGAACCTGATCCAGCTCCAGAATGCCTATGCCGCCAACGCTCATGTCATGTCGGTGGTGCAGAGCATGATGAATACGTTGATCCAGGCTCAAGTGTAACAAGTAACAGGGCTCTGAAACATGTCGATCAGCAGCATCAACTATTCTTCGTCGGTTCTCGGCTCGCAGATCCGCAACATCAACCAGCAGCTCACCGACCTGTCGACGCAGCTCTCGACCGGAAAGCTGTCGCAGAACTATTCCGGGATGGGCACCAACGAGGGCTTTGCGATCGCCGGGCGCGCGCAGCTCTCCAACATTGGCGCCTATACCGACACGATGACCAACGTCAACGTCAGCATCAACCTCGCCAATACTGCGTTGCAGTCGCTGACCACGATCCGCAACACGGTGCAGACGGGCTCGGCCAACACCGCGCAGGATCTCAACGTCAACGGCCAGACGGTCGCGCAGAACACCGCAGCCGCGCAATTCGGCTCGATGATCGGCGTTCTCAACACGCAGTCCGGCAACCGCTATCTGTTCTCCGGAACCGCGTTCAACACGCCGTCCGTCGCGAATGCCGGCGACATCATCAACGGCACCACGACGCAGGCGGGCTTCAAGACCGTCATGGCGGAGCGGCAGGCCGCCGACCTCGGCGCCAACGGCATGGGCCGGCTGGTGCTGGCGACGCCACAGCCGACGCCGAGCTCGGTGATGGTCTCCGAGGACGCCGCGGTATCGCCGTTCGGCCTGAAGATCGCCGCGGTCTCCTCGACGTTGACCGGCGCGACGGTCACCGGCCCGAGCGGCTCGCCGGTGTCGTTCTCGGTCGACCTCAACGGCGTCAATCCGAAAAACGGCGACAAGCTCAGCGTGCAGTTCACGCTGCCCGACGGCTCGACCGAGCAGATCGACCTGACGGCGTCCTCCGCGACGCCGACGCCCGTCGGCAGCTTTGCGATCGATGCAAGCGTCCCGGTCAACCCGAACAACACCGCGACCAACCTCAATACCGCGCTAAACACCGCGATCAAGAAGCTTGCCGGCACCTCGCTGGTGGCGGCCTCCGCCGTCACCGCCGGCGACAACTTCTTCAATACGGCGGGATCCGCCACCGCGAATGGGGCGGCCACCGGCAATCTGCGCTCCTATACCTCGACGACCGGGACGGGCTCGGTCGCGTTGCAGGACAGCGCGCCGGCGGCTGCGTCGACGACCACGTCGCTCGATCCTTCGGCGACACCCCATCTCAATGGAGCCATTCTCACCGCGCTCGCCAACGCTCCGACCGGTACCACCCTGACCATCACCGGCGCGAGCGGCGCCCATACCATTACCTTCGACCCTACCGTCACCACGGTCGCGACGGCCAGCGGCAATACCACGATCGGATTGGCTTCGGGCAGCGCCGCGAACGTGTCTGATATCTTGAATGCAATCGCGACGGCCGCCGGCATCCCCGCCGCCAACGTGACTCTGAGCGCCGGCGGCAATATCCAGATCGCGACCGGCACGGGCACCGACGTGGCGGTCACCGGCGGCGCGGCGGCCACGGCGCTCGGTCTCAGCAGCGTGACGCGCGGCAGCGTGGCGTCGACGCCTCAGATCACCGGTTCAACTGTGCTGAGCGGCACTGCGACCACTGGCGGCCCGGAAGTGCTCTCAGCGGCGTTCCAGGCGGGGTCGGCGGGTCCGCCTGTCGTTAACCCCGATACGATCACGGTGAACGGTCAGACACTGACTTTTGTCGCCTCGGGCGCCAATGGCCCAAACCAGATCAACATTACCGACAACATCACAGCTCTCCTTGGCAAGATCGATCAGATCACCGGCACCACGAAGCCGTCGACCATCCATGGCGGCGTGATCACGATCAACACGGACGATCCCGGGAGCCTCAACATCACGAGCTCGAACAGCACGGCGTTCGCGGCGCTCGGCTTCACGACCTCCCCGGTTACGGCGGCAAAGGCTCCGCTACGCGTCGGCTCTTCGCCCCTCGGCTCGGCGACGACGCTGGTGAACGGCTCGGCCACCACCGTGCAATGGTACCTGGGCAATGACGGGCCCGGCTCGCCGCGCTCCACCGCGATGGCACGGGTCGACGATTCCGTCACGGTGCAGTATGGCGCACAGGCGAACGAGGACGCCATCCGCAAGGAGCTGCAGGCGGTCGCCGTGTTCGGGACGTTCTCGACCTCGCCGACCGGGCAGTATTCGGGCGGGCAGGTCGCCGCACTGAGCCTGCGGGTGACGCAGGCCCTGACGAAGCAGACCGGCCAGCAGCGCATCGAGGACATCCAGACCGACCTCGCGATGGCCCAGAACACGATGAAGGACGCAGGCACGCGCCAGACCCAGGCCAAGGCGCAGCTCCAGACCATCATCGACCAGGCGGAATCGGCCTCGCCGGACCAAGTCGCGAGCGAGATCCTGTCGCTCCAGAATGCCCTCCAGGCGTCCTACCAGGTGACTTCGAACCTCTCGCAGCTCTCGCTCGTCAAGTTCCTGTAAGGATGCGTTAAGGCGCCGTTAACCATGCCTCTTTACCTCTTGGTGAGGATTGGAGCGGGGCGGAGCCGTCAATGTCGGACACGATGCAGCTGGTGGTGGCGACGCCCTGTTTCGGCGGGCAGGTGTCGAGCATCTATGCGAGCTCGATCTTCGCGCTCCAGCGCGCCGTGCATGGCGTGCCCAATCTCGAGCTCACGGTGCTGCTGCGCGATGGAGACGCGCTGATCACGCGCGCGCGGGCCAATCTGGCCGCGATGTTCCTGGACGATCCCAAGGCGACGCATTTTCTGTTCATCGACGCCGATATCGGGTTCAAGCCCGAGCAGGTGTTCCGGCTGATCGAGTGCGGAGCCGACGTCGTTGCCGGCTGCTATCCGATCAAGCGGGTCAACTGGGACAAGGCGAAGCGGGCGATCGAGGCCGGCCGGGCCGATGTGCCGGCCGCCTCGCTCGACTATGTGCTCGAGATCGAGGACCCCGACCGCATCGTGGTGGTCAACGGTTTTACCCGCGTTCGCTACGCCGGGACCGGTTTCCTGATGATCCGTCGCCACGTGCTGGAAACGATGTGCCGTCATCCGGACTATGCGGCCCTGCAATTCTTCCGCGAGCATTCTCACGATACCCTGGCGGGGAGCCGCAACCGCTTCGCGCTGTTCGAGTGTATGATCGACCCCGCCACTGGCACCTATCTTTCCGAGGACTTCGCCTTCTGCAAGCGCTGGACCGATATCGGCGGCGATATCTGGGCCGACATCCAGAGCTCGCTCGATCACGTCGGGCCGTCGGTGTTCCGCGGCGACGTCGCTTCGCAATTCGCAGCCGCGCCGGCGGCGGCCGATGCGGCGTGAGCCCTCCGGGATGAGCGTCGGCGCCTCCTGTGTGTCAGGCACGGAGCGCGCTTTCGACGGCGGCTCGCGCTATCGCCTGCGCGATCTCTTCACGCCGCTGGATACGTTGCTGATCTCTGGTGGAGACCTGCGGCTGGCGCTCGACCCGAGGGATCGCGTCAACGCCTATGGCTGTGCGGCCTCGCCGAAGCCGGAGATCTGGAATTTCGCCTCCTCGACCGCCTCGACCATCTCGCAAGCCGCCTATGACCGCGCCGCTCTGGCACGCGAAGAACTGATGCACAGGTGCCTTTTCGACGAGGTCGAGATCGCGTTCGACGCGCGCTGCGAGGACATGCGCGAGGAATTGCGCAGCCATCTCCAGCTCGCGCCGCGTGTCGATATCGTGTTTTCGCCCTCCGGTACGGATTCCCAGCTCCACGCGTTGTTCCTGGCGCGTGCGGTGCTTGGCGCCCCGCCGGTGACGATCGTGGTCGGCGCCGACCAGACCGGCAGCGGCACGGTCCATACCGCGCGCGGACATCATTTCAGCGCGATGACGGCAAATGGCATTGTCGTGCGCAAGGATGCCGCCGTCGCGGGCCTCGCCGGCGACAGCATCGCGGTGCCGCTGCTCGATGTCGCGTCCGGCCTCGCGATGCACGCCGATGCAGATGCTGCGGTCATGCGTGCCGTCGAGAACAGCCTCGCGCAAGGCCGCCGCGTTCTGTTGCAGATCATGGATTCGTCAAAACTCGGCTGGCGCGCGCCGAGTGCTGCCTGCCTCGATGAGATCGCGCGGCGCTGGCCGCGCAAGGTTCAGGTGGTGGTCGATGCCTGCCAGGCGCGGCTCGGCCGCCGCCGGCTGCGCTGTTATCTCGATCGCGGCTTTATGGTGCTGATGACCGGCTCGAAGTTTTTCGGCGGGCCGGCCTTCAGCGGTGCGCTGCTGGTGCCGAAAGGTCTGTCGCGGTCACTCGGCCGGATCGGCACGATTGCGCCCGGCATCTTCGACTATGCCGGCCGCTGCGACTGGCCGATGGCCTGGACGGCACTGCGCTCGCGCTTCGAGCGCCGGCCGAATTTCGGTCAATGGCTGCGCTGGGAGGCGGCGCTTGCGGAGATCGGCAGCTACTACGCCGTGCCCGGGGCTTTCCGCGCCAGGATGCTGGCCGAGCTTGCAGCCGGCATCGACAGCATGATCGCGCTGTCGCCGTCGCTTCGTGCCGTTCCAAGCGCAATCGAGACGAGCGCCGCGGACGACGAGGAGTTCGCGCAACGTACGATCTTTCCATTCACGCTGCTGCGCGAGGGCAAGCCTGTCTCGATCGCCGAGACCGGCGCCATTCATCGCGCGCTCGAGCGCGACATGAACCAGGAGATCGGCGGCAGCGCGGCGGACCAGCAGGTCGCCGCGCAACGTTGTCTGATCGGCCAGCCGGTCAGGCTGGAGCGGCCGGACGATGCGCCGCAGGCCGTGCTGCGCCTCTGTGTGGGCGCGCGGCTCGTCACCGAAGCCTGGTCCGCCGACGCCGCACAGGCGCAACACAATTTGCAGCACATTCTCGATCGTATCGCTCACGTCCTGGCGAAGATCGAACTGCTGCTTGACCGTGCCGCGGCTGCGGCCATGCGGGAAAAATCCGCGTTCGAGGTTTGAGATGCAGCATTCCGTTTCCACGCCGAACTATTCCGACCGCATCGGCTTTGCGCAGTTGACGCGCCGGGCCTTCGAGGGCGGCGATTTGCATCCGCTACGCGAACATCTTCTGGCGCGGATCGCGGAGGGGACGGCCGAGGCCGGCGAGGGCCTGGATCTGTCGCTGATCGCCCAGCTCCTCGGCGAGAAGGAGGCCGGGCTGGTGATCCAGAGCGAGGTGCTCTCCTTCCATCAATTGTTTCGTACTCCTTGCGCGGTTCCGAAGCCCCGCCTGCGGGTGCTCGCGCTCGCGGCTGACATCGACATGGGCGGCAATACCCCGATCGAATTCCTGCTCGAAGGCTCCGATATCGAGCTGCTGACGCTCTACGTCATCAAGGGCGTCGGTCTTCCCGAGACGTTGCCCGAGCACGACGTCGCCATCGTGGTCGCCTCCGATTCCGAGGAATGCCGTGAGACACTCGCCGCCATCGAGCAGGCCGCGCCGCGCTGGCCGCGGCCACTGCTCAATCGTCCAGAGCTGATCGGCAATCTCGATCGCGACAAACTGTTCCGGTTGCTGGCGGGCATCCCCGGTCTGGACATTCCCGTGACCGCACACGCGACGCGCGCGCAATTGTTGGAGCTTTCGCAAGGGAAGATCGCCTGCGAGAGCATCACGGGGGAGCTGCGCTTTCCGATGATCGTGCGGCCACGTGGCACGCATGCCGGCGTCGGGCTCGCGAAGGTCGACGATGCCGCGGCGCTCAAAGCCTATCTCGCCGAGCGCGAGGAGCAGAACTTCTTCGTCGCGCGCTTCGTCGACTATGCGAGCCCTGATGGGCTCTATCGCAAGTATCGCCTCGCCATGGTCGCCGGCAAGCCTTACGCCTGCCATATGGCGATCGCCGACCGCTGGGACATCTGGTATCTCAACGCCTACATGGCGTTCAGCGAGGAGAAGCGAGCCGAAGAAGCCGCATTCATGCTCGACTTCGACGGCGCTTTCGCTGCGCGTCATCGCAGCGCGCTCGACGAGATGAGCAAGCGCATCGGCCTCGACTATTTCATCGTCGATTGTGCCGAAAACAACAACGGCGAACTGCTGGTGTTCGAAGCCGACAACACCGCCGTCGTGCACAACATGGATCCGCCCGCCGTGTTTCCCTACAAGCCGCCGCAGATGCGCAAGATCTTTGCCGCGTTCACGGCGATGCTGTCGCGGCATGCAAAGGCGGGCGAGGGGAGTGCAGCATGAACGAGATCATCCGCAACGCGCAAAGCTCCGTCACGCACACTTCGCTCGATCCGCAGGACTGGAGCGAGTTTCGCGCGCTCGCCCATCGCATGCTTGACGAGACGATCGACGGCATCGCCAACGTTCGCGCGCGTCCGGTGTGGCAGCCGATTCCTGACGGCGTCCGCGCGGCATTCAAGGCCGACGTGCCGCGCGAGGCGAGCGATCTCGCCGACGTCTATCGCGACTTCTCCAAACATGTCGCGCCCTATGCGACCGGGAACGTCCATCCGGGTTTCATGGGCTGGGTGCACGGCGGCGGCACCGCCGTCGGCATGCTCGCAGAGATGCTCGCAGCCGGCCTCAACGCCAATCTCGGCGGACGCGATCACATGCCGATCGAGGTCGAGCGCCAGATCGTTGAATGGATGCGTGAGCTGTTCGCTTTTCCGGAGAGCGCGAGCGGCATCTTCGTCACGGGCACGTCGATGGCCAATCTGATGGCCGTGCTGGTGGCGCGAACTGCTGCGCTCGGCACGCTGGCGCGGCAGCACGGCATCGGCAACGACGGCGCACTGCTCACGGCCTACACCTCGCAGGCGGCGCATGGCTGCATTTCACGAGCGATGGACATGGCCGGACTTGGCATCGATGCGCTGCGCAAGATCGGCATGGATGCCGATCATCGCATCGACGTCGCGGCGCTGCGCGCGCAGATCGCGAGTGATCGCGAGGTCGGCTTCAAGCCCTTCCTCGTCGTTGCCTCCGCGGGCACGGTCGATATCGGCGCGGTCGACGATCTCAAGGCGATTGCAGAACTGTGCCGCGAAGAAGGAATCTGGTTTCACGTCGATGGCGCCTTCGGTGCGCTCGCGGTCCTCTCACCCGAGCTCGCGCCGCTGCTCGGCGGAATCGAGCTCGCCGATTCCATTGCGCTCGACTTCCACAAATGGGGACAGGTGCCTTACGACGCCGGCTTCCTGCTGGTGCGCGACGGCGAGCAGCATCGGCGAGCCTTTGCGCAGCCCGCAGCCTATCTGCGTCGCGAGGCGAGGGGGCTTGCAGCGGGCGCGGTCTGGCCCTGCGATCTCGGCCCCGATCTGTCGCGCGGCTTCCGTGCACTAAAGACATGGTTCACGCTGAAGACGTTCGGCACAAATCGGCTCGGTGCGGTGATCGCGCGAAGCTGTGCGCTGGCGAAATATCTGGAGACGCGCGTTCTCGCCGAGCCGCGGCTGGAATTGCTGGCACCGGTCAATCTCAACATCGTCTGCTTCCGTTACCGCGCCGCCGACGAGGTCAATCGCGAGATCGTCGCCGACATCCAGGAGTCCGGTATCGCGGCGCCGTCGAGCACGGCGCTGGACGGCAGGTTTGCGATCCGCGCCGCGATCGTCAATCACCGTACAGAGGAGACCGACATCGACGCGCTGGTCGCGTCCGTGCTGGAATTCGGCGGGCGACGGACCGGGGCAGTGATCGAGGTTGAAGCGCCGCCGCTCGCGGCGCAATAGCATTGATGCATGTCTGAAACGACAACGGCCCCGGGGCGATCCGGGGCCGTTGTCGTTTATGAGGCCTGGCCGTTCGTCCGGCCCGGTCGTTCGCGCGGCGTGGGCCCGCGAACGCGTGGGGTCAGGCGGCGGTGCTGACGTCGTCCTTGTCCGCTTCGGCTTTAGGATGGGTGGCCTCAAACTGGCCGCGCAGCTTCTCTTCATAGGCGATCAGCTTGCGAGCATCTTTGAGCGCGCGATAGAGGTCGCCGTTGAGGATGTTGTTGTTGATGCCTTCGATGATCGGCCAGGAGCTCGGCACCGCGGTGACGATGTCGCGCACCAGGCTGAAATAGGTGCCGTGCTGGGTCTGCGGATCCGGCGAGATGTACATGAGCTGGACCGCCAGATAGACGAGCTTGGCGGGCGAGTCGGCGGTCTCCGGCGTGAGGATGTCGCGCTCGCGCAGGATCGGCACGTTGTCGCCGTCGATCAGAAGGCGAGCGCGCTGGTCGGTGTTGGTTATCACGCAGTTGCCGACGATGATGCGTTCGTGCGGCCTGAGCTCGACTTTAAGGGCCATGCCTGTTCTCCATCAACCTTTTGTAAAGAGCGGCGCGCGTGTCCCGTCGATGACGGCTGCCTGCTCCGATTTGGGTCCAATCCTTGCGCAATGTGGTTAACGGGTCGTAAACATTGGCGACCGCGCCAAAATATGAAACAACTTCAGCATCTTGCGTAATGACGAGGACGCGGTTCGAAAGTTTGCGGGAGAGCATTTTGGGCGCGAAGCAGACAAACCCGGAGTTTCATTTCACGGATTGTTAGAGGCTTGGACGCAACCGTCCGCCGGTCGTTTGATCAATTTCGATCAGACAGGACGCGTAGCTACCAGAAAGGTAACAGTATGTCCGGTATCGTTCTCTCCTCTTCGGTTCGCCAGAACCTGCTCTCCCTCCAGTCCACCGCCGATCTGCTCGCCACCACCCAGTCCCGTCTGTCGACTGGCAAGAAGGTGAACTCGGCGCTCGACAACCCCACCAACTTCTTCACGGCCCAGTCGCTCGACAACCGCGCCAGCGACATCAACAATCTGCTCGATGGCATTGCCAACGGCGTGCAGGTGCTGCAGGCCGCCAACACCGGCATCACCTCGCTCCAGAAGCTGCTCGACAGCGCCAAGTCGATCGCCAACCAGGCGCTGCAGACCACGGTCGGCTATTCGACCAAGTCCAACGTCTCGACCACGATCGCGGGTGCGACCTCGAGCGACCTGCGTGGCACCACGACCTATTCCAGCGCGACCGCGCTCTCCAACGTGCTGTTCTCCGGCGCGGCTGGCGGCGTAACGGCGGCGACCGGCACCACCACTCTCGGCGGCACCATCGGGGCAGTCACCGGCAGCGTTGTGAACGACAACCAGGGTACACCCGCTGCAATCTCCGCGACCACGCTGCTCTACGGTGACGGCGCCGGCGCGGCGACCGGAGGTTTGAGCCTGATTGGCGCCACGCAGTTCACCGACGGCTCGAGCTTCACCGTCAACGGTCACTCGATCACCTTCAAGACAGGCGCTGCTCCGACCGCGGCGACTGTTCCGAGCGGCTACGGCATCAGCGGCAATGTCGCTGCTGACGGCAGTGGCAACTCGATCATCTATCTTGGTTCGGGTGCGGCGAACTCGACGGCGACCGTCGGTGATGTCCTCACCGCGATCGACCTCGCCAGCGGCGTCAAGAACGCTGTCGTCGCCGCCGGTGCTGCAACGATCTCGACCAACGCCACCCAGACCCCATCGGCGATCACAGCCGGCAAGATCACCCTCGAAACCTCGACGGGCGCCGATCTCAGCGTCAACGGCAAGGCCGACCTGCTGAAGACTCTCGGTCTGACCGGTGCCACCGGTTCCGGCAATGCAACGGTCACCGCGAGCCGCACGACGGCTACGGGTAGCCTTGCCTCGCTGATCACCGACGGTTCGACGCTAAACGTCAACGGCAAGACCGTCACGTTCAAGAACGGCGGTACGCCCGCTGCTGCGAACGTGCCGACCGGCTCTGGCGTCACCGGCAACGTCGTCACCGACGGCAGCGGCAACTCGACCGTGTACCTCAACAAGGGCACCGTCGCCGACATCCTGACCGCGGTTGATCTCGCCACCGGCGTGCAGACGGCGTCCAACGCCAGCGGTACGGCAACCCTGAGCACGGCCACCGGCCAGACGGCGTCTTCCATCGTCGCGGGCGCTCTGCACATCTCGACCGGCGCCAATGCGGATCTGTCGGTGACCGGCACGGGCAATGCGCTGTCCTCGCTCGGCCTGACCGGTTCGACCGGCACCGGCACCGCCTTCACGGCAAGCCGTTCTGCGGCGTCGGGCGGCGTTTCGGGCAAGACCTTGACCTTCTCCGCCTTCAACGGCGGCGCGGCGGTCAACGTCACCTTCGGCGACGGCACTGGCGGCACGGTCAAGACGCTCGATCAGCTCAACACGGCTCTTCAGGCCAACAACCTGAGCGCCACGATCGACGCCAATGGCCTGCTCACGGTCTCGGCGACCAACGACTACGCCTCCTCGACGATCGGTTCGGCTGCTGCGGGTGGCACCATCGGTGGCACGCTCACATCGGCGCTGACGTGGTCGAACGCCACCTCTCCGGTTGCGGATGCTGTTGCCCAGGCCACCCGTACCAACCTGGTGTCCCAGTACAACAACATCCTGACGCAGATCGACACGACCTCGCTGGATGCTTCGTTCAACGGCGTCAACCTGCTGAACGGCGACCAGCTCAAGCTGGTGTTCGACGAAACCGGCAAGTCCAACCTCAACATCACCGGCGTGACCTTCAACTCGAAGGGTCTGGGTCTGGCCGGCTTGGTGCAGGGTACCGACTTCATCGACAACGCCGCGACCAACAAGGTACTCACCAGCCTGAACTCGGCCTCGAGCACCCTGCGCTCGGAAGCTTCGACCCTCGGTTCGAACCTCTCCATCGTGCAGGTGCGTCAGGACTTCAACAAGAACCTGATCAACGTGCTGCAGACCGGTTCGTCCAACCTGACGCTGGCGGACACCAACGAGGAAGCGGCCAACAGCCAGGCGCTGTCGACCCGCCAGTCGATCGCGGTCTCCGCGCTGTCGCTGGCCAACCAGTCGCAGCAGAGCGTGCTGCAGCTGCTCCGCTAATAGCGGCTGACATCGCAATCAAGACATGGCGGCGGGGCTTCGGCCCCGCCGCTTTCTTTTTGCGCGCTCCGATGGAGAGGCAAACTGGCAGCTTCGAAAAGTAACCGTTGGTTATGGTTAACGAGAGGCAAACGCCGCAAAAAGCGAGGAGTTTCAGGGTGATCGTCGCTGATCCCGCGTGCTCCTGGAGCCTTATGGTGAACCGGCGCTTACGATGCGAGACCAGGTTTCACTTTTTGTTAGCCATGTCCCCTCAGGCTGTGCCCGTCACTCGATCCGAAGCGATCGAACGAAGACGCGTAAACCAGAAGGGTAAGAGTTATGTCCGGTATTGTTCTCTCTGCGTCGGTTCGCCAGAACCTGCTCTCGCTCCAGTCCACCGCCGACCTCCTCGCCACCACCCAGTCCCGCCTCTCGACTGGCAAGAAGGTGAATTCGGCGCTCGACAACCCCACCAACTTCTTCACGGCCCAGTCGCTCGACAACCGCGCCAGCGACATCAACAATCTGCTCGATGGCATTGCCAACGGCGTGCAGGTGCTGCAGGCCGCCAACACCGGCATCACCTCGCTGTCGAAGCTGCTCGACAGCGCCAAGTCGATCGCTAACCAGGCGCTGCAGACCACCGTCGGCTACTCCAGCAAGTCGAACGTCTCGACCACGATTGCGGGCGCGACCGCTTCCGACCTGCGCGGCACCACGACCTACACCAGCGCGACCGCGCAATCCAACGTGCTGTTCTCCGGCGCTGGCGGCGGCGTCACCGCGGCGACCGGGACGACCACGCTTGGTGGTACGGCCGCTGCGTATGTCGGAACCGCTGCGGTCAACGACAACAACGGCGGCGGTGCGGCGGCCATCACCGCGAGCACGCTGCTCTACGGTGACGGCTTGGCTGGTGCAACGAGCGGCCTGGGCCTGATTGGCGCCACCCAGTTCACCGACGGCACGACCCTCACGGTCGACGGCCACAGCATCACCTTCAAGGCCGGCGCCGCTCCGGGCGTCACGGGATCGACCAACAGCCTGCCGAGCGGCTACGGCGTCGATGGCGGCGGTACCGGCAGCATCGCGACTGACGGCAATGGCAACTCGGTCATCTACCTCGGCAGCGGTGCGGCGAACTCGACCGCAACGGTCGGCGACGTCCTGAAGGCGATCGACCTTGCGGCGGGCACCCGCGGTGCCACGATCGCGGCCGGCGTTGCCACCATCAACGCCAACAACACCAGCCAGACCCCGGCTGCCATCACCGCCGGCAAGATCACGCTGGACAGCTCGACCGGCGCCGATCTCAGCGTCATCGGCAAGGCTGACCTGTTGAAGGCGCTCGGCCTGACCACCGCGACGGGCTCCGGCAACGCGACCCTGACGGCGGCCCGCACAACTGTCTCGGGCAGCCTTGGTTCGCTGATCACCGACGGATCGACCCTGAACGTCAACGGCAAGACCATCACGTTCAAGAACGGCGGCACGCCGCTTCCTGCAAACGTGCCGACGGGATCCGGCGTCACCGGCAACGTGGTCACCGACGGCAACGGCAACTCGATCGTCTACCTGAACAAGGGCACCGTCGCCGACATCCTGAGCGCGGTCGATCTCGCCACCGGCGTGCAGGCAGCAACCATCGCTTCGGGTGCTGCAACCCTGGCGACGGCCAGCGGCCAGACCGCGTCCTCGCTGGTTGCCGGTTCGCTCCACATCTCGACGGGCGCGAACTCGGATCTGTCGATCACCGGCTCAGGCAATGCCTTGTCCGTGCTCGGCCTCACCGGCTCGACCGGCACCGGCACCGCTTTCTCGGCGACCCGCTCGGCGTCGGCCGGCGGTGTCTCGGGCAAGACCTTGACCTTCGCCTCCTTCAACGGGGGCACGGCGGTCAATGTCACCTTCGGCGACGGCACCGGTGGCACGGTCAAGACGCTCGATCAGCTCAACACGGCTCTTCAGGCCAACAACCTGGCCGCCACGATCGACGCCAATGGCCTGCTCACGGTCTCCGCGATCAACGACTACGCATCCTCGACGATCGGATCGGCTGTCGCTGGCGGCGGGATCGGCGGCACGATCACGACGGCCCTGACCTGGACCAACGCGACCGCGCCGACGGTCGATGCTGTTGCCCAGGCGAGCCGTTCCAACCTGGTCGCCCAGTACAACAACATCCTGTCGCAGATCGACACGACCTCGGTCGACTCGTCCTTCAATGGCGTGAACCTGCTGAACGGCGATCAGCTCAAGCTGGTGTTCGACGAGACTGCGAAGTCGAGCCTGAGCATCACCGGTGTGACCTTCAACTCGAAGGGGCTGGGTCTGGCCTCGCTGGTACGGGGCACCGACTTCATCGACAACGCGGCGACCAACCGGGTGCTCACCAGTCTCAACGCGGCCTCAAGCACGCTGCGCTCGCAAGCCTCGACCCTCGGTTCGAACCTGTCGGTGGTGCAGGTGCGTCAGGACTTCAACAAGAACCTGATCAACGTGCTCCAGACCGGCTCGTCCAACCTGACGCTGGCCGACACCAACGAGGAAGCGGCCAACAGCCAGGCGTTGTCGACCCGCCAGTCGATCGCGGTCTCCGCGCTGTCGCTGGCCAACACCTCACAGCAGAGCGTGCTCCAGCTGCTCCGTTAATAAGCCACTGAAATCACAAGACAAATACAGCGGCGGGGCCTCGGCTCCGCCGCTTTTTTGCGTGTGCGGTGACCGTGCAGACGTGCAGCCGGTGCCAGGAAGGGGGCGCTAACTCGGCATTAACCGTATCCCTTAAACCGTCGTTAACCATACTTTAAAGGACAGCCCCTAAAAGTGGACAAAAGCCCGCTTTCCAGATCTGCGAGCCCCGATTCGTACCCGGTTCAAGAGGAAGACCAGCCAATGTCCAACATCGTTCTCTCGGCGTCCGTTCGCCAGAACCTGTTGTCACTGCAGTCGACGGCCGACCTGCTGGCCACGACGCAGCAGCGCCTCTCGACCGGCAAGAAGGTCAACACGGCGCTCGACAACCCTACCAACTTTTTCACCGCGCAAGGGCTGGACAACCGCGCGAGCGACATCAGCAACCTGCTCGACGGCATCAACAACGGCGTGCAGGTGCTGCAGGCCGCCAACACCGGCATCACCTCGCTGCAAAAGCTGATCGACAGCGCCAAGTCGATCGCCAACCAGGCGCTGCAGACCACGGTCGGCTATTCGACCAAGTCCAACATCACGACCACGATCCCGGGGGCTACGCCAGCCGATCTTCGCGGCACCACGAGCTACACCTACGCAACCGCAACCGGCAATGTCGTCACCAACGGTACTGCCGGCGGTACGACTCCGATCACTGGCACGACCACGCTCGGCGGCATTTCGCAAGCCCTGACCGGCAATGCCGCTCCCGACGGTGCTGGCACGGTAGCAAGCCTGGCCGTGGGCCTGACGCTGCTGGGCGCGCCGAGCGGCACCACCATTGCGGCGAACGGTGCGCCGTCGGACGGCGACGTCTTGATCGTCGACGGCAAGACCATCACGTTCCGGGCCGGCGCTGCGCCCGCGGTGGCCAGCGTTCCCGCCGGTTCCGGCAAGAACAACAACGTCGTTACCGACGGCAATGGCAATTCGACCGTTTACCTCGGGACAAACGCAGTCCCGGCTGCAAACGTCCAGGACGTGATGGACGCGATCGATCTTGCGACCGGCGTGCAAAAGGCGGCCATCACGGGTGGCACTGCGACGTTATCGCTCTCGTCGGGCGCCGTGGCGTCCGTCGCCGCCGGCCAGCTCACCCTCACCACCGGCACGGGCGCGGACCTCAGCATCACCGGCAAGGCCGACTTCCTCAAGGCGCTTGGCCTTACGACCGCGACCGGCTCCGGCAATGTCAATGTGAGCAAGGCGCGTCTGACGAGCCCCACGACGCTGGGCACGCTCATCCATGACGGCTCCACGCTGAACGTCGACGGCAAGACGGTCTCGTTCAAGAACGCGGCCGTCCCTGCTGCCGCTCCGACGGGGTCGACCAAGATCGGCAACATCGTGACGGACAATAACGGCAACTCCGTCGTCTATCTCCAGGGCGCCAGCGTTCAGGATTCGCTGAACGCGATCGACCTGGCGTCGGGTGCCGGCATCGTCAGCGGCGCCGCCGTGGCTGCGGCCAGCGGTTCGTCGCTGTCCACCGTCGTCAACGGCGCGCTCAAGCTCAGCACCGGCACCACGGCCGATCTGTCGATCACGGGAACCGGCAATGCGCTGTCCTCGTTCGGGCTGACCGGTCCGACCGGTACCGGCACGGCCTTCACGGCCGGTCGCGCGCCCGGAGCGGGCAGCATCTCGGGCAAGACCTTGACCTTTACCTCGTTCAACGGCGGCACGCCGGTCAACGTGACCTTTGGTGACGGTACCAACGGCACCGTCAAGACGCTCGATCAACTGAATTCTCAGCTGCAGGCGAACCATCTGACCGCGACGATCGACGCCAACGGCGTGCTCACGATCACCACCGTCAACGAGTATGCCTCCTCGACGCTAGGCTCAGTGACCGCCGGGGGCGCGGTCGCCGGCACGATCACGGGTGTGATCGCTTTCACGACCGCCCAGCCGCCGATCCAGGATCCGGTCGCGCAGACCGCGCGCTCAAACCTGGTCAACCAGTTCAACAACATTTTGGCGCAGATCGATACGACCTCGCAGGATGCGTCCTTCAACGGCGTGAACCTGCTCAACGGCGATACGCTGAAGCTGATCTTCAACGAGACTGGCAGCTCCACACTCGGCATCAACGGCGTGGTCTTCAACGCGGCGGGCCTCGGTCTCAGCAACCTCGTCAACGGTATCGACTTCATCGACAACGGCGCCACCAACAGGGTGCTCGCCAGCCTCAACGCTGCCTCGAGCACGCTGCGCTCGGAAGGTTCTGCGCTCGGCTCCAACCTCTCGATCGTGCAGGTGCGTCAGGACTTCTCCAAGAACCTGATCAACGTTCTGCAGACCGGCTCGTCCAACCTGACGCTGGCCGACACCAACGAGGAAGCGGCGAATAGCCAGGCGCTCTCCACCCGCCAGTCGATCGCGGTCTCCGCGCTGTCGCTGGCCAACCAGTCGCAACAGAGCGTGCTGCAGCTGCTCCGCTAATTTCGCGGCGCAAGCTTGCTCATCGATTTCGCGGCGGGGCTCACGCTCCGCCGTTTATTTTATGGAGATCGCTAAGGCAGGATTAGCTGAGATGGACGCGCACCACGCGTGACGCGTTTACAGCGTGCACATGCGCGTCTAGCTTCACGATGACGAAGAACTCCGAGACCCGTAATAATCCGGAGTGCTTCCAAGCACACATGTAAGCAAATCTTAAGCGGTGCTGCCTAGGGTTGGGAAAGAAATCCTTAAGCGCGTTCAACGGGCTAGGTAACCTCCAGGGTGTGATTGATGTCGAATTCCGCTGCCTCGGCCTACGCGCGTGTTGCAACGACCACCGCATCTCCTCGCGACATCGAAGCGCAGACCCTGCTCAAGGCCGCGAACAAGCTTCAGGATGCGATCAACAGCGCGGAGCCGTTCAGCGAGCAGACCACGCAGGCCCTGATGTTCAATCGCAAGCTCTGGACGATTTTCCTGAGCGAGGCCATGCGCGAGAACAATCCGCAGCCGATCGACGTCCGGCAGAAGATCGCCAATATCAGCGTGTTCGTGCTGAGTCAGACCGCCGCGCTGCAGATGAGCCCGCAGCTCGATCACTTCCGTCCGCTGATCGAGATCAACCGCAATATCGCCGCTGGTCTGTCCGGCCGTCCGTGATCGAGCACGGCTCGTTTCGCCTCGGCAATACCAAATTCAAGTTGACGGATAGCGGCAAGGTGCAGATCAAGAACGTCGTCACCGATCTCGCGACCGGTTCGAGCGATCTCGATGTTGCCCTTGCGAAGCTCGACGCCTGATAGTCAGGCGCTGCGGTCTGTGGTTGCCGGACGTGAGGGCTCGGACTTCAAATCCTGCGCATGGAAATAGGCCCGCCGGCGCAGCATTGCTTCGTCGGGGAACTGGTTGACCACCGCGTCGGTCCTGTCGTTGACGACCTGGAAAACGAACGATGCCGCCGCCTGGTCGAACACGACCTGGCGCGAGACGTTCTCGCTGCTTCGCAAATCATTGCGTGCAGGCGCGCTGGCATCGCCGGCGGCCACTGTCTGGCTCACGGGCAGATCGGTTTGCACGGCCTCGTTCGCCGCCGCATTCGACGTCGTTACGATCTGCACGGCGGCCGGTATCCCCACCGGCCTGATGCTGAAATCTGTACTCATGGCAGCCTCCTGGTTGCCTCACGTGAGTCAAATCCCAACCCCTCTCAATACGCAACCATGGAACACCGGGATTGAACATCCGGTAAGGAAACGTGCCTAACCACGCGACGATGTTGCCGCGCGGTTTTTCGTAAAATTGTCGCTTGTTGTTGCGCGCGCTCAGAGCGAGCGGCTGACCGCGAGCGGCGTGATGTGGCGCGGGCCCGGCGCGGCGCGTCGTCCCGCGGCCGTGTAGGTGTTCGGCACGTTGCGCTTCTGGATCTCGGCGTTGACGCCGCGCACGACGCTCTCTGAGACGGCGTGAGCGGTTGCGAGGACGGTGAGGTTGACCTGCAGCATCGCGCGGAATGCATCGTGGTGCCGATGCAACGTCGAGAGCAGCTCGGGCGCGGATTTGGCGAGCTGGGCCTGGTTCGCCTTCAACTGGGTGACGGCGCCGACATAGTTTCGCGACAGCTCCTGCTTCTTGCTCTCGAGGGTCATCGCCTCGCGGACCTGGCCGGCGCGTACGAGCTCGGTCTCGCGCTCGATCAGGCCGAGCAGGGCACTCATCGCGTCCATCAACTGCTCGGCGATCTTGCGCGCCTCGGCGCTGCCGGGTGTGGTGTTCGGGCGCTGCGCTTGCACCGGCTGACGCGAGGCGTTGAAGTGGTTCATCTCGTTTGACCTTATGCCGTGCGGATCGTTTTTGCCTGCTGCATGATCAGGGTGCGATAGACGTCGGTGGCGATGCCGACGCCGCCGGCGTTGGCGAAGTTCTTGGAATATTGCTCGGTCAGCATCGAGCGCCACACGCCGGTGCCAGGCGTGTCGCCGAACGGGCCTTCGCCCTTCAGGCCCGAGGTCATCTGCGAGAACATGCTGTTGAGGAACATCGCCTCGAAGTCGGTGGCGATCTTCTGCGCCTTGGCCTGCTGCTTCGGCGAGACCTTTTGCAGTGCCGCCGCGAGATCGAAGTCCGGCCGGCCGTTGCGGCTCTCCACCGAGAAGGCGGAGCTGGCGACGCGGGCGGTGTTGACCATGCCGGTCTGCATCACATCACCTCGATGTCGGCTTCGATCGCACCGGCGGCCTTGATCGCCTGCAGGATGCTGATGAGATCGCGCGGGCCGATGCCGAGACCGTTGAGGCCGTCGACGAGCTGCTGAAGCGAGACGCCGTCCTTGACCACGGCGAACTTCTTGCCGTCCTCGGTGACGCTGACGCCGGTGCGCGGCGTGACCACGGTGCGTCCCCGCGACAGCGGGTTGGGCTGGCTGACCTGCGGGCTCTCGGAGATCGTGACGGTGAGGTTGCCTTGCGCCACCGCGACGGTGGCGACGCGGACGTCGCGGCCCATCACGATGATGCCACTGCGTTCGTCGATGACGATCTTGGCGGCGAGGTCGGGATCGACCTGGAGCTGCTCGATCTCGGTGAGAAAGGCGACGACGTTGCCCTTGAACTCCGGCGGGACCGAAAGCTGCACGGTCGAGGGATCGATCGGCTCGGCGGTCTTGACGCCGAGATAGTCGTTGATCGCGGCGGCGATTCGCTTGGCCGTGGTGAAGTCGGCATTGCGCAGCGCAAGGCGGACGTTCGGCAGCCGATTGAGCGCGAACTCGATCTCGCGCTCGATGATGGCGCCGTTGACGATGCGGCCGACTGTCGGAACGCCGCGGACGATCTTCGCCGCTTCGCCCTCGGCCTGGAAACCCGAGATCGCGAGCGAGCCCTGTCCGACCGCATAGACGTTGCCGTCGGCGCCGAGCAGGGGCGTGACCAGCAGGGTGCCGCCGCGCAGATCCTTGGCGTCGCCGAGCGCGGAGACGGTGACGTCCATGCGCGTGCCCTGGGTGGCGAAGGCCGGCAGATTGCCTGTCACCATCACGGCGGCGACGTTGCCGGTGCGGATGGTGGCGCCGCGGATGTTGACGCCCATGCGCTCGAGCATCGCTTGCAGCGACTGCTTGGTGAAGGGGATGTTGTTGAGGGTGTCGCCGGTGCCGTTGAGGCCGACGACGAGGCCGTAGCCGATGAGCTGGTTCTGCCGCACGCCTTCGATGTTGGCGAGATCCTTGATGCGCGATGTCGCGCTTGCAGAATTGACCGAGAGCACCAGCGCTGACAGCGCGGCGCAGGCCACCCCCACAAGTCTCACCCAACGAACGCTTGGCATCCTCTGCTCCCCGAGGCTCCTCAAATCAAAGGACCATCACGACACTCCCATGACGAGCTGGTCCGACGCTGTCCTTGCGAGCGCTGTGCCAACTCGGGGCAGTGGGGGTAGGTAGCTGAATAGGTTGAGTAAATCTGTTTCGAGCGACCTCAGCCTGTGTTGTCCCTGAGGAGCGAAACTGCCGCCTGTCGGCAGATTTTGCCGGGCTGTTTACGGGCCGTTAACCATAAAACGGCGAATGTGGCGCATCGATCACCCGGATTGCTTCCGATGCGCATCTACGGACCGAACGGCACCACGCTTGGAACGCCGGCCAGCCAGGCCAGGCGGACGAGCTCCGGCACCTTCGTGTTGCCCGACACCTCGTCGGCGCCGGAGACGCGAGGCGCCGCCGCACCGAAGGCCGCCGCCAACATCGACGGGCTGCTCGCGCTGCAAGGCATCGAGGAGGATCCGGTCGAACGTCGCAAGCGCTCGGTCGTGCGCGGAAAGACCGCGCTCGACGTACTCGACGATCTCAAGATGGGGCTTCTCTCCGGCAAGCTCGACGCCTCGACCGTGATGCGGCTGCGTGACGCTGCGGCGAACCTGAAATCGTCCTCCGGCGATCCAGGCCTGGATTCGGTGCTGTCCGAGATCGAGCTGCGCGTCGAGGTCGAGCTCGCCAAGGCCGGGCAGGCCTAGCGTCTTACGCCGCTTCATCCTTCAACTGCGAATCGTAGCGGCGCTGGGCGGCGAGCACGTCTTTCAGATTCTGCTCGGCCCAATCGCGCAGGGGATCGACGGCGGCGGCGAGCGTTACGCCGAGTTGCGTGATCGAGTATTCCACGGTCACAGGCACGGTTGCGATCGCGTGACGCTTGAGCAATCCGTCGCGCTCGAGCGACTTGAGAACCTGGCTCAGCATCTTCTGCGAAATGCCTTCGATCGTCCGGCGCAACTGATTGAAGCGCATCGGCTCCTCGCGCAGCAGCAGCAGGATCAGCACCGCCCATTTGTCGCCGACGCGGTCGAGGATCTGTCGCGTGGGGCAGTTCGCTGCATAGACGTCTGGCTTCATCGTCGAGTCCTCGCAATCCATTCCGCTGATTTGCCGGCCGCTGCCGGTTACTCCTGTGTAATCAGGTAAGCGCAAAGTGCTCTCTTAACACCAGCGCTCTTTGCGATATCTAGTTACCCATAGTTACCACAGAAGCAAAGGAGCCTTCCATGAAAATCGCAGTTGCCGGCGCCTCGGGCCGGGCCGGGTCGGAGATCACCAAGGAGCTGTCCCGCCGCGGCCACGCGGTCACGGCCATCGCCCGCAACCCCGAGAAGATCGCGGCCCTGCCGAATGTCACCCCCACCAAGGGGGACGTGCTCGACCAGCCAGGCCTTGCCAAGCTGTGGGCCGGGCACGACGTCGCCGTGAGTTCCGTGCACTTCCTGGCCAGCGACGCGCTCAAGCTGATCGGCGCGGCCAAGGACTCGAAGGTCGGTCGCTACCTCGTCGTCGGCGGAGCCGGCAGCCTGGAGGTGGCTCCGGGCGTCAAACTGGTGACAACTCCCGGTTTTCCGGCTCAGTACAAGGCCGAGGCGGAGGCGGGCTCGGCCTTTCTCGAGCTGCTGCGGCAGGAGAAGGAGCTGAACTGGACCTTCATTTCGCCGTCCGCCCTGTTCATCGAGGGGGAGCGCACCGGCAAGTTCCGGCTTGGCACCGATCAGCTTCTCGCAGATGCGAACGGGAAGAGCTGGATCAGCTTCGCGGATTACGCCATCGCGCTCGCCGACGAGATCGAGCGGCCGGCCCATGAGAGGCGGCGTTTCACGGTCGGCTACTAGGCCTTCGGCCGCCCCCAGGCCCTCCAGGATAAACCTTCCTGTGCAAGGGCTTGGGGGCGCCGGTCGGGCGATCAGGGAAACATTGTCTGTCACAGGAGGCCGCTATATAACGCCCCGCTCAGCGGACCCCGTTCCGCGTACGAGTCGTTGCTTAGACAGATAGGCCGCCCTTGGAAAAGTTGAAAAACTACCGACCGACCGAAAAAGAGCCTTTCATGAACGACAGGCAGAAGGAGTACTTCCGCTTGAAGCTCCTCGCCTGGAAGGATGAGATCCTCAAAGAGTCCAAGCTCACCCTGCAAGCCCTGCAGGAGGAGAACGTGAACCACCCCGATCTCGCCGATCGGGCATCGTCCGAAACCGACCGCGCCATCGAACTCCGTGCCCGCGACCGCCAGCGCAAGTTGATCGCCAAGATCGACGCCGCGCTCCAGCGTATCGAGGACAACACCTACGGCTATTGCGAGGACACCGGCGAGCCGATCTCGTTGAAGCGGCTCGAGGCCCGTCCCATCGCGACGCTCTCGGTGGAGGCGCAGGAGCGCCACGAGAAACGCGAGAAGGTCTATCGCGACGAATAGAGTCCGAGCCGCAGCGATGCGGCTCTTTGTTTTTTGAACGCAAGGCGCGCCTTTTCGCGCCGTGATTGGCGTTTTGCCTGTCGCTTGCAACCGGGCGTTCGGCGCGCGAGCGCAATCTCGAAAAGTGAATCGCGATCAATGGGCTAGGCTCAACTCCTCCGAGCTCACGTGAGTTCGGATGAGAAACAGCCTTCACTTCAGGTGCGGGAGGTTTTGCGAGTCGCATCAAGGACATCGACTCGAATGCTGAGGCACTGATCCAGCAGCTTCACGCCTCGCTGCAATCAGGCCTGATGCGACGCTGCAAGGCGCGCATCCCCATAAAGCCTGGACCAGCTCAACATTTCCTTAAACGCCGGCAGCAGGCCGTAAGCCGCATCCGTCAGCCCGTACTCGACCCGCAGCGGCTTCTCCGAGAAGGCGGTGCGCGACACCAGCCCGTCCTGCTCGAGCTCGCGCAGCTGCACGGTCAGCATGTGCTGGGTGATACCGCCGATCGATCGTCGCAAAGCGCCGAAACGAACCGCGCCGTTCATCAGCGCGAACAGGATCTCCAGCTTCCATTTTCCGCCGAGGGCATGGATGGTCCGCTTGAAGTCGGCGAGCAGGGTGGGGTCGGGGCTGCAATCGCAGTCGCCCTCGCAAATGCTTGTCAGGTTTTCCATACCGGTCTCGAAATCCATTCTACTTGTTCGGCAGCAGATAGTGACCAGATGCGGCGCTGGGCAGGGCCTGCGCGGAACCAATTCGCCGGTCCCGAGCAAAGGGAAATTTGACAATGAGCACCGTTCTGGTCACCGGCGGATCCGGCTTCGTCGGCATTCATGTCGTCCTGCAACTTCTGGCCGACGGCCACGAGGTTCGGACGACGGTGCGCCGGCCGGACCGGAAAGCCGAGGTGCGGGCGATGCTGTGCGAGGGCGGCGCGGCCTCGCCCGACAGCCTGTCCCTCTTCACCGCGGACCTCACGGCAGACCAAGGCTGGCGCGAGGCAGTTGCGGGCTGCGACTACGTGCTGCATGTCGCTTCGCCTTTGTCGACCAGCGTGCCCGCGGACGAGAACGAGATGATTATCCCGGCCCGGGACGGCACGCTGCGGGTGCTGCGTGCCGCACGGGAGGCCGGCGTCAGGCGCGTCGTCATCACCTCGTCGCTGGGCGCGATCGGTTACGGCCATCCGCCGCGCGACAAGCCGTTCGACGAGTCCGACTGGACTAATCTCGACGGCGCCGATGTGCAGCCCTACGTCAAGTCCAAGACATTGGCCGAGCGGGCGGCCTGGGACTTTGTCGCGCGGGAGGGCGGCGGGCTCGAATTGTCCGTCGTCAACCCCGCCGGCATTTTTGGCCCCGTACTGGGGCCGGATTTCTCCGGCTCGATCGAAATTGTCAAATCGCTGCTCGACGGCGCCATGCCGGCGGTGCCGCGGGTCTATTTCGGCGTGGTGGACGTGCGCGACGTCGCCGAGCTGCACCTGCGGGCGATGACGGCGCCCGAGGCCAACGGCGAGCGCTTCATCGCGGTCTCCGGCGCGACGATGTCGATCCTCGACATCGCCAAGTTGCTGCGGGAGGAACTCGGACCGGCCGCGCGCCGGGTTTCTCGGCTCCAGGCTCCGGACTGGCTGGTGCGGCTCGCCGCGAACCGGATTCCGCTGTTGCGCGCCGTGGTGCCGATGCTCGGAAGGGTCAGGCATTCCACCAGCGTCAAGGCGAGGTCGCTGCTCGGCTGGCAGGCCCGTTCCAACGATGAAGCGATCCTCGCGACGGCCGAGAGCCTGATTCGGCTCGGCTTGGTCAAGGACTGAGGGCACCCTTGGCCGTTCTTCGGCCCGCGCTTGTCACGCCCCGGCCGGGATGCTGAAGTGCCGCCTCTGATTGCGTAGCGTGGGAGCCGGCGCCGATGGACAGAATTCTCGCAGCCGCAAAGGCGATCGCGCTGGCGCGCCGCAACCATGCGCCGCTCGCGGCGCTCGAAGTTCCTCCCGCCGATGAAGCCGAGGGCTATCAGGTCCAGCGCGCGCTGCACGATCTGCTGCTGCCGCATGCGGGCCCGCTTGTCGGCTACAAGATCGGCTGCACCAGCCAGGTGATGCAGGATTACATCGGCATTCCACACCCATGCGGCGGCGGCGTGTTCCAGAAGGGCGTGCACGACAGCGGCGTCCGGCTCGCGGCTGCCGACTATGTCCGCGTCGGCGTCGAGTGCGAGATCGCGGTGCGGCTGAAGCGCAATCTCGCAGCCGGCGAGGCGCCGTTCACGGCCGAATGGGTCGGCGAAGCCGTCGAGGCCTATCATCCCGCGATCGAGATCGTCGACGACCGCTATGTGAAGTGGGAAACGATGGGGGCGCCGACGTTGATCGCCGACGATTTCTTCGCCGCCGGCTGCGTGCTGGGCGAGGTGGTGCCGCGCTCGTCAGTGCCCGACCTGAAGGTCGTCAAAGGCCGCGCCATCGTCAATGGCGAAGAGGTCAGCCACGGCACCGGCGCCGACGTGCTCGGCCATCCCCACAACGCACTCGCCTGGCTCGCCAACCATCTCGCCGCCGAGGGCAAGGGTCTTCACGCGGGACAGCTCGTTCTCACCGGCAGCCTGGTGAAGACGCTGTGGCTGAAAGCCGGCGACAAGGTGCGGATGGAGCTGGACGGGCTGGGGACGGTGGAGGCGGAGTTTACGTAGGCGCCGCGGTACTCCCCGCAGTCATTCCCCGCGAGGGCGGGGAATCGAGGATGCCGCGGCTTCTCGGCTCATCACTGACGTCTCGAAATACTGGATCGCCCGCCTTCGCGGGCGATGACAATTGAGAGGGCGGATAGGGGGAGCGGCGTCGCTACAATCGCGCGTGCCTGAGCGCTGTATGCAGCCATCGCCAAAATACATGCGGCCCTCGCCAGGGGAGCTAGCGAGGGCCGCGTCGTACATCGTCGTTCGCGCCTAGGTTCGCGAACACGATGTGGGAGCTCGGGAGAGGCTTAGAAGGGCAGCAGCACGTCCATGACTTGCTGGCCGTAGCGCGGTTGCTGCACGTCCATGATCTGGCCGCGGCCGCCATATGCGATGCGGGCCTGCGCGATCTTGGTGGAATCGATGGTGTTGTCGCTCTGGATGTCCTCGGGACGGACGATGCCGGCGACGATGAGCTCGCGGATTTCGTAGTTGACGCGGATCTCCTGCTTGCCTTCAACCACGAGGTTGCCGTTGGGCAGGACCTGGGTGACGACGGCCGCGACGTTGGTCTGCAACGCTTCCTTGCGGTCCACGCTTCCCTTGCCCTCGCTGGACGCGGTCGAGTCGGCGGTGAGGATGCGGCCGGGCAACACCTTCTGCGCTTGGGCGCCCAATGTCTTGGCGCCGATGAAGTCGGTGATTCCGGAATCTTCCTTGTTGGTGCGGCTGCGTTGGGTGTCGTTTTCGATATTGGCCTTGTCGGTGATGTTCACGGCCACCGTCAGAAGATCGCCGACCTGATGGGCGCGCTGGTCCTTGAAGAAGGCGCGGCTGCCGTTGCGCCACAGCGAGTTCGGATTGTAGGAGGCGACTTCCGGCTTCGGCATCGGCATCTGCACCGGCTTGTAACCGGGCTGCGTCGTCGGATTGTCGATCGCCGACAATTTCGGCTGCTCGCCGATCTGCGACAGACGGTCGATCGAGGAGCAGCCGCTCGCCAGCGCGCAAGTCGCCAGCAGCAGGGCAGAGATCGCGATGCGACGGGGACGAAAAGCCGAACTGAACCTGGACATGACTTACTCTGACTTGGCTGGAGCTTGCGAGACGCGAACTTGCGGGATCTGGGCTTGCGCAATCTGGGCCGGGGATGCCGGGGCCTGGACCAGGTTCCGGACGAGGGCTGCGGTATCAACCGGGGCGGGCGTTTCCTCACGCTTGAGCGACGAGGTCTGTTCGACCGCGGCCGGCATCGGCGCGGCTTGACTGGCGCCCTGGACCGTCACCTGGCCGCGGCCGGTGACGACGCCGCTCAGCGTGCGCTTGGTCTGCAGGTTGAGCACGCTGATGGTGTCGCCCTCGGCGCCGCTCTCGATCGCCTTGCCGCGCGTGGTGAGGTAGATTCCGGGGACCTGATAAATGACGGTGACGCTCTGGTCGCGCTGCACGAAGTCGGGCTTGACGATGTCAGCGACGCGGATCGGCGTCCCCGCCCGCATCGGCCGGCGGAGCTGCATGCCGAGCGTGCGATCGCGCGAGGCGGCTTCACCGGTGACCTCGGCCTTCGGCCGGCGCTCCATCGCGACGTCGGACGCCTTCAGGAGATCGACGCGATCGATATCGCGCGTCAGAACCGCCACCTCCACCGTCTCGATCGCGTTGCCGGTGAAACGCAGCTTGGTCGGCGCCGGATCGTTGTCCTTGTTGATCTCGAAGGCGATGTCGAAACGGCCGCTGCGGGCGTCGTAGCGGGTTGCGACCGGCTGCAGCGCGCCGGTGTTGGAGGCATCCAACCGCATGTCTGCGATGCCGCGGTCGAACGTGACGGTGATGTTGGCGGCATCGCCAAGTCCGAAGCGGCGCTCGAGCGCCGAGGCGACCGCGGTTTCGAGGTCCTTGTTCACGAGCGTGCGGGCGAGACGGGTGACCTGGACCTCCTTGATGTCGCCGGTCATCACGCCGATTACCTGCTTTGCGCGCAACACCGCCAGCACTTGCGCGACCGGCAGCGCACCGGTGGTGCCGAGATCGGGCGAGCGGTAGACCGGGATCAGCGCGGCCGAGCCGGCATTGTCGATGAGATCGCCGACCCGCACCACGTCCGAGGTCACGGTGATGCTCGCGCGCAGCGTCGGCGTCGCGATGAAATCGTCGGCGGCCCGTGCGGGCAGCGCCAGCACGAGGAGAGCGGAGATCGTGGCGAGAGTGGTGCGGATCATCGTCATTACCTCAGCGGAACAGCGCCGTGGTCGACTGCATCATCTGGTCGGCGGCGCTGATCACCTTGGCGTTCATTTCGTAGGCGCGCTGGGCGGCGATCAGGTCGCTCATTTCCGAGACGACGTCGACATTGGCCTGCTCGAGGCTGCTCTGGGTGATGTTGCCGAAACCTTCGGAGCTCGCGGTACCGTCCTGCGGCGGGCCGGAGGAGGGCGTCTCCGTGAACTGATTGTTGCCGACCGGCTGGAGGCCGGCCTTGTTGATGAAGCGGGTCAGGCCGATCTGGCCCTGGACGGCCGAGGTCGACGAACCCGGCAGCGTCACCGAGACCTGGCCCTGCACGTTGATGGTGAGGCCCGAGGCGTTGTTCGGGATCGTGATCGTCGGTTGCACCGGGTTGCCCTGCGCGGTGACGATGCGCCCCTGATTGTCCATCTGGAAGGTGCCGTCGCGGGTGTACTGGTAGCTGCCGTCGGGCATCAGGATCTTGAAGAAGCCTTCGCCCGTGATGGCCATGTCGAGGTCGTTGCCGGTCTGCGACAGCGTGCCCTGGGTCATGCTGCGCGGCGTGCCGACGGTCTTTACGCCGCCGCCGATATCGACGCCGACCGGCAGGATGGTGCCCTGGTCGGACGACTGTGCGCCGACGCGGCGGACGTGTTCGTAGATCAGGTCCTGGAACGCCGCGGTCTGCTTCTTGAAGCCGGTGGTGCGCAGGTTCGCGATGTTGTTGGAGATCACCTGAACGTTGAGTTCCTGTGCCGCCATTCCGGTTGCTGCGGTGTGAAGCGCCTGCATGTCAGTTCTCCCTCAATCAGGCCGGAACGTCGGCGAGCTTCTCGATCGCCGATTTGTGCATGTCACTCTGCTGCTGGAGCAGGTTGGCGATGGCGGTGTAGCTGCGCATGACTTCGACCATGCGGCTCATCTCACCGACCGAGTTCACGTTCGACTTCTCGACATAGCCCTGCTGCACAGTCGACTTGGTGTCGGCCTGCGGGACGGCGGAGCCGATGTCGTAAAGGTTGGCGCCGAGCTTGGTCAGCTTGGCCGGATCGTCGAACGAGGCCATGCGGATCTTGCCGCGGATCGAGTCGTTCTTGGCCGTGCCCTCGAGTACCGTGACGGTGCCGTCCGGCGCGACGTTGATGTCGTGGTCGGTCGGCTGGAAGGTGATCGGGCCGCTGGTGCCCAGCACGAGGTTGCCGTCGGAGCTGACGAGCTGGCCGGTGCTGTTGAGCGAGAATTTGCCGTCGCGGGTGTAGCGCTCGGCGCCATTGGCCTGAACCGCGAAATAGGCGTTGCCGCTGATCGCCATGTCGAGCGGATTCTTGGTCGGCTCCATCGGCCCCTGGCCGACGTCGCGGAAGGTGCCGCGGTCCTGCACGTAGGAGACCCGGCGGTCGGAGCCTACGAAATTGTCCTCACGCGCGTTCGAGTTGAGGTACTCCTCGAACAGCGAATGATCGGCCTTGAAGCCGTTGGTGTTGGCGTTGGCGACGTTGTTGGCGATGACATCCATCTGCCGCTCCAACGTCATCTGTCGCGACAAGCCGATCAGAAGCGCGTTCTGCATCGGAAATCTCCCCTGAGTGAGATCCGCCAGCTCGCTCTCCCAAGCGCATTGGCCGATCCCGTGAACGAGACCTCGGGTTCTCCCAAACCCTAGGTCTCGATCCTTTCTCAGCGAAACTCGTGCCAAGCCGGAAAAATTTGTAATTTCAACATCTTGTCTATTTTTCGAGGGCGCGGGGAGGCGGCAGAAAGGGTCTGTTAGCCATGTTTGCCCGGCAGATTTTTCCTAGCGAAGGCCCAATCGAAAGGTTCCGTTAACCATTATTACCGTAGCGTTTGCGCATAAGAGGAGCACTGCGCTGGGGCATTTGTATCGCGTCACTGTCTGCCAGGAGCTTCGCTCTTTCGACCCCTTTTGAGAGATGAGCGAGCGCGGCGATCATGGCAGAGAATGAAGCGGAAGGCGGCGCAGCCGCTGAGGGCGCGGAAGCCGCTCCGCCCAAGAACAAGTTCAAGCTGATGATCATGGCGGTGGGCCTGCTCGCCGCTCTTGGCGGCGGTGCCGCGACCTGGTTCTTCTTTTTCCGTCACGGCGACGACGAGCATCACGCCGAGGCGGCGCCCCCGCCAAAGCCGCCGTCTTTCGTCGAGGTTCCCGACATCATGGTCAACCTCGCCGGCGCGCCGGGCGAGCGCGTGCAATATCTGAAGCTCAAGATCGTGCTGGAGCTGAAGGAAGAGAAGCAGGTCGAGGCGATCAAGCCGACGATGCCGCGCATCACAGACATCTTCCAGACCTATGCGCGCGAGCTCCGCTCCTCCGACCTCAACGGTTCCGCCGGCATCTTTCGCCTCAAGGAAGAGCTGACCAAGCGCGTCAACGCGGCGGTCGCACCGGTCCAGGTGAGCGCGGTGCTGTTCAAGGAAGTCGTGATCCAGTGAGCATGACGGGCTAGGGATCATGGCAGGCACCGACCAACCAGACCAGGATGCAATTGCCGCCCAATGGGAGGCCTCGCTCGATTCCGAGGATCCCGCCGAGGCCGCGAAGGCTGCTGCCGAAAACGAACTGTCCGAGACCATGGCCCTGCAATGGGCGGCCATGGTCGAGGATGGCAGCCGCGATCTCGGCGCCGGCAAGAATTCCGGCGAACGGGTGCTGTCGCAGGAGGAGATCGACAACCTCCTCGGCTTCGCGGTCGGCGACGTCACGCTCGACGATCATTCCGGCATTCGCGCCATCATCGATTCGGCGATGGTCTCCTACGAGCGTCTGCCGATGCTCGAAATCGTCTTCGACCGCCTGGTGCGGTTGCTGACGACCTCCTTACGCAATTTCACCTCCGACAACGTCGAAGTCTCGCTCGACCGCATCACTTCGGTGCGCTTCGGCGACTACATGAACTCGATTCCGCTGCCCGCCGTCCTCACCGTCTTCAAGGCCGAAGAGTGGGACAATTTCGGCATGGCCGTGGTCGATTCCAGCCTGATCTACTCGATGATCGACGTGCTGCTCGGCGGCCGCCGCGGCTCGAGCCAGCTGCGCATCGAGGGCCGGCCCTACACCACGATCGAGACGGAGTTGGTCAAGCGGTTGGTCGAAGTCGTCATGACCGATGCCGAACAGGCGTTCCGGCCGCTGTCGCCGGTGACCTTCACCATCGACCGGCTCGAGACCAACCCGCGTTTCGCCGCGATCAGCCGTCCCGCCAACGCCGCGATCCTGGTGCGCCTGCGCATCGACATGGAAGATCGCGGCGGCAACATCGAGCTCTTGCTGCCTTACGCGACCATCGAGCCGATCCGGGGCGTCCTGCTCCAGATGTTCATGGGCGAAAAGTTCGGCCGCGACCAGATATGGGAAGGCCATTTCGCCACCGAGATCGTCCAGGCCGAGATCTCGGTCGACGCCGTGCTCTACGAAGCCGACATTCCGCTCAAGCAGCTGATGCGGCTGAAGGTCGGCGACACGCTGCCGCTGGACATGCGTGCGGATGCCAACGTCACCGTTCGTTGCGGCGACGTCACCATCACCGAAGGGCGCATGGGCCGGGTCGGCGATCGCGTCGCGATACGGGTGACGAAACCCTTGCGCAAGCCAAGTACGACACTTGCGATGTTCGAAAAGGTCGACGAGCAGAACAAGATGATGGAGGCCCCATGAACCACTCCCTAGGAATGGCGATCGAGACGCTGGTGGCTATCCTGCTGATGCTGACCATCGTCTACTGCGTCACGCTCAACAAGCGACTGACGCGGCTGAAGGCGGACGAGCATTCGCTGAAGGCGGTCATCGGCGAACTGATCACCGCAACCGAGATCGCCGAGCGCGCGATCGGCGGGCTGAAGCTCGCCGTGCGCGACGTCAACGAGAACCTCGGCAGCCAGCTCGCGTCGGCGACCCAGATGTCCGAGCAGCTCTACAAGCAGCTCGGCGAAGCCGACAATGTGGTGCGGCGCCTCTCCAAGATCGCGATCGCCGCGCGCCCCGTGACGAACCCGGAAATGGTCGCCGCGCCCGCAGCCAAGCCCTCGTCGGCGAAGGCGGTCGCGGCTGCGGCCGAAGCCTTCTCCGAACGCAGACGATCCAACGGCCTTGCCGCATAAAGCCAGGTATGAAGTCCTTTCGCAACATCCGCGTCATTCCGATCGTGCTGGTTGCCGTCGCAGGCCTCGCCACGCTGAAGGTCGCGGGCCTCGTGCTCAACGGCGGCTATGTCTTCGACTACAAGCCGAGCCAGACCAAAAAGTCCTGGGCACAGGAGAATCTGAACTTCCCGGCCAGCCGCGAAGATCCCGATATCACCGGCTCGACCCATGGCGCGCCGAAGGAGGCGCCGAAGCCGGCTGCACCCGACACCAAGTCCGAAGGCGCCGCGGTCAAGGAGGAGGCCCAGCCGCAGATCTCCGCCTCGGAGCGCGCGATCCTGGAACGCCTGCAGTCGCGCCGCCAGGAGATCGAGGCCCGCCAGCGCGAGATCGACATCCGCGAGAGCCTGTTGAAATCCGCCGAGAAGCGCATTGAAAACAAGGTCGAGGAGATGAAGGCGGTGGAAACCCGTATCTCCGCGACGCAGGCCGAGCAGAAGGCGGCCGAAGCCCAGCGCATGAAGGGCCTCGTGACCATGTATGAGGGCATGAAGCCGAAGGACGCCGCGCGGGTCTTTGACCGGCTCGAGATGGGCGTGCTGATCGAGATCGCCTCGCAGATCGCGCCGCGAAAAATGTCGGACATCATGGGACTGATGTCCCCGGAGGCCGCCGAGCGGCTGACGGTCGAGATGGCCCGTCGGGCCAATGGCGGGGGCGATCAGTCCGCCTCGGCCGGCGAGCTGCCCAAGATCGACGGCAAGCCGACGCAAAAGCCGAATTGAGGGCTCATACTTAAGAAGTCCTTAATTGCCAAAATCTACAGTCTGGGGCAGGGGCCGGCAGCAATGCCGGCGTGGACCGTCGAACCGGAAGTAATGCCGCCAATGGCGCGAGAGGCTGCCGCTGGATTTGTGTCGCGAGCCCGCGCCCTGGCGCGGAGGCTGTCGCGTCATGTCCGCGCGGCGCCGCTGCTGGCAGCCAGCCTGCTGATCGGCTTCACGGCGCCTGCCCGGGCGGCCGATGCTATCCGGGGCGAGGCGACTTTCTCGGCCGGCGGCGGCTTTGCCCGTCTCGTGATCAAGCTCGGGGAGGACGTCCCCTCCGAGGTGACGACGGCCGGCTCCATTCTCGTCATCCGCTTCGACCGGGCGGTCGACGTTCCGGTCGACCGTGTCCCGGAAGGTGCGCCCGACTACGTCAACTCCGCCCGCCGCGATCCCGACGGCGGCGCCATCCGCCTGTCGCTGGCGCGGCGCGTCACCGTCAACACCATGAATGCCGGCGAGCGAACCTTCATCGACCTCTTGCCGGAGGGTTGGAAGGGACCACCGCCGAGCCTCCCGATGGACGTGGTCAAGGAACTCGCCGAGCGCGCGCGCGTCGCCGAACGCGCGCTGCGCGCCCAGCGCGCCGCGGCGGAGAGCAAGAAGCGTCCGCAGATCCGCGTGCGCGCCTCGGTGCAGCCGACCTTCGTCCGCTTCGTGTTCGAGATGCCCGACGGCGTCGGTGTGTCCTCCGTGCTCAACGAGCAGAAGCTCACGCTCGCCTTTAACGCCAACCTCAATTTCGATCTGGCGGACGCGGTCGTCGCAGCGCCGCCGAACGTCGCCTCGATCAAGCAGAAGGCCGACATCGACCAGACCAGTGTCGAGATCGCACTGATCGGCGATTCCGACGTGCATTCGTTCCGCGACGAGAAGAACTACGTCGTCGACATCTCCTTCCAACCGGACAAGGGCAAGATGGCCAATTCGGCCGAGGCTGCGATCGCGCAGGCCAAGCCCGCGGCGCATGGACCGGCGCCTGTCCCCGAAAAGCCCGCGGCCGAGAAGCCGAAGGATGCGCAGCGCGAGATCGCGCCGCCGACGTCCGAGACGATCGCGCGCGAAGCCAGGATCGACGTCAAGCCCGAGCTGAAGGCGGAAGCGCCCGCCGCCATGCCGCCCTCTGAAGCGCCGAAATCGATGCCCGCTCCTGCGGCCGAAGCTGCGCACGTTGCGCAAGCGCCCAAGGAAGCGGTCAAGGAAGCGCCCAAGGAAGTTTCAAAGATCGTCGCGCCAGTTGCAGAAACTGCGGTCGCGCCTGCCAAGCCGGCCATGGCCGAAGCGCCGCAAGAGGTCGTGAAGGAAGCTGCCAAAGAGCCGGTCAAGGAGCCGGTCAAGGCTGCTCCAGCAGAGGCGCCTGCGGCGCCGCAGCCGCCTGCTGCCAGCGTCGATGTGCGCCGCGACAGCGACGGCCTGCGGGTGACCTTCCCGCTTCAGGTCGCAACGCCTGCGGCGGCGTTCCGCCGTGGCGACACCGTCTGGCTGGTGTTCGATACGGCGAAGCCGATCGACGTCGAGGCGATCCGCACCAAGGGCGGTGCGATGATCGGGGAAGTCGGCCGCGTCCCGCTCGAGAAGGGACAGGCGGTGCGTATCCGTCTCACCCGGCCCCTGGTCTATTCGCTGTCGAGCGAGGAGGTCGGCAAGCAGACCAACTGGCTCTTGACCCTCGCCGACAAGATCCAGGCGACGCCGCTGCCGCTGATGATCTCGCGCAACATCACCGACCCGGCGCTTGCCAACATCGCGATCCCCTTCGCCAATCCGGGGCTCCTGCACAAGCTCACCGATCCCGATGCCGGCGACACGCTCTATGTCATCACCGCGCAGCGGCCGGTGCGCGGCTTCATCAAGCGGCAGGACCTCGTTGATCTCGCGCTGCTGGAATCCGCACATGGCATCGCGATCCGGCCGAATTCCGACGATGTCGGCGTCGAGGTCGGGGCCGACAAGGTCATCCTCGGCAAGAAGGGGGGGCTGACGCTGTCGCCGGTCGACATCTCGGCCGAGCGTGCGCCGACCGCAGTGCGCCCCGTCTTCAGCCCCGAAGGCTGGCGCAAGGGCCAGTCGGAAAATTTCATAGCGCGCCAGAACGAGCTGATCACCGCGATCTCCAACGTCGAGCCGGCGATGCGTTCGCTGCCGCGGCTCGACCTCGCGCAATTCTACATGTCGCGCGCGATGTATCACGAGGCCAAGGCCGTCACCGAATTGATGCTGGCCGATCCCCTCAACAAGGAGGAGAGCAGTGCGCTGATCATGCATGCGATCGCGAGCATCCTGATCGGCCGGCCGGCGCAGGGCCTGAAGGACCTCGCCAATCCCGTGATCGGCAACAGCCACGATTCCCAGCTCTGGAAGGCGCTTGCCTATGCGCGCCAGGGCAAATGGGCGGACGCGCGCGAGAAGTTCAAGAACGTCGAATTCGCCATCGCGTCGCTGCCGCTCGACATCCAGCGCATCGTGACGATGGAAGCGATGCGCGCTTCGCTCGAGGTGAAGGACTATGCCGGCGCCTCCAAGCGCCGCAGCGAGCTCGAGGTGGTCGGCGTCTCGCCCGAGGCCGCGCCCGGCTTCGCCGTGCTGCGCGGCAGGCTCGCCGAGGCGCTCGGCCACGACAAGGATGCGCTCGACGACTACAAATTCGCGGTCGGCTCGTCCGACCGGCCGGCTGCGGCCGAGGCCAAGCAGCTCGAGGTCGCGCTGCGACAGAAGCGCGACGAGATCGGCAAGGAAGACGCGTTGCGCGAGCTCGAAACGCTCGCGATGACTTGGCGCGGCGACTCGATCGAGGTCAAGACGCTCCAGATGCTGTCGCAAATGTTTGCCGAGAACGGGCGCTACCGGGACGCGCTCACCGCGGCGCGCACCGCGACAAAGCTGCAGCCGAACGCGGACGCCTCGCGCCAGGCGCAGGACCTCGCCTCCGACCTGTTCACGCAGATCTTCCTGGGACCCAAGGGCGACGAGCTGCCGCCGATCGAAGCGCTCGGGATGTTCTACGAGTTCCGCGAACTGACCCCGATCGGCCGCCGCGGCGACGAACTGATCCGACGCCTCTCCGACCGTCTCGCCTCGATCGATCTGCTCGACCAAGCCGCCGAGCTCCTGCAATACCAGGTCGACCATCGCCTCGAAGGCGCGGCGCGTGCGCAAGTCGCCGCGCGCCTCTCCATGATCTATCTGGCCAACCGCAGACCCGACATGGCGATCACGGCGTTGCGCGCGAGCCGTATCAGCGACCTCTCAGGCGAACTCAGGCAGCAACGCCTGCTGCTGGAGGCGCGTGCGCAGAGCGACGTCGGCCGCCACGATCTCGCGCTCGACATCGTCTCCAACGTTACGGGGCGCGAGGTGCTGCGCCTGCGATCCGACATCTTCTGGGCGGCGCGGCGCTGGCGTGAGTCCGCCGAGCAGATCGAGCTCTATTACGGCGAGCGCTTTCGCGACTTCAAGCCGCTCAACGCGGTGGAGAAAAGCGACATCATCCGCGCAGCCGTCGGTTATGCGCTCGCCGACGACTCGATCGGCGTGTCGCGCTTCCGCGAGAAATATGCGCCGCTGATGAGCGAGAGCGCCGATCGGCTCGCCTTCGACATCGCGAGCAAACCGACCGGCGCCTCGAGCGCGGAGTTTGCCGATATCGCCAAGCTGGCTGCCAGCGTCGACACGCTCGACGGTTTCCTGCGCGAGATGAAGCAGCGCTTCCCCGACGCCACTGCACGTGCGCCGGCCTCTCCGCAGGCCAAGGACGAGTCCGACCACACCGGCTCGCTGCCCACGATTCCCGTCGTGCGGCAGATCAAGATGACGCGGTAGGATCGCTGCTCCTTCTGGGCCTCGCGACAGATGCCCGCTGAGCAAGCTCCTGGCAGTGATGGGCAGGGGCCCGAGACTATCGCTCAGGGGCGCGTACTCATAAACACGAACAATCCGCGCAGAGGTGGCCGCCCGTTCAGTCTTCGAGACCGGACATGGCCCGTTTGCCTTTGCTAATCGGCTGAGGGCTCCAGGCCCATTGTGAGAAACACCTTAGGGCGTAGAAACAGGGAAGCAGCTAAGGGCCAGCAAGCGATCTTAACGGGCTCAGTTGAGTTTTACCCGCACCTGATAAATTGCCGAGCCCAAGGTCGAGGCAAGCACTAGCACGAGACCAAGCCCGATCATGGGGTTCCTTGCGATCACTGCCGCAAGCGATACCCCCAGTGCCGCGGCCAACATCTGCCAGAAACCCAAAAGGGCCGAGGCAGCACCGGCGCGATCGCCGAATGGCGAAAGAGCTTGCGCGCTGCAGAGCGGATTGACCATGCCCATGCCTAGCAGGAATACGCATGCGCCGACAAGAAATGGCAAAAAGCGCCCGTCGAAAAGCGCGAATACCAACACCATGCCGCCACCGACACAGGCCAGCGCGAGGCCGATGCAAATCGATCGGTCGAGACCAAGGTGCGGAACAATTTTTGTAGCGATAATGCCAGCGCTAAAGACGATCATGACAGTGCCTGCGAAGAACAGGCCGAGTTGCATGGGTGTGAAGTCGAGGCCTTCTATCAAGACACGCGGCAACGCCGAAAACATTGCAAACAGCGCACCTAAGATGAGGCTAACAGTTGCGGCAGGAACCACGAAACGGCGGTCAGTCGATAGCGACCAGTAGTTCTTGGCGATCGTCGAGGAATCGAACGCGGCGCGTGGCGCGTGGTGCGTTTCTCCGAAAGCCGCAAGAAATGCCGAAGCGGCGACGACGGCGAAGATTCCGACGAATACAAATGCTGAACGCCAGCCAAAAAAATGATCCAGCGCGCCACCGACCAGGGGCGAGAATCCGGGCGCCGCTGCCATCGCAATCATAACAAAAGTGAGCACGCGCGCTAGCTTTTCGCCCTGAAAAAGATCTCTTGCGATAGCTCGCGAAAGGACAGACGTGGCACACGCGCCACCGGCCTGCACAACGCGACCGATCAATAGTGCCGCCAAATCATTGGCTAAAGCGCACCATATGCTACCTGCGAAAAATACAGCAAACCCGATCATCACGGGTACGCGCCGGCCGAAACGATCCGACAACGGACCGACAACAAGTTGTCCGACCGCGAACATGGCGAGGAATATGGTGATAGCTGACGTTACCTGAGCGCTGGAGACGCCTACAGCGACGGCGATACTCGGTAGCGAAGGCAACAGAATGTTGGTGGCCAACGTGCCACTCGCAGACAACGCAGCAAGAACGGCGACCTGAAGACCGAGCGGCACGACTCGAGCGAGCGGACGGTTTTCGACGTTGCTGGTCATAAGCCGCTTCGGATCAATGAATGATAACCATCATATCAACGGCCCGTTGAATGCGCAACCTGAGCATATTCCGGTATGTCACGAACCGCCGAACGCGCTCACGGTGGTAGCCTTTCCGCCTTGCGCTGGTAAGCTGAAGTGTCGGCTTACAAGCCTTGGGTCAGAGGGGATGGGGGCGGCGGTGACCGCTCCCCAGGCCGGCTATCCCCCGTAACTCTGCACCAGGCTCCCTGCCACCAGCGACCAGCCGTCGACCAGCACGAAGAAGATCAGCTTGAACGGCAGCGAGATGGTCGCGGGCGGCAGCATCATCATGCCCATCGACATCAGCACGGACGCGACGACGAGGTCGATGATCAGGAAGGGGAGGAACAGCAGAAACCCGATCTCGAAGGCACGCTTCAGTTCCGAGATCATGAAGGCGGGGACGAGGATGCGTAAGCCGAGCTCGTCGGGAGTGGCGGGAGGCGGCTCGCCGGACAGATCCAGGAACAGCTTGAGGTCCTTCTCGCGCACGTTCTTCTGCATGAAGCCGCGCAGGGGGACGGAGGCGCGCTGAAGCGCGTCCTCGACGCCGAGCTGATTGGCGACCAGCGGACGGATGCCTTCGTCGTAGGATTTTTGCAGGACGGGCCCCATCACGAAGAAGGTGAGGAACATCGCCAGCGCGATGATCACCGAGTTCGGCGGGGCGGTCGCGGTGCCCATCGCGGTGCGCAGCAGCGACAGCACGACCACGATGCGCGTGAACGACGTCATCATGATCAGGATCGACGGTGCGATCGACAGCACCGTCAGCAGCGCGATCAGCTGGATCGCGCGCTCGGTGACGCCGCCACCGCCAGCGCCGCCGCCGCCGAGATTGATGCTGATGTCCTGCGCATGCGCCGGCATCGCGAGCGAAGCCGCGCCGATCAGGACAGAAAGAAAAAAAACTCTACGCGGGAGGGCCGGCAGCCTCACGAAGACGGCTTCGGACGGCCGAGCAACGAGGCCATCTCGTCTTCGAGATTTTCAAAGCTGGTCTTTTCCGGAGCCGGCTTTGCGGAAGGGGCCGGTGGTGCCGACGGCTCGCTGCGGGCCACACGCGGAGGAGCGGCCGGGGGCTCCGGGGCGACCGGAGGGGCAAGCGTCTCGCCGGCGGGGCGGCGCAGCGCAGCTTCGAGCCGCTGGGCCATCTCGGCGAGATTCTGCTCGGCGCTCGATGGCGCCGCCGGAGCGGGCGCCGGCGGCGGAACGGGTGGAGCCTGCGGCATGGGCGGAGGTGGCGCGGCTTGGCGCTCGGCGCGCACTGGAGGCGCCTTCATCGGCTCGCTCTGGCGCGGCGGACGCGGCATCAGAGGGGGTTCGTTGCGCGCAACGCGCGGCGGAATAGGTTCTGGACGCAGCTCGCGCTCGGGGCGCGGCGCGATCGGCTCGGACGCGAAGCCTGCGAGTGGGGGCTCGTTGCGGCGTTCCGCCAGCGCGGGAGCCGGCCGGCGCACTTCGTCGGCAAAGGAAGGGCGCGTGGGCCGCGGTGGCGGCTCGGGCATTTGCGGTTCGGGATGATCGAGCAGCTCGGGCCGCGGTGCTTCGTCGGCCCAGCTGCTGGTATCATGCATCGGCGCGAGACGCGGCGGCTCGGCCGCATTGGGGCGCTGCGGGAGCTGGTCGCGGCCGGGCGCTGCGCGCACGATGTTGGGTTCGACGACGATGTCGGTGGGGCCGCCGATCATCAGAAGATGCTCGACATTGTCACGCCGGACCAGCACCAGACGGCGGCGGCCGTCGACCGCGGCGGCATCGATCACGGCGAGCCGGGGCATCCGGCCGCGCTGGGTGTTGGCGCCGAGCCGGCTGGTGGCGAATCGGCGAACCAGCCATGCAGCGACGCCGATCAACGCCAGAACGACGATGAACGCGACGATGAAGGTGATAGGGCTGCCTTGCATACTTGTCCCCGACAAATGGCGCTTTTCTCGGGCCAGTGGTCAGATGCGCCAACCACCGGCTTACGTTACCCCAAACTGCGATTTCTTAACGTCCCACGGCAAGTTTTGCCGTCCCCAACTCTTAATAACCCATGAATCGCTCGATCCAAAACGACTTCTTGGCCTGTGCATGCGCCGCCAAGCGGTTGGGTTAATGCCGCTTTTGGAGGCGTAGAATCACGGGGTACACGCATCGGTGTCCCGGCGGGGAACAACTGCCTGCGATCTCCTTAACCAGCTGTTAACCATACAGGCGGCAAATTCTGCCTAGCTTCGGACCATGGGTCCTGCGAGGCGGAAGGAGCCGCAACGATGTCCATCAACGATCTTCCGGTGCTCTCGGCGCTTCGCACCAAGATGCAGTGGCACCAGGAGCGCCAGCGCGTCCTGTCCGAGAACGTCTCCAATTCCGACACGCCCAAATTCCGGCCGCGCGACCTGGTCGAGCCGAAGCTGGACAAAGCCGGCGCCGTCACGGGTTCGATGGGGCCCTTGAAGCTCACCCGCACCAGCGGTTCCCACATGGCGCCGTCAGGCGCGGCCTCCGGATTCGACCAGAACAGGAATGCGGGTTTTGAGACCCGCCCCGCGGGCAACGCCGTCAATCTCGAAGAGGAGATGATGAAGGCCGCCAGCAACCAGATGGATTATGCGGCGGCGACCTCGCTGTATTCGAAGAGCCTGCACCTGCTCAAGACCGCGATCGGCAAAGGCTAGAGCTAGAGGAAGCGCATCATGGCGAATGACAGCAGTGACTTTGCCCGCTCGATGGCGATCGCGACCTCCGGTCTGCGGGCGCAGGCCGGGCGCATGCGGGTGATCTCGGAGAACATCGCAAATGCGGATTCGACGGCGCCGACCGCCGGCGGCGATCCTTACCGGCGCAAGGTGCCGACCTTCTCCTCTGCGCTCGACCGTACACTCGACGCGCAGGTCGTCACCCTCGGCAGGATCAAGCCCGACCAGTCCAATTTCCGTACCAAATACGAGCCGAACAATCCGGCGGCGGATGCGACCGGCAACGTCAAATATCCCAACGTGAACTCGGTGGTCGAGATGACCGACATGCGCGACGCGCAGCGGTCGTACGAGGCCAATCTCAACATCATCAGCGCGACGCGCCGGATGATCCAGCGCACCCTCGACATCCTCAAGAGCTGAACAGGACATTTGAACCATGGCAACACCGACAATTGCCGCCAACGCCTATGCAAACCTCGCTCGCGTGCTGGAGAACAGCGGTGCCGGCAAGGGCAGCGAGCCGAGCGGGCAGTCCTTCGCCTCTCTTCTGAAAGACACTGTCGGCAGCGTCCTGGAGTCCGGCCGCAAATCCGATGCGCAGACGGTGGCGATGGCCGCGGGCAAGGCCAACGTGATGGACGTGGTGACGGCGGTCGCAGACACCGACGTCGCCGTGTCCACACTGGTCTCGGTCCGCGACCGCGTGATCGCGGCCTATGAAGACATCATGAAGATGCCGATCTGATTTTTGGCGCTCGCGCCCGCCCCAACCGTCATTGCGAGCGCAGCGAAGCAATCCAGAATCCTTCCGCGGTGGCAGTCTGCATTGCTTCGCTACGCTCGCAATGACGGGGATAGACCTTCGCATCGCTCGCAAGAGCGATGGGAGGCGAGGAATAAGACAAAGGAACTGCGAAATGACCGGACCGGAAACCCTCGACGTCGCGCGTGATGCGATCTGGACCATCGTGATCGTGTCGTCGCCACTGATGGTGGTCGGCCTCGTGGTCGGCGTCGTCGTGTCGCTGTTCCAGGCGCTGACGCAGATCCAGGAGCAGACGCTGATCTACGTGCCGAAGATCCTGGCCATCTTTGCCACAATGCTGTTGGCCTTGCCGTTCATGGCCGACGCACTGCATTCCCACATGCTGCGGATATCGTCGCGAATCATCGGCGGCTGAGGCACAATGCGCCCGTCATGCGCATCGACGTCTCGCTGCTGCCGGCGCTTGCCGCCTCCTTCATGCTCGCCTTTGCCCGGGTCGGCGCGATGGTGATGCTGTTGCCCGGCCTGGGCGAGACCAATATCCCGACGCGGATCAAACTGTCGATCGCGCTGCTGCTCACGCTGATCATCCTGCCGCTGCATCGCAACGCCTATCAGGTCGATATGGGCTCGATCGCGCCGCTGCTGGTCCTGATGCTGCATGAGATCGTGATCGGCATCGTGCTGGGGGCGACCGCGCGGGTGACGTTATCGGCGCTGCAGGTTGCCGGTGCCGTGATCGCGCAGCAGATGGGGCTCGGCTTCGTCACTTCGGTCGATCCGACACAGGGACAGCAGGGCGTGCTCGTCGGCAACTTCCTGACGATCCTGGGGGTGACACTGCTGTTCGCCACCGACAGCCATCATCTGGTGATCGCGGCGCTGAACGACAGCTACACGATCTTCGCGCCGGGCGAGACTGTGTCGAGCGGCGATGTCGCCGCGCTGGCGACGCGCGCCTTTGCCGCCGCGTTCCGCCTGGGCTTGCAACTTTCCGGACCATTCCTGGTGTTCGGCCTCGTCTTCAACATCGGGCTCGGCGTGCTGGCGCGGCTGATGCCGCAGATGCAAGTCTATTTCGTCGGCGTGCCGCTCTCGATCTTCGCCGGCTTCCTGGTGCTCGCCGTCGTGCTCACGGCGATGATGGGCACCTATCTCGACTATTTCATCGGTGTCATGCACCAGATGATGCCACTCAAGTGACCGGGTGATCGATGGCGGAAGACAACGATCCAGAGAGTCAAACAGAAGACCCGACGCAAAAACGTCTCGAAGAGGCGCTCGAACGCGGTGACGTCGCCAAGAGTCAGGAGATCAACACCTGGTTCATGATCGCGGGCGCCACGCTCGTGGTTTCGAGCTTCTCGGGATCGGTCGGCAGCGGGCTGTTGGCGCCGATGCGCAACCTGCTCGCCAATTCCTGGATGATCAAGACCGACGGCAGGGCGCTGCTCGCCCTGATGCAGCAGATCGAAGTCGCTGTGCTCGCGTCAATGGGCGTGCCGCTGCTGATGCTGGTGCTGGCGGCAATTGCCGGCAACATGCTGCAGCACCGCCTGGTCTGGTCGGCCGAATCCCTCAAGCCCAAATTCAGCAAGCTGTCGCCTGCCGAAGGCCTCAAGCGCATATTCGGCAAGCAAGCGGCGGCGAACTTCCTCAAGGGTCTCGGCAAGCTGATCGTGCTCGGCGCGGTCATGACCACGATCCTGTGGCCGGAACGGCATCGCATGGAGGCGATGGTCAGGCTCGATCCGGCCGCCCTGCTCGGCGCCTCCACCAGCCTGACCATTCATCTGCTCGGCGCGGTGGTCGCGGCGCTCGCGATCATCGCCATCGGCGACTATTTCTTCCAGTATCGCAGCTGGTTCCAGCGGCAAAAGATGTCGCTCCAGGAGATCAAGGAAGAGTTCAAGCAGTCCGAAGGCGACCCGCACATCAAAGGCAAGCTCAGGCAGCTGCGCCAGCAGCGCTCGAAGAAGCGCATGATGGCGGCGGTTCCCAAGGCTTCCGTGATCATCACCAACCCGACCCACTATTCGATCGCGCTGTCCTACGAGCGCGGTATGTCGGCCCCGATCTGCGTCGCCAAGGGCGTCGACAACCTCGCTTTCAAGATCCGGGAGATCGCGCGCGAGCACGATATCCCGATCGTCGAGAACGTGCCGCTCGCCCGCGCGCTCTATGCCACCGTCGAGATCGACGAGGAAATCCCGACCGAGCACTACCATGCGGTCGCCGAAGTCATCGGCTACGTCATGCGTCTGAAGAGCGGATTTGGTGCCAGCCGGCAATAAAACCCCTGAAAAGTACTGGAAATGGCCGTAATCTGGGAATCAGCGTACCTTTCGCCCCTGCTGCCCTTGCGCCTGCGGGTCCGATTCAGGCAGGGAGGACCCTGCGCGCCCTGTAGCGCGTTGATTCTCTGCCGACAGGCTGTGCCAGCTTGAGATGACTGCCGAGACCGAACACGACCTCACACGCGAGCCCGTTGCGGCGCACGAGCCGTCGCCGCGCTCGGGCAGCATTGCGCTGGTGCTGCTGGTGGCCGCCGGCCTCGTCGCCGTTGCCGTCGGCTTGATGACGCTCGGGCGCGCGCAGGCCCAGCCCTATATCCTCGGCATCCTCGCCGTGCTGGCGATGGTCGGCCTCTTCAACCTGTTCGCCTTCGCCGCCGGCATCATCCGCTTCGTCGACCGCAATCTCGACGATCCCGTGATGGGGCGCATCGCCGACCACGCCTTCGACGGCCTCGCCGTCACCGACCCGCGCGGCCATGTGGTCTATTCCAATGCGGCCTATCTGACGCTGACCGGCGCCGCCGGCCCGCAGGACGTGCGCCCCGTGGAGCGCGTCTTCATCGGCAACCCCGACGTCTCCGAGGCGGTGTTCCGCCTGTTGAAAGCCGCGCGCGAAGGCAAGCGGCAGCAGGAAGAGGTGCGCATCTCCGGCAATGACGGCAGCCAGGGCCGCTGGCTGCGCATGCGGGTGCGGCCCCTCGGCACCGGCAAGCGCGAGACGAGATACGCGGTGTGGTCGATCGCCGACATCACCCGCGACCGCGAGCGCCAGGAGGACGTGTTCCAGGAACTCCAGCACGCGATCGAATATCTCGATCACGCGCCTTGCGGTTTCTTCTCGGTCAATCCGGCCGGCGAGCTCGCTTATGTCAATGCGACGCTGGCGAACTGGCTCGACTACGACCTTGCCGAGATCGGCTCGGGCGGGCTGAAGCTCACCGACATCGTCTCCGGCGACGGCGCTTCGCTGTTGACGGCGATCGTCGCGGTGCCGGGCGAGGTGAAGACGGAAGTCTTCGACATCGACCTGCGCATGCGTACTGGCAAGACCATGCCGGTGCGGCTCTATCACAAGCTCGCCTTTGGCGCCGACGGCGCGCCGGGCCCGTCGCGCACGCTGGTGATCAGCCGTGCCCGCGACGAGCGCAGCGATCCCGACCGCGCCGCCGAAGTGCGCTTCATGCGCTTCTTCGACCATACCCCGATGGCGATCGCGACGGTCGACCGCGGCGGCAATGTCGTGCGCGCCAATGCGCGCTACGCCAAGCTGGGGCAGGCACTGGGGCTCGACAGCGCCAGCAAGTCGATCTTCCGTGCGGTCAATTCGCGTGACCGGCATCTTTTGATCGCGGCCATCAACCAGGCCGCGGAGGGCCAGGCCGACGTCGCGCCGGTCGAAGTGGCGCTCGAAGGAACCAGAGAGCGGTGGGGCCAGTTCTTCGTCACGCCGGTGGATGCGGCCGAGAACGACGCCGAAGTCGCCATCGTGCACATGCTCGAGACCACCGAGCGGCGCGCGCTGGAGAACCAGATCAACCAGTCGCAGAAGATGGAGACTGTCGGCCAGCTCGCCGGCGGCATCGCCCACGACTTCAACAACGTGCTCTCCGCCATCATGATGGCGAACGATTTCCTGCTGAACGCGCACAAGCCGACCGACCCGTCGTTCCAGGACATCATGCAGATCAAGCAGAACGCGACGCGGGCCGCCACGCTGGTGCGGCAGTTGCTGGCGTTCTCGCGCCGGCAGACACTGCGGCCGCAGGTGCTCGACCTGGGCGATGCGCTCTCCGATCTCGCCATGCTGCTGCGTCGCCTGATCGGCGAGAAGGTCAAGCACGAGACCATCCACGGCCGCGATCTCTGGCCGGTCAAGGTCGACGTCTCCCAGTTCGAGCAGGTCATCGTCAACCTCGCGGTCAACGCGCGCGATGCCATGCCCGACGGCGGCAAGCTGATCATCCGCACCGCCAACGTCACCACCGAGGAAGCGGCCAGGCTGGCCTACAAGGGCATGCCGGCCGCCGACTATGTGCGGATCGAGGTCGCCGATACCGGTACCGGCATTCCCGCCGACATCCGCGACAAGATCTTCGAGCCGTTCTTCTCGACCAAGGAGGTCGGAAAGGGCACCGGCCTCGGGCTCTCCACCGTCTACGGCATCGTCAAGCAGACCGGCGGATTCATTTACGTGGACTCCGAGCCGGGGCAGGGCACCTCCTTCCACATCTTCCTGCCGCGCCATCATGCCGAGCCGGAGGTGCAGGTCGAGCAGCCGGCGCCGGTCGTTGGCACCAGCAATGGTGCCGCGAAGGAGGCGGCGTCCGCAGCCGACGCCAAGCCCCGCACCGATCTCACCGGACAGGGCACCATCCTCCTGGTCGAGGACGAGGAGGGTCTGCGCGCGCTCAACGCACGCGGGCTGCGCTCGCGCGGCTACACCGTGGTCGAGGCCGAGAACGGCGTCGAGGCGCTCGAGGTGCTGGAAGAGCAGAGCGGCGGAATCGATCTCGTCGTGTCCGACGTCGTGATGCCGGAGATGGACGGCCCGACGCTGCTCAAGGCGATGCGCGAGAAAAACCCCGACATCAAGTTCATCTTCGTTTCCGGCTACGCCGAAGACGCATTCGAGAAGAGCCTGCCCGAAGGCCAGCAGTTCGACTTCCTGCCCAAGCCGTTCACGCTCAGCCAGCTCGTGGCGGCCGTGAAGGAGACGATGGCGAAGGCGGGGTAAGGGCCTCAACGCGATGACGACGGAAAAGCGGAATTTGCTGTCGCAAAAGCGCCGGTAACCCGCGACCGCGGCTCCTTCGCACACGCGGCCAAGCTGCCGCCAAAGATGGGCTTTTGCCACATCCCCGCGACTGAGGGCCGCAGCCATAAGTTCCGATAGTGGCTTCCTTTTTACGGAAGGCTGCCCATCTTAGGGGCACGTCCCCATGCCGGGGATCTGGGAAACCAACATGAATTTCTCGCAACGCTCCCGCAGTCTCTTCAAGACGATTGCCGTCGTGCTGGCGCTTGCGCTGCCGACTGCGCTGGCGATCTCGTCCGCCGACGCGCGCGTCGGTGGCGGTATGTCGTCGGGTTCGCGCGGTTCGCGCACCTATTCGGCCCCGCCGTCGACCACGACCGCGCCGGGCTCGACCTCGCAGTTCAATCGGACCTACACCCAGCCGGGCGCAGGCATGAATTCGGCTGCCGCCGCACCTGCGCGCGGCGGCCTGTTCGGCCGCGGCGGCGGTTTCCTGGGCGGCCTTGCGGCCGGGTTCCTCGGCGCGGGCCTGCTCGGCATGCTGTTCGGCGGTGGCCTGTTCGGCGGGCTCGGCGGCCTCTCGTCGATCATCGGCCTGATCATCCAGATCGTGCTCGTGGTGGTCGTGGTTCGGCTGGCGATGTCCTGGTGGCAGCGCCGCCACACCCCGCAGGCGGCCTATGCCAACGCTGACGCCGGTGCCGGTCCGGGACCGCAGGCGAACAATCGTAGTGGCCTTGGTGGCGGTCTTGGCGGCGGCTTCGGCTTCGGTGCCAACAACGCGCCGCTCGAGATCAAGCCGGACGACTATGAAGCGTTCGAGCGCCTGCTCGGCGATGTCCAGACCGCGTGGTCGAATGAGGACGTGGCCAAGCTGCACACGCTGGCGACGCCGGAAATGGTCTCCTATTTCGAGCAGGACCTTGGCCAGAACCGCGCGCGCAATGTCGTCAACAAGGTCAGCGGCGTGAAGCTGCTGCAGGGCGACCTCGCGGAAGCCTGGCGCGAAGGCGAGACCGATTACGCAACGGTGGCGCTGCGCTTCGCGCTCACCGACAAGACGCTCGATCGCAATACCGGCGCAATTGTCGCCGGCAGCGAGCAGCCGGGCGAGGCCACCGAAGTCTGGACCTTTGCCCGACGTCCGGGCGGCGCCTGGGAATTGTCGGCGATCCAGCAGACCAACTGATCGCGCGTATAGCGACAAACGAGGGCGTCGTGCTTCGGCACGGCGCCCTTTTTGTTTGAGCGGCGCGTTTCCGGTCAGGCGGCCATTTGGGCGAAGCACTTAATTGCTTGTTGGCCGCGCAGCGCTGCCGCAATTTCGCGCCTGCCGGTTGGATGTGGAGATATTCCGTGAGCCAGTGTGTCGCGCGCCTCAGGACAAACTACGAAGGCATTGCCAGGAGTTCGTCGTTGCTGCTGGAGGCGATCGGAACCGCGTATGACCGGATCGAGGCCGAGCGCGACCGCAATTGCTGGATCTATCTTCGTCCGCGGCAGGAGGCACTCGAAGAATGCCATAAGCTGGTGGCGCGCGCGCGGACGGGCGAGGATCTTCCGCTGCTCGGCATTCCATTTGGTGTGAAGGACAATATCGACGTCGCGGGAATGCCGACCACTGCCGCATGTCCGGCGTTCAGCTACACGCCCTGGCATTCTGCTCATAGCGTCGAACGTCTCACCGCAGCCGGCGCAATTTGCCTCGGAAAGACCAATCTCGATCAGTTCGCCACAGGCCTATCCGGCGTGCGCTCGCCCCATGGCCCCTGCGCGTCGGTTGCCGATGCGCGCTATGTTGCGGGCGGCTCCAGTTCCGGCTCCGCGGTCGCCGTGGCGGCCGGGCACGTCGCCTTTGCGCTCGGCACCGATACCGGCGGCTCGGGGCGCATACCTGCCGGATTCAACAACGTCGTCGGAATTAAGCCGACCGTTGGGCTGGTGTCATCACGTGGCCTGGTGCCGAATTGTCCGACGATCGATTGCGTGTCGGTATTCTGCAATACCGTCAGCGACGGCGAAGCAATCCTCGACATCATCGAAGGGTTTGATTTCGAAGATCCCTACAGCCGCCTGCCCAGAACCTTTTTCCCCGCCAACGGGGCGGCGGCATCATTCCGGTTCGGCCGCGTTGCGCCAGCAGATCTCGAATGCTTCGGCATGTCGGAATGCGGCGAACTCTACGAGAGCGCCTGCGAACGTCTTGCTCATATCGGAGGAACGGCGATCGAGGTGGACTTCGCCCCATTCCGCCAGGCCGGGGAGTTGATGTTCAGCGGTCCCTGGGTCGCGGAGCGGCACTCCGCCATCGCTTCGCTCATCGACGTCGAATCCGGCTCCTTGCTTGATGTCACGAGGACCGTGCTGGGCTCAGCCGCCGGCTATTCGGCGATCGACACGTTTGGCGCCATTCACCGGCTGCACCGGCTTCGCCGCGACGCCGAAGCAATCTTTGCCGGCATCGACACCCTGGTGGTTCCGACTGCACCGCGGCCGTTCACACTTGAGGAGATGCATCGCGATCCGATCACCCTCAACAATCGTCTGGGCTACTACTCGTACTTTGCCAATCTACTCGATCTCTGCGGCGTCGCCGTTCCGAATGCGAAATTGCCAAACGGCATGCCCATGGGCGTGACCCTGCTGGCGCCGGCCTGGCACGATCGCGCGCTGATCGGACTGGCACGGCGATTCGAGGCTGGCGCAGACGGATCGGCATTCGAATTGAAGTCTGGCGGCTAAAGGGCGGACATTATCCCATTGCCTGCCCGAGCGTAGAAACATCCAGGATCGAAATCACGGATCTTTCGTATCTGATCACGCCTTCGTCCTGGAGCCGCGCGAGTTGCACGGTCACCCATTGGCGGGTGGATCCGATGAGGTTGGCGAGATCACCGTGGGTGAACGGCATGCCGACGACGACCTCGTTGTCGCGCTTCACGCCGTAGACATGCGACAGGAAGATCAGCAGGCTGTGCAACCGCTCGGTCACCGAGCGCGTCCCCAGCATCTGGGCCATCGCCGAATAGCATCGCGCCTTGAATGCCAGGGCATCCAGCAAGGCGACGGCAATCGTCGGCCATTCCAGCGCAAGCCGCCGCAGCGCCGGTCCGGGCATGAACGTCAACCGGCTGCGCTCGGCCGCAACCGATGTCCACATGTGCGGGCCCGTCCCGAATATGTCGGGCCCTCCGACGAAGTTGCCGGGAAACCAATAGGCGAGCGTGACTTCCCGCCCCGACGGTGCAGCATAGTAGCTGCGTATGCGTCCCTCGCTGATCAGGTAGATCCCGGCCTGTGCGTCGCCCTGAGACCAAACCAGTTGGCCGGCTTCCAGGATCTTTTCGCGTCCGATCGCACGCAAGCGATTGCAATCAGCCCGGTTGAGACCATCCAGCAAGCCGGGCAGCGGTCTGACGAGATCGTCCGACTCCGCGAGCATCACACCTGCCGCTATCGCGCTGTTCGCCCTGTGCATGGCCGGCTCCGCAGGTGAGACCCGGCATCGACTATTCAAGAACCATGCCAGCCCGCTGCGTCGCCTCAGACCCGCGGGCTCCGCGTCGTCAGTCCGCGTCCGACTGATTGAACGCCCGCAACCCTTCCGCGCGGATGACGTCGAGACAATCCTTCTTGAGCGACAGATAAGCTGGCTCGACCATGACAGAACTCGACCGTGGGCGCGGCAGCTTGACCGCGACTTCGCGCAGGATGCGGCCGGGTCCCGCGCTCATGATGAGAACGCGGTCGGCCAGCACGATGGCTTCATCGATGTCGTGCGTCACGAATACGATTGTCGCCTTGATCCGGTCGCGCAGCGCCAGCAGATTGTCTTGCATCACCGCGCGGGTCTGCGCGTCGAGCGCCCCGAAGGGCTCGTCCATCAGCAGCACACGGGGCTGATTGGCCAGCGCTCGTGCGATCGCCACGCGCTGTTGCATGCCGCCGGACAGCGTGTTCGGGTAAGCGTCGGCGAAACGCTTGAGGCCGACCATCGCGATCAGATCGTCGGCGATGGCATACGCTTCCGTCCTGGACTTCCCGAGCATCCTGGGACCGTGGGCGATGTTGCTGCGGACGGACTTCCAGGGAAAGAGATGCGGCTGCTGGAACACCATGCCGACATCGGGACGCGGACTGTAGACGGGCGCGCCCTCGACCAGGATCTCGCCTTCGAACGGCACTTTCAGCCCGGCGATCGTATTGAGCACCGTCGACTTGCCGCAGCCGGAGGGACCGGCGATGCAAACGAACTCGCCAGGCGCCACGTCAAACGAAACGCGATCGACCGCGATGATTTGCCCGCGCTTGGTGTCGAAGACGATGCTCAGGTTCGAGACTTGAATGGCCGGTTGTTTCCGCGCCGATTCGACGGAGGCAGGCGAACTTGCCAGCACCAGTTTCATACCCGATCGAGATCCCGACATCAGCGCCACCAGACGATACGTTCGGCAAGAGCCGCAAACAGCCGGTCGGCTATGAACGACATCAACCCGAGCGCTGCGAGCCCGCCCATGACCTGGCCCGTTTGCAAATTCTGCTGCGCAATCTCGATCCTGTAGACAATGCCGGCGAAAGCGCCGGCCAGTTCAGCCGCGACAAGCGTGTAGAAGGAGATGCTGACGGCGGTGCGCAACCCGACCACAATGTAGGGAAGCGCGCCCAGCAGTACGATCTCCTGCAGCATCTGCCGTCGGGGCGTGCCGAGCATCAACGCGGCCCGAATTAGACCACGGTCGACCTTCTGCACGCCGATGTGAGTCGAAAGCCATACCGTGAAGAATACGCCCCATACGACGAGGAACAATTTTCCCGCCTCCGACAGACCGAACCAGAGGATGACGATCGGCACGAACGCAATCGGCGGAATAGGCCGCAAGATATGGAATAGCGGGGACAGCAAGCTCGAGATAACGGGGAATTGGCCGGTGAGAACACCGAGCAGGATGCCGAGCGCGCCGCCTATGATGAATCCCGTGGTCACGCGAAAGAGGCTGGCCAACAGATCGCTAAAGAACTGTCCGCTTCGTATCCACTCAAGCACGGCCGCAGCAACCACCGTCGGCGGTGGAAACAGCACCATGTTGACGGTCCCCGAACGGGAGATCAGTTCCCAGAGCCCAATGAACAAGGGAAGCGAAAGCGCCCCGACCAGAATATTGAGGCGGCGAAGCCGAACTGAATTCGGCCGCCGAGCGCGACCGCCAGCGCGGATGGCAATATCGCGTCCCGCTGAAGTGGCTTCCTGCATGGCCGCGCGGGTGCCTATTTCCACGACAGGGTGACGCGTGCGGGGTCGACCTTTTTCAGTGGCTCGGTGACGATGATCTTGCTGAAGTCGGGCATCGCCGCTCCCGGAGGATGGTTGCCGCTCTCGAGGCGCCATGCGGAATGGGTCTTCAGAATCTCGATCAGCCGGTCATCGAGACGCACCCGGTAAACATAGTCGGCCCAGATCGGGGCGAGTTCGTCCCGCTTCATTCCGACTGCGTCCGCCACTGTCGTAATTGCTTCATCCGGGTGTGCCTTCATCCAGATCTCGGCATCGATCAGTGCAGCGATGAATTTCTCAACCAGCACGGGGTTGGCGTCCAGATAGGACTTCATGACGACGATATTGAACGTCTCGGAGTAGGTGCCCTTTGTATCGACCTCAGTAACGGCTTCGCCCAGGGCCTTCTTCGCGTTGGCGACGTGGGGCTCCCAGGTGTCGAACGCGTCGATGCTTCCGGCTGCAAGTGCCGGCAGCATCTCCTGCGGCCGCAGATTGACGAGGGTGACATCCTTGGGCGTCAATCCCACCGACTTCAGCAAGGTCGCCGTGTAAACCTCGCTGCCTGTGCCGGCAGTGAAGGCTATTCGCTTGCCGCGAAGATCTTCCTTGGTCTTGATGCCGGCCTTGGCCGCGACCAGCGTCTTGAGATCGGAATATTCCATGCCGGCGACGAACGCGATGGGCTGGTTTGCCATCGCCGAAGCGGTGACCGGCGCCTCGGCCGTCGTCGCAACGTCGGCGCCACCCCCGATCACCGTGTCCAGGCACTGCTTGCCGGACGTGAAGTTCGAGACCGTGATGTCCAGTCCGTTCTTTTCGAAGATTCCCTTCGATTTGGCGACGATCGCAATGCCGGAGATCGGTCCGAGGTTTTGCGCAAGTCGGGCTTTGAGCAGTTCCGCGGCCAAGGCGCAGTTCGGACCGATGGAAAGACCGACGGCAAGGCAGCAAAGGGTGGCACGGCCGGCAATTGTCGTGATTGGGCGGATGGTGGTCCGGTGCATGACGATCTCCCCCTTGTGCCGCGCCCTGCGCAGCCCCGATGTGATCGCGGATACCGCCCTGAACGGTCCCGCCACAGTCCCCCGCGTCCTACCCTGGACGATCACTTGAGGATCGGCCCATTGGGTATGCTCGCCCGGCACCCTTGTCCCGGGAAGCAATTAATCGACATGGCAGTCGGGAAGCGGCTGGGAATCGTCGGCGATCCCGCTGACCAACTGATCGCAGACGACATGAAAAACCAGGACATCGTGCTTCTTGCATTTGGCCATTTTCTTTGGGCGTCTCGCATCGCGGCATCGGAATAAGTGGGCCTGCGTCGGGTTGAAATCTGGCGGCCAACGACAACACAAAGGGAGGACAGGATGATCCGCATTGAGAGAACCGTGACGATTTCAGGCCTCGCGCTCGCTGCGGCCTTGCTGGCGGCGCCATCGGCGCAGGCGCAATCGGCCGGCATGACGTTCTTCGTCACCTCCAACGGGCCGGGCAAGGGCGCCGATCTCGGCGGTCTGGAGGGGGCCGATGCGCAGTGCCAGAAGCTGGCCCAGGCCGGCGGCGCCGGCAGCAAAACCTGGCGCGCCTATCTCTCCACGCAGGCGGCCGACGGCAAGCCGGCCGTCAACGCGCGCGACCGCATCGGCAAGGGACCGTGGCAGAACGCCAAGGGCGCTGTGATCGCCAAGGACGTTGCCGACCTGCACGGGGCGGCCAACAACCTCACCAAGCAGACCGCGCTCAGCGAGAAGGGCGAGGTCATCAACGGCCGCGGCGACACGCCGAACCGGCACGACATTCTCACGGGTTCGCAAGCCGACGGCAGCGCATTTCCCGCGGGTGACGACAAGACCTGCAAGAACTGGACGTCGAGCACGCAAGGCGCGGCGGTCGTTGGCCACGCCGACCGTCAAGGCCTGCGCGATGACGAGCCGTCGAAATCGTGGAACAGCTCGCATCCTTCGCGCGGTCCCGATGGCGGCTGCTCGCAGGCCGATCTGAAGAGCACCGGCGGCGACGGCCTGCTGTATTGCTTCGCGTCGAATTGAGGCGCGGAACTCTCGCCACCGGCATGGAGTTCGTGGTTGCGTGCTAGACTTGCCGCAACGCAATCACGGACAGTTTCCATGAAATACGAGCTCTATTATTGGCCCGAGATCCAGGGCCGCGGTGAATATGTGCGGCTGGCGCTGGAGGAGGCGGGCGCGGCTTACGTCGACGTGGCGCGTGGCCCACGCGGCACAGCTGCGATGATGAAGATGATGGACGCGCACAAGGGCACGCCGCCCTTTGCGCCGCCGTTCCTCAAAGCCGGCAAGCTCGTCATCGGCCAGACCGCGAACATCCTGCTCTATCTCGGCGCCCGCCACGCCCTCGCCCCGAAGTCGGAGGCGGGTCAACTCTGGGTGCATCAGCTCCAGCTGACGATCACCGATTTCGTGGTCGAGATTCACGACACCCATCACCCGCTCGGGCCTTCGCTCTACTACGAAGATCAGAAACCGCCGGCAAAGAAGCGCACCGCCGACTTCTGGGGCGAGCGCGTGCCGAAATATCTCGGTTACTTCGAGCAGCTCCTTCAGGACAATGGCGGCGCCTATGTCACCGGCCGCAAGCTGACCCATTTCGATCTCTCGCTGTTCCAGCTCGTCGCGGGACTACGCTATGCGTTTCCGATGCGGATGAAGGCGTTCGAGGCCGATATCCCGGGCCTCGTCGGCCTGCACGGGCGCGTCGCGACGCGGCCGAACATCAAGGCCTATCTCGAAAGCCGCCGCCGCATTGCCTTCAACGAGCAGGGCATCTTCCGCCGCTACCGCGAATTGGATGGTTAGCCGGTCCGGAGGTGCCGAGGGGGTGTTGCGCGCTCACCATACGCCAGGAAACAGGCGATAGCGCACGCGTGTCACATAGTCGGCATAGCCCGGCAGGCCCTCGCGCAGCGTGCGCTCCTCGATGCGAATGCGGATGGCAAACAATAGGAGGAACAGCGGCACCATCATAAGTCCCCACCATGAGCCCAGAAGCAGCGGCACGCCGGCGAAGAACAGGATCATGCCGCTGTACATGGGATGGCGTACATGGGCATAAGGTCCCGTCGAGATCACGCGCTGCGCGCGCTCGGCTTGCAGCTTCACCACGGGTGCCGCAAACGAGTTCTCGCGGAAGACCCAGAGGATGAACAGCGTCGAGAGCAGGAACAGGGCGAGGCCGAGCATCTGCAGCGTCATCGGCATGTCGGAGGATAGCGTACGCCGATCGAGCCCCATCGCCGCCAGCCAGACCAGCATCGTGACGACGAAGACGGTCATGAACACCTTGTCGGCAGCGGGCTGATCCTTTTGCAGGACTGGCCGCAGGCGTTCGGCGAGCAGTGCGGGGTCGACCCGGTAAAGCCACCAGCCGCCGAGCGGGCCGAGCAGGGCGGAGGTCGCGAGTAACACCCAGGCCGAAGGCCAATGCAGGGTCCCGGCGGACGCGAACAGCAGCGCGCCCATGGCGGCCGTGGTGATCGTGCTCTGCAACAGTAGTCTTGCGATCATGCGCAGGTCTCAGGGTAGCCGCGCACGATATTGGTACCGCTATCCGGCGAAGATGCGGCCGGACACGCGAAAAGCCCGATCGACCGGATCGGGCATTTCATCTTCGACGCGGCCAATCAGGCGAGCTGATCGATCCGCGTACCCTGACCCGGCGGCAGCGGCGCGGGCGGCGGCGGCTTATAGGTCGGGTCGTTGTCCTTGGTCTTGATCTGATCGTCCTGCTGCTTGGTCGTGTCGTAGCTCGGCACCACGATCGCGATCGGCGGCGGCGCAACGGTAGAAACGCTCATCCACAAATCCTCACATATGGAAACAATTGACCCTGCGCCGCGAGGAGCGAAATTTCCTTCAAGCCAATCGTTAAAATGCAAGGGATCCGGTGCGGTGGGATGCGCTCTCGGACCTCTCCTCGTCATTGCGAGGAGCCCTTGCGACGAAGCAATCCAGTCTGTCACCGCAGAGACAGCCTGGATTGCTTCGCTTCGCTCGCAATGACGGAGTGCGTGGAAAAAGCGGGGTCGCCCCGCCTATTCGTCCTTGCCGCGCGTGATCGCGATGGACGCATCCGTCTTGGTGCGGGTGCATTCCATGTTGAGACGCCGGTAACGCATGCTGATCTTGTCGCCGCGCAAGAGTCCCATCCGCTTCAGGCACCGTGTCGCGCCCGTCGTCGTATCGTCCTTGGTCACGGTGAAGACGATCGCCGCCATCGACCCCACCAGCGCAAAGAACTCCGGCTTGGGCTTGCGATCGCCCTTGGCATAGAGCTCGATCGAATATTTGTCGCCACGGCAAGCCACGGACAATTCCTTGGCCGCGGGGTGCGTCAGGTAGACCACGTTGGCGGCGCGGAAATTCACCTTGAGACGATCGACCTGGTTCGCCAGCTCCTTGGCGCTGTCATCGCAGCGGTCCGCGCGGGCCGGAGAGGCGAGGGTCACAAGGCCGGTGATGGCGGCGACGACCAGGATCGCGCCGCGGACGTGCAAGTTCAATGTCATGATGAAAAGCCCCTTAGCGGGCGCATTCAATCGTCGTCCCGCGCGTAGCGCAAGGGGTGCACCCAGGGTCTTCACTGGCATCATGAGGGCCTGGTGTCCGCCGACAGCCGCCGAAAATAGCTCCCATGCGCCGAATCGGGATGCCCGACCGCACCAGAGCGCCTTCCCTTTGCGGCAAAAAAGCTTAGAACGCTTCTATGAAAGGGGCCCATGCGAGGGCCCCAAAACCCTGAGATTCCAGCCCATGAACGCTCCCACCGCCTTCCCCGACCCCGCAAAGCCCGTTCCGCCTTACAAGCACACGCCGCTGTTTCCGCTGGGCAAGGACGAGACGCCCTACAAGAAGATCACAGCCGAGGGCGTGCGGGTCGAGAAGGTGCTGGGGAAAGACATGCTGGTGGTGTCGCGTGAGGCGTTGCGGGCCCTGTCGGAAGCGGCCTTTGGCGACATCAACCACTATCTGCGGCCGGGTCATCTGAAGCAGCTCCGCGCGATCCTGGAGGATGGCGAGGCGAGCCCGAACGACAAGTTCGTCGCGCTGGACTTCCTCAAGAACGCCAACATCGCCGCCGGCGGCGTGCTGCCGATGTGCCAGGACACCGGCACCGCGATCATCATGGGCAAGAAGGGCTGCAACGTCATCACCGATGGTGACGACGAGGCGGCGCTGTCGGAAGGGGCGCGCGATGCTTACCTGCGCCGCAATCTGCGCTACTCGCAGGTCGCGCCCTTGTCGATGTACGAGGAGAAGAACACCGCCAACAACATGCCGGCGCAGTGCGAGATCTACGCCGAAGGCGATGACGCCTACAAGTTCATGTTCATGGCAAAGGGCGGCGGCAGCGCCAACAAGAGCTTCCTGTTCCAGGCCACGCCCTCGGTGCTGACCAAGGACCGGCTGCTCGCCTTCCTGAAGGAGAAGGTCTTGACGCTGGGCACCGCGGCGTGCCCGCCTTATCACCTCGCCATCGTGATCGGCGGCACTTCGGCCGAGCTCTGCATGAAGACGGTGAAGCTGGCGTCGGCTCGCTATCTGGACGCGCTGCCGACCCACGGCTCGCCCGACGGCAACGCGTTTCGCGACATCGAGATGGAGCAGGAAATCCTGGAGATGACGCAGTCGCTCGGCGTCGGCGCGCAGTTCGGCGGAAAATATTTCTGCCACGACGTGCGCGTGATCCGCATGCCGCGTCACGGTGCCTCGCTGCCGATCGGGCTCGGCGTGTCATGCTCGGCCGATCGCCAGGTGCTCGGCAAGATCACCAAGGACGGCGTCTATCTCGAAGAGCTCGAGCACAACCCGGCGCAGTATCTGCCTGAGGTCGAGCAGTCGCTCGGCGGCGAGGTCGTCAAGATCGACCTCAACCAGCCGATGAAGGATATCCTGGCCACGTTCTCGAAGTACCCGACCAAGACGCGGGTCTCGATGACCGGCACCATGATCGTTGCGCGCGATTCCGCGCATGCCAAGCTGCGCGAGCGGCTCGACAAGGGCGAGCCGCTGCCGGACTATTTCAAGAACCATCCCGTCTATTACGCGGGCCCCGCCAAGACGCCCGAGGGCTACGCCTCCGGTGCGTTCGGCCCGACCACTGCTGGTCGCATGGACTCCTTTGTCGATCAGTTCCAGGCCGCCGGCGGCTCGATGGTGATGGTCGCCAAGGGCAACCGGGCGCCGGCCGTGCGTGAGGCCTGCAAGAAATATGGCGGCTTCTATCTCGGCTCGATCGGCGGCGCCGCGGCGAACCTCGCCGAGCACTGCATCAAGAAGGTCGAGGTGCTCGAATATCCCGAGCTCGGCATGGAAGCGATCTGGCGCATCGAGGTCGTCGACTTCCCGGCGTTCATCATCATCGACGACAAGGGCAATGACTTCTTCAAGGAGCTGAATCTGGGCTAGCTGCCTCACTCGCACCTGCGTGCGAGTGATTGTGCATGCATCCCACCACGATCGTCATGCCCGGGCTTGTCCCGGGCATCCACGTTCTTGGTGCGGCGAGGAAGACGTGGATGGCCGGGACAAACCCGGCCATGACGATGCGGATGCCTTGGCGTGCTAACTGCAATTCGTGACCTGGTTGGAGCACAGCCCGCGCCACCAGCCGCGAACGCCGTCCTGGCTCTCGACCAGACCCCAGAGACCGCTACACGCAAGGATGCGCTTCGGCCCGCCATCGGTGTCGATCGGGCCGCCGAGCTCGCGCTGGGCCGGCATCCACTTCGCATCGATGAACGGCGCCTGGAACAGGCCGCCCATGCGCGTTGCACCATTCGCGTAGGACGCGCCGACCTTGTTGGAGGCGACCCAGCCGCGTCCGGCATAGGGCTTTGGCGCGCTGCGCGGATATTTCTTGTCGTCCTCGTAGTCCTTGCCCGGCGGCTTGGCGCCTTCGATCAGAAACCAGCCGCTCTTGAAGCCGATGATGCGGAATTCGGTGAGCCAGCCGCCATCGGGCGTGTTCTCGCTGCTGCCGAGCTTGAGCCGGTAGGGCGGCGGAAGCGTGCCGAGCACACGCGCCTTGATCGATGGTTCGGCACGCACGTTGAGGCCACCAGGATCCTTGTCCACGGACCAGGCGCCGAGATCGCAGGGCTCGGTGCCGTCGGGGAGCGTTGAGCGCTTGGCGGCGAGATCGGCGTGCAGCTTTGCGAACTCAGTGTCGTCGTTTTCGGGATCGGGCCCGCTGCGCGGCTTCAATTCGGCCGAGACTGCGCGCGTCGCATCCGGCGTCAGCGCGACCACGAGAGCCTGGCGCGCGACGAACACGCTTGCAGGTGACTTCGGATCGTTCGACGAGGCCGCATAGACGGCGAGGTAGCCGGTCGAACCTTCGGTTCGATAGGCCGCGCCGGCGAAATAGCCCGCCGGTACCATGGCGAGCGCGCTTGCGCGCCACGCCGGTTCGGCATCGTCCGCGCGCGCCGCTTGTGTCGCGAAACACAGGATCGTCGCCGCGATGAGACCGAGCGCGCGCACGGTTGCCGCGCGGCTTAGGCGCGCGTGCCGGTGAACGGGAAGCTGCCCATCGGGCCGATGCCCATCTCCCCGCTCATGCTGTCGCCGGAGACGGTTCCGATGAATTCGAGCGTCAAGGGCATCGGATTGGTGATCGAGACCTTCCAGTTGACCGCATCGCCGCTGACGGTGCCGTCGAAAATCTCGGTTGTATCGCCTTCTGCACCCTGCGTCCCCGTGAGCGTGCCGCCGGCAGCCGTCAGGCTCAGCGTCGCCTTACGCTCGCCCATGGGTGTCGTCAGGGTCAGAGTCCAGTTGCCGTCGACGGCCATTCGCGTCTCCCAAGATCCCGGCGGACCGCGACGATCCGCGGACCAGTCCCGGCCGAGCGTATAGCGCAACTCGCCGCCCGCGCCTAACGCTCCGTTGGAGGCATTCAGGCGCGGGCGGCGGCGCGCCGTCGGCTGGTGACGATGAGACGGAGCACGACATATTGCACGGCAAAGGCGAGGATCTTGGCGCCGCCCGCGACCACCGTGATGTAGAACGCCCACAGCTTCAGATCGCCTGTGGAAGCGACGGCGATCATGCCGGCGCCGATCACGAACATCAGCGCGGCCCAGGCATAACCTGCAGCCGTCACATATTCCGGAACGGTCTCGGCGACGATCGGCGGCATGTAGCGCAGCATCCAGCCGCGCTTGAGCATGATGGCGCCGATCGCGAAATGCGCGATCGAGGGCTTTGCGAGCATGAAGCGGGGATCGTTGGTCAGCAGCGTGACCGTGCCGAGCACGACGACGAGCGCGACGCTCGCATAGGTCATGTAATTGAGCTGCTGCCCCTTGACGCGCGCGTAGATCACCTGCGCGATCGCTCCGGCAATCGCCACCGACGTTGCCAGGACGACGTTGTCGGTAACGAGATAGATGACCAGGAAGACGATGGCGGAGAAGAGGTCGGAGGCGAGGCGGGCGAATACGTCCTTCATCGTCGATCCTGTTCAGCGGGAGTTGGGCATTGCGCTGGCCGGCGCACCGTACTTGATCTGACGATATTCGGGATACCACTTTGTGAAGTAGATCGCGCTATTGCGGGCGGCGAAGGCGACCGCAAGGCTCGACCAGAGCGGCAGGCCGGGGACATAGAGCAGCACGAGATTGGCGGCCGCCATCAGCAGCGCAGCCGCGGTCCAAGCGCCGGTGATGACGTAATTGGCATAGTGGAAGCCGGGCATTGCCGCGATCTCGGCCGGCACGGATTCGAGCGCGTATTGCAGCGTGAAGGGACGGCGGACCAGCATCGAGCCCAGCGAGATGACGAAGATGCCGATGTCGACCGACAGCTTGACACCGAGCGTGCCGAGCGCCGGGTCGAACAGCGCGAGGTGGAGGCCGATCGCGGCGAATAGCAGTGCCGAGCCCACGGCCAGGATCTTCACCGAGCGGCCGCGCACGACATCGATCGCGACGGTAGCGAGACAGATTGCCGAGGCTACGAAGACGCTGATCGTGGCCGATGTCATCAGCATCAGGAAGGTGAAAGCGCCGTAGGGCGCGAGGATCAGGAAAATCGCCATGGTCCGCCTCGGTCTGGCTTTATCTTTACGGTGTAAAGATCAATAAGTCAGGAGCGAGGCGGGGTCAAGCAAAATCTTTACAGTGTCAAAATGACGTAAGCGACTTCTAAAAACTGAAGTGTTGCAACGACTTGGTCGGCCACCCCGTCGATGAATCCGGCCCAGGGCAGGTGCGACAGCACAGGTAACGCACAGGCGATCGAAAGGACGAAGGCGAGCAAGATGCCGCCGTTGAAAATGGTTTGGCCGCCCCGCCGCGGCCAGATCATCTGGAGCGTGATCCCGGCGCAGATCAGGACCAGGATCAGGACAGCGAGGCGGTCCGCGGCGATCGAGGGCATATGCATGAGAGACCTTTTTGGTGACATCAGCGATGTCGAGAGGAGAGCTACCGCGCGCCGACCCAATTGCCGTGAAAACCGTCGGGCACGCGATGGCCGAGTTGCACCAGCGCGACGGGACCGGCCTCGACATCCGTGGCGTTGAACACGGCGAGGTCGCTGCGGTTTTCCCGCGCGCGCCAGACCACCGCCAGCAGCCAGCCGTCGCCTTCCGCGGCATCCTGCGACCGCTCGACGAAGACGGGTTCGGAAATGGTGTCGCCGACCGGCAGCAGGTAATGGCCGAGACGCCTTCCATGACCGTCGACATGGACGACGCCGGACAGCGCGCCGAACATCGGCAGCTTCGGATTGGCGCAGGCGTACCAGCCGTGACCGCTCTTCAATCCGGCGCGGCGGTCGTCGATGCGCGGGAATTCGCCGGTGAGATCGTCGAGATAGGTCTGCTGGAAGCGGTCGGTGTCGCCTGAGAGATCGAACGTCCAGCGGCAATGGCGGGCGCGCGACTTCTCCGGATCGGTCTGCCGACCGTCGGGATGCGGAAACAGCGGCGCTTCCTCGAACTGCATGACGTCGGCGATGATGCGGTTACCGTCCTCCCACGCATTCATGACGTGGAAGACGTAACAGGCTTCAGCGCGGAACCAGACGATGTCCTTTGCGCTGCCCTTGCGCTTGATCACGCCGACATAGGCGCCCTTGTCCGGTTCCCAGGCATAGGGAGGCCGCCCGCTCATCGCGCGCTCCATGCTGCCGGTGATGGGCAGGATCGGAAACAACACATGGTTCTCGGTGACGATGAAGTCGTGCACCATGCTGGCATAGGGCGCCTCGAATCGTTCGAAGCGCGTCGCCTTGCCGGACGCATCGATTGATCCGTAGGAGAGGGCGGGCGTCAGCGGTCCCGCGGCATTGTAGCCGAAGAACACCAGCTCGCCGGTCACAGGATCGATCTTCGGATGCGCGGTGAAGGTGCCGGCGATGCGGCCCTGATAATTGTGATAGCCGCGCGTCGCCAGCGTGCCGGGCTCGATCTCGGTCGGCAGATGCAACTCCTCCAGCGCAAGCAGCTTGCCGGCATGGAAGATGATGTTGGTATTCGCAACGCCGCCGTCGGTCAGGTTCGTTGGGGCATCCGGCAGCTTGCGGCCGAAGCCGCCGAACAACGCGCGGCCGGCATCGTGCTCGGCCAGCCATTTCGGCGTCCGGACCCACCGATTGCGATGGCTGGCGCGGCCGTTCTCGAGGCGAAAGGCGTGCAGCATGCCGTCGCCGACGAACCAGTGCGCGCCAGGCGAGTCAAACTGCGGATTGGGGCCGTTGCGATAGAGCGTGCCGTTCAGCTCGCGGGGCAATTCACCGACGATTTTCAGGAAGGGCGCGTCGGCTTCGAACGGGATCGGACCGAGGTTGTGGCGGCGTTCGGCAACGGCGTCCTGCTGCACGGCATATCCTTCCTTATCTTTACATCGTCAAGATCAAATAGCCGTGCGAGGGGGCTTGGTCAAGTGAAATCTTTACACTGTCAATATTGCGTCCTATAGCTGGCGCATGGGCAAGAGAGAAATCAGGACAGAAACCGCGCGCGGTGCGCGCACCCCAAAGAAGGCGAGCGCGCCGGCGCGTCCCGCCCGACGGCCGGCGAGCGTCAAGGCCGAGGCGCCCTATCACCATGGCGCGCTACGCGAGGCGCTGCTCCAGGCCGCCGAACGAGTGCTGGAGCGTGACGGGCTCGCCGGCCTGACATTGCGCGCGGTGGCGCGCGAGGCGGGCGTCTCACACGCCGCGCCCACCCATCATTTCGGCGACCTCACCGGGCTTCTCAGTGAGCTCGCTGCAGTCGGCTTCCGCCAGTTCAATGCGGCGATGGCGTCGTCCTGCGACGCCGCCGCCACCCCGCTCGAGCGCGCGCTAGCGCGGCCGAAGGCCTATGTTGCCTATGCCCAGGCTCATCCCGGCATGTACGGCATCATGTTCCGCACCGAGCGCCTCGACTATTCCAGGCCGTCGCTGCACGAGGCCGCCGAGGCGTCCTTCGCCGGGCTCGCCAATGCCGTCGGCATGATGCGGCAGGAGCAGATCAGCGGCGACGCGCTGACGCTCCATCAGGGCGCCGCGATCTCGCGCGCGTGGTCGATGGTACACGGTTTTACCATGCTGCTGCTCGATGGGCGGCTGGAGGATATTCTGGGCCGCCTGCCCGAGGGGACGACGCCTGAACGCCTGCTCGAGGCGATGCTGATGTCGCCCGTGACGGGGAAGCCGCCGGGTCCCTGATTCAGCCGGGACGAACGCAACCTTTGCGGTGGTCGCGCCAAGACGAAAGCCTAGCGCATCGTCGCGAGCTCGACCGCGCGGCCGCGTGCGCCGATGATCTTCACCTCGTCCTTGCCGCAGGTAAAGCTGCGGGCGAACTCGTCCGCGGCCTTGCGCGCGAGCTCATTGGCGTTCGGGTTGGCGATCGCGTCGACATAGGCGACGTGGCAGACTGGGCCGGGTGGCAGCCGGGTCACGATCAGCATGGCCTTGGTGTTCGGCCGCCCCTGCTTGTCGGGATCGGTGCCATCGGCGATGTGCCAGCGCTGGATCATCGCAAACGGCTTGGCCCCAGCGGTGCGCCATTCGACGGTGATCTCGGACGAGTTGAACGGAGCGAACCAGACTTTTGCCGCCGGTTCCTCGGCCGCGGCCTTGCGATTGCGGCCGACGGAGACGATTTCGCGAAGATCGTCCTCGGCGATCAGGACCACGAGGCCATCCTTGCCCTTGCAGACCCGAGTCGTGCTGCCGTCGAGCTCGCTGGACTTGCCGATCTGGCGGCAATCCTTCGGGGCCGTCGAGCTATATTGGCTGCCCAGGGATTGGGCGTCGGCGCGGTCGAGACCGCTGCACATCAGCAACATGGCCATGGCTGCGGTGGTGATGCGGAACATGACGACGCCTTTGACCGAGCGGGAACTCCGTACCATCAGACGTCTTGATTGTGGGCAAGGTTCAAACAGTCTCGACAGGCACCTGACAGCGGCGCGGAATCGTTCTAGAAGAGCGGCTTCGCTTGGGCTCTTTCAGCCTCGTTCGCGTCCTCGTTTTTCGTGATCATGCCAGCCACCTCGTCGAACAAACCTTATCGCGTCGGCCGCTCGAAAACCGGGCTCGGCCTCTTCGCCACCAAGCCGATCAAGAAGGGCACCCGGATCATCCGTTATTACGGACCGATCCTGGACTCCCGGATTCCCGAGCACGACGACATAGAGAACAAATACCTGTTCGAGCTCAACGGCCGCTGGACCATCGACGGCTCGGTGCGCAAGAACCTCGCGCGCTACATCAATCATTCGTGCCGGCCCAACGCCGAATCCGACGTCCGGCCGCGCGAGCGCAAGGTCTTCATCCGCGCCATCAAGAACATCGAGCCGGGCGATGAGATCAACTACGACTACGGCACCGATTATTTCAAAGCCTACCTGAAGCCGATCGGCTGCAAGTGCGAATCTTGCGAGAAGAAGCGCAAGAAGCTGCGCGCCGAGGCGCGGGCCGAGCGCGCCAAGGTGAAGGAGCGCACGGAGCGCAAAGCGCAGAAGGCGGGTGCGAAGGCCGCCAAAAAGAAGAAGCTCAACGGCGTCGCTGTTGGCAAAGCCAACGGGCGCGCGCGGGCGTAGCCTGAGTTCGAGCTTCCGGCACAACTGTCATGCCCCGCGAAAGCGGGGCATCCAGTACGCCGCGGCCTCTCCGTATGCGACGACTGCCTCTGGAATACTGGGTCGGCCGCGCCAACCCGGGGGCGACAACGAATCTATTTTGGCGGAACCGGCCAGCACACAACCCCCCATGACCGAAGCCACAAAATAAAAATAGGGCAAAAAA